>JANNWL010000187.1:0-20012 GCA_031414735.1 Burkholderiales bacterium | reverse complement strand
GTTTGAAGTGTCGGCGCCCGCACGACCAGCCACACGCCCACGGCGGTCAGGGCCAGCCCGCCCAGCACCGGGGCGGTGAGTTGTTCGCCGAAGAGTACCCAGGCCATCACGGCCGTGCTGGGCGGCACCAGGTACAGCAGGCTGGTCACGGCCGTGGCGGCATCGCGCTGGATCAGCAGGTACAGCAGAGAGCTGCCGCCCAGCGTCAGCACCAGCACCGACCAGGCCATGGCCCCCACCAGTTCGGGGTGGAGTTCGAACCTGCCCGACTCGAACAGTGCCAGCGGCGCCGTCACGGCGAATGCCGCCAGCAGTTGCACCGTGTTGGCGGTGCGCACGTCACAAGGCTTGACGAAGCGCTTCTGGTACAGCGTGCCTGCTGTGATGGACAGCAAGGCCAGCACACCGAACGACAGGTTCGAAGCAGTCACCTCGCCCAGGCCCAGCTTGCGCCACACCACCAGCAGCAGGCCCGCCAGGCCCAGCGCCAGCCCCAGCCATTGCCGCGGCGTGACGTGCCGCCCGGAGCCTGTCGCGCTGACCCACAGTGCCGTGAGCACCGGCTGCAAGCCGACGATCAACGCCGCCGTGCCTGCGCCCATGCCGCCCTTCACTGCAGCCCACACGCCGCCCAGGTAGCCCGCGTGCACCCCCAGCCCCACGACAGCCAGGTGCATCCACTGCCGCCGGTCGGTGGGCCAGGCAGCGCCCGACAAGCGAATCCAGACCAGGAACACGGCCACCGACAGCGCATAACGCCAGCTCAGGAAACCCAGCGGCGGTGCGTGCGGCATGCCGTAGCGGGCGACGATGAAACCGGTGCTCCAGATCAGCACGAAGACCAGGGGCATGGCCAGCAGCAGGCCGGCCCGCCGCTCGTCAGCCGTCATTTGGCCTTGGCCCGGATCTCGGGGATCGCCTTTTGAAGGTAGTAGACCATCGACCACACGGTGAGCACCGCCGCCACCCACATCAGTGCCGTTCCCCATGGCCGGGTGGCGAAGCCGCCGAAGACCACGCCGTCGTACAGCAAAAACGGGATGGCGACCATCTGCGACACCGTCTTGAGCTTGCCCAGCATGTGCACGGCCACGCTGCGCGAGGCGCCGATGTGGGCCATCCATTCACGCAATGCCGAAATCGCGATCTCGCGACCGATGATGATCAACGCCACCAGCGAGGGCACACGCCCCTGTTCCAGCAGCACCAGCAGGCAGGCGCAGATCAGGAACTTGTCCGCCACGGGGTCGAGAAACGCGCCGAAGGCCGAGGTCTGGTTGAGCTTGCGCGCCAACCAGCCGTCCAGCCAGTCGGTGGCCGCGAACAGCACGAACAGCGTGGTGGCCACGACGTTCTTGGTACCCATGTCCCAGGACAGGTGGTAGACCCCCACGATGAACGGGATGGCCGCAATGCGGGCCCAGGTCAGCAGCGTTGGAATGGTCAGGAACATCTGGCGATTGTGCCGTTGCCAGGGCAGGCAGTCGGCCGCTCAGCGGTCCAGCAGGCGGGGCATGAAGCGGCGGTCGTCGTCGAACAGAAAGGTCTCCATGAACTTCCAGGGCTTCTTCAGCCTGGACACATCGCCATACGGCGCGGCGCGGTGCACGGCGGCGATGGCCAACTGCAGCGTGTCCTGCGCCTGGCCAGGCACCCGAATCATCTTGATGTAGCGCACCGAGCCGTCGGCGTTGAGCTCGATTTCCAGGATCGGGATGGCCAGCAAGATGGAAGGCGGCGTGCCGACATAGCTGGTGTCGGGATGCGCCGCCACCATGCGCTGCGCGGCCTGCAGGCGCAGTTCGTCCCAGCTGCGCGGCGTGCTGGGCGGGCCCAGCTTCACGTAGCGCGGCGGCGCCTTGGGTTTGCTGACCTCGGGCCCTGCAGCCTCCGCACCGGCTGCAGCGGCGGCCGGGGCCGGCGGCGGTGTCACGGTCGGCCTGGGCGAGACCGCCGCGGCCGGTGCGGATGCAGACGCGGCATGAGGTGCAGGCGGCGCGCTGGCGCAGCCTGCCAGGAGCAGCACCAGAACGGCGGCGGCCGGCCGAATCAGCGGCCCAAGCCCGTCAATGCAGTGCACGGTAGATCTCCTCGGCCAGGTCCTTGGAAATGCCTTCGACGGTGGTCAGGTCGTCCACGCCCGCATTGGCCACACCGCGCACGCCGCCAAAGCGTTGCAGCAGCCGCGCCCGTTTGCGCGGGCCGACGCCCGGGATGTCCTCGAGCTTGCTGCCGCCCGTGCGCACGCTGGCGCGGCGGGCGCGCATGCCGGTGATGGCAAAGCGGTGCGCCTCGTCGCGAATCTGCGCCACCAGCATCAGCGCCGCCGAGTCGTGCCCGAGGTAGACCTTCTCGCGGCCGTCGGCGAAGACCAGCTCTTCAAGACCGACCTTGCGGCCCTCGCCCTTCTCGACACCGACGATGAGCGAGACATCCAGCCCCAGCTCCTCAAAGACGCCGCGCGCCATCGACACCTGGCCGCGGCCGCCGTCGACCAGCACCAGGTCGGGCAGGCGCGCCTGGCCGCGGCGGCGGGCCTTGGGTGTGGCCGCGGTGTCGTCGGCGAGCGGCCGGTTGGATGTATCGGCAGGCGCGGTGGCCGGGGCGGGCTCGGCGTCATCGGCCTTGCCTGCAGCCACGGCCTCGGCCAGGCGCGCGTAACGCCGCGTCAGCACTTGGCGCATGGCGGCGTAGTCGTCACCGCCGGTGATGCCTTCGATGTTGAAGCGGCGGTATTGGCTGCTCTGCATCTGGTGGTCCTCGAACACCACGCACGACGCCTGCGTGGCCTCGCCGGCGGTGTGGCTGATGTCGAAACACTCGATGCGCAGTTGCGCCAGGTCGGCCACGTCGAGCTCCAACGCGTCGGCCAGTGCCCGTGTGCGCTGCTGCTGCGAGCCTTCCTCGGCCAGCAGGCGCGCCAGCGCCAGCTCAGCGCCGCGGGAGGCCATCTCCAGCCAGATGCGCTTCTGCTCGCGCGGCTGGTGCGTGCAGCGCACGCGCACCCCGGCCGATTCGGACAGCGCCTCGATCAGGCCCGGGTCCACCGGGTGGCTGGTGGCCAGTTGAGGCGGCACCGATTGGCCGATGTAGTGCTGGGCGATGAAGGCCTCCAGCACGGCGCTTTCGGGCGTGCGCTGCACAGCACCGGCCGCACCGGACTCGTCGCGTTCCATGGCGCGGTCCTCGGCCTCGTCGGCACTGAGCGCGGCACCGTCGTCGACGTGGGTCGGGAAGTAGGCACGGTCGCCCAGGTGGCGGCTGCCGCGCACCATCGCCAGGTTCACGCAGGCACGGCCGCCGGCCACCTTCACGGCCAGCACGTCCACATCTTTGTCGGCCGCAGACAGGCTGCTGGCGTCCACCGACTGCTGGTGCAGCACGCGCGACAGCGATCCGATGCGGTCGCGCACGGCCGCCGCCTTCTCGAACTCCAACGCCTCGGCCCAGGCCATCATCTGCGACTGCAGGTCCTCGACCACGGCCTGCGGTTCGCCCAGCAAAAAGCGCTCGGCGTCACGCACGTCGCGGGCGTAATCCTCGGGCGCGACCAAACCCACGCAGGGGCCGGAGCAGCGCTGGATCTGGTACAGCAGGCAAGGCCGCGACCGGTGGTTGAACACCGTGTCCTCGCAGGTGCGCAGGCGGAACACCTTCTGGATGAGCTGGATGGTTTCCTTCACCGCCCAGGCATTCGGGTAGGGCCCGAAGTAGCGGTGCTTGCGGTCGACCGCGCCGCGAAAGTAGGCCATGCGCGGCGTGTGCACGGCCGACACCGGCCCGGCCGCGCCGCGCCGGACGGTCATCGCTTCGGCGCTCGCCGCGGTGCCGGTGATCTTCAGGTAGGGGTAGCTCTTGTCGTCGCGAAACAGGATGTTGAACCTGGGCTGCAGCGACTTGATGAGGTTGTTTTCCAGCAGCAAGGCCTCAGCCTCGCTGCGCACCACGGTGGTCTCCAGCCGCACGATCTTGCTGACCATGTGGCCGATGCGGCTGCCGCCATGGTCCTTGTGCAGGTAGCTGGAGACCCGCTTCTTGAGGTGCCGCGCCTTGCCGACGTAGAGCACGGCCCCCTGCGCGTCGATCCAGCGGTACACGCCCGGCAGCCCGGGCAGCGCGGCCACCTCGGCCAGCAGGTGGGCACGTGCGGCGTCGGCGCTGGGGGCGGTGTCGGGCTCGGGGGATGGGTCGGTCTCGTTCATGGCGCCGCGATTTTCACCGCCAACGCCGCAGTCCGGCCCGGCTTCGATAATTCACCACATGCACTGGACCCTGTTCTGCCGCGTCATCGACAACCTGGGCGACGTCGGCGTGTGCTGGCGCCTGGCGCGCGGCCTGGCGGCGCGCGGCCAGCAGGTCAGCCTGGTCATTGACGACGCATCGGCGCTGGCCTGGATGGCGCCGGGCGGCGTGCCTGGCGTGCTGGTGCGGCCCTGGCCACAGGATGGCGACGCGCTGGCCTGCGGTGACGTCGTCATCGAGGCCTTTGGGTGTGACCCGCCGCCGGCCTTCGTCGCCGCCATGGCCGCAAGTGCGCGGCCACCGGTGTGGCTGAACCTGGAGTACCTCAGCGCCGAGGCTCATGTCGAACGCTCGCACGGCCTGCCCTCGCCGCAGCACAACGGGTTGATGAAGTGGTTCTTCTATCCTGGCTTCGCCCAGGGCACGGGTGGGTTGCTGCGCGAGTCCGACCTGCTGCCGCGCATTGCCGCGGCCGACAGCGCCGCGTTCCTGGACAACCTGGGCTGCGCACCGCGGCCAGGCGAACTTGTGGTCAGCCTGTTCTGCTACGACAACCCGGCCCTGCCCGCGTTGCTGCAGTCATTGGCCGAACAGCCCACGCTGCTGCTGCTGACCCCCGGCCCGGCCCAGCGCCAGGTGCAGACCGCGCCGCCGAATGTGCGCCTGGCACGCCTGCCCTGGCTCAGCCAGGACGACTACGACCGCCTGCTGTGGGCCTGCGACCTGAACTTCGTGCGCGGTGAAGATTCGCTGGTGCGTGCGCTGTGGGCCGGCAAACCTTTCGTTTGGCAGATCTACCCGCAACACGACGGCGCCCATGTGGCCAAGCTGGAGGCGTTTCTCGACACCTGGGGCGCGCCGCCCGCCGTGGCGCGGCTGTGGCGGGCCTGGAACGGCGTGGGCGCCATGCCCTGGCCCGGCCTGCCGCCACTGCAGCCGGAATGGCGGCAGGCCTGCGAGTGCGGACGCGACCGCCTGTCGGCGCAAACCAGCCTGATCGACCAGCTACTGGCCTTCGCATCCGGGAAAGCCCGCAGTGCAGCCGGCCGCAGCTGCTAGAATTTCGGGCTTTGCGCCACGCGCGGCCACGGCCGGGGCGCCCCAACCTTTCCACGGAATCCAGTCATGAAAATCGCCCAGGAAATTCGCGCCGGCAACGTCATCATGCAGGGCAAGGACCCGATGGTCGTGCTCAAGACGGAATACAGCCGCGGCGGCCGCAATGCCGCCACGGTGCGCCTGAAGATGAAAAGCCTGCTCAGCGGCTTTGGCGCCGAAACGGTGTTCAAGGCCGACGACAAGATGGACCAGATCATCCTGGACAAGAAGGACTGCACCTACTCCTACTTTGCCGATCCGATGTACTGCTTCATGGACGCCGAGTACAACCAGTTCGAGGTCGAGGCCGAGAACATGGGCGACGCCATCAGCTACCTCGAAGACGGCATGGCCGTCGAAGTCGTGTTCTACGACGGCAAGGCGATCAGTGTCGAACTGCCCACCACGGTGGTGCGCGAGATCGAGACCGACCCCGCCGTCAAGGGCGACACCTCGGGCAAGGTACTCAAGCCGGCCAAGCTGGTGGGCACGGGCTTCGTCATCAGCGTGCCGATCTTTGTCGAGAACGGCGACCGCGTCGAAATCGACACCCGCACCCACGAGTACAAGAAGCGCGTCTGATTTCCCCACGCACCTGACGGGGCACCTGCGGGTGCCTTTTTTCTTGGCCGAGGCATCATCAAGCCGTCATGACCTTTGACTTTGAAGCCGCTGTCACCGCGCCCTTTCGCATGCAGCCCGGCCTGCGCCGGCTGGCGCCGGGCGCGGCGCAGCTCAGGCCGCTGGCGCCGGGCGCGCCACATCAGCGGGAAAAGCTGGCGGTGCTGTCGGCGTTCCCCACCCTGGCGCTGCAGACCGTACCCGGCTTCGATGCCGAGCCCGCGCTGCACGCTCTGGCGGCCCACGCAGCCGCAGAGCACCCCGGCCATTTCGCCTGGGACGGTGCGACAGCGCGGGCCCTGGGCGTGGCCGTGACCGGCGGCGTGGTGGCGCAACTTTCCGCCGGTGGCTTCGGCCTGGGCGATGAGGTGGCACGCTGCCTGGGCGGCCTGTCGCCCGCGTGGCGCTTGCCCGGCCTGCTGAGCCTGGCCTTTGCCGAGGATTTCGCCATCGTCGACACCCGGCAGGGCACCCTGCCCTGGCTGGCCGTGGCCCTGCCCTCGCACTGGGCGCCAGAAGAAAAGGTCGGCCTGCACTTCACCAGCGTGCACGCCCCGGTGGCCGACAACACGCTGCTGCTCAAGGCCGCGGACGCCTTGATGCGCATGGTGGCCGGCCCCGACCGCTGGGAGCGCTTCGTCTGGAACGTCACTCCGCACCCGCGCCTGCACGCGCATCCCCTGCACGTCGACCCGGTCCGCTGGCCGGGCGGGGTGTTCGACGCCGACCGCGCCTGGTGGCGCAGCGAGCGGCAGACCTTCATCCCCCTGCCCGGGCTGGACCAGACCGTTTTCACCATCAGCGTGCAGGTGCAGCTGCTGGCGACGGTTGTGAAGACACCGGCGCGCGCCGCCCTGCTGCACGACGCAATCGCCAGCATGGGCCCCGCCGTGCTGGAATACCGCAGCCTGGCGCAGGTGCAGCCAGCGCTGCTGCAATGGCTGGCAGCGCACCGTTGAACGCCTGCCCATGAAGACCGCCGCCGTGCGGCCGGCGAGCATCCGCTGGGACGCCGACGGCACCGCGCACTCACCCGACTTCTTCGACGCCGACATCGACCGCGCCGCAGCACTGGCGCAGGCGCGCCGTGTCTTCCTGGACGGCAACCAGTTGCCTTCCCGGTGGGCCGGTCGCGACCACTTCACCGTGCTGGAAACCGGTTTCGGCCTGGGCGACCACTTCATCGCCACCTGGGACGCCTGGCAGCGCCACACCGCACGCTGCGGCTGGTTGCATTACGTGGCCATCGAGCCCCACCCTCCCACCCGGGACGACCTGGCGCGTGCGCATGCAGCGTCGCCACTGCCGGCCTTGGCAAGGGCGCTGGCCGAAGCCTGGCCGCCGCTGACCCCGAATGTGCATGCACTGGAATTCGAGGCCGGCCGGGTCCGCCTGCTGCTGGCCTGGGGCGACACCGCCGCGCTGCTACGAGAGTTGGCTTGCACCGCAGACGCTTTCTACATCAACCACCCTGCGGCGATGGCCCCCACGGCACCGCAACCGGTGCCGCTGGCCAAGTCGCTGGCGCGCCGTGCCGCGCCGGGCGCAACGGCGGTCAGCCTCAGTGCGTCACCCGCGCTGTGCGACGCCTTGTCGGCCGCCGGCTTCGAGCTGTCGCGGGCGCCGGCCACCGCAGTCGCCCCCGCCTTCATGCGCGCACGCTGGCAGCCCCGTTTCGTGCCGCGCGGCCGGCGTCCGTCCTCACCGCGCGCGCCGGCCGACGTGCTGGTGGTCGGCGCCGGGCTGGCCGGCGCCTTTGCTGCGCGGGCGCTGAAGGCGTTGGGCTGGCAGGCGCAGGTACTCGACCAGCACCCGCAGCCCGCGCGCGAGGCCTCGGGCAACCCGGCGGGCGTGTTCCACGGCACCGTGCACCCCGAGGACGGCCCACACGCCCGCCTGCTGCGCGCCGCCGCGCTGCAGGCCCAGCGCAGTCTGCACCCTCTGCTGCGCGCCGGCAGCCTGGCCGGGCAGGCAGGGGGCTTGCTCCGCGTACAGGCCAGCAGCTCACACGGGGTGCAGACTGATGACTTGGGCGTCATCACTTCCATGCGCGTGCTGGTGCAGGCACAAGGCCTGCCGACCGACTACGTCCAGGCGCTGGACCGCGCCGATGCGTCCCGGCGCGCCGGCGTGGCGCTGCCCGGCCCGGCCTGGTACTACCCCGGCGGCGGTTGGCTGGCGCCCCGCACCCTGGTCGAGCACCTCCTGCGCGACCTGCCCTTTGTGGGGGCGACGCGTGTCACCGCCCTGCGACGCGCTGGCGAACGCTGGCAGCTGATGGACGATGGCGGACAGGTGCTGGCCGAGGCCACGGTGGTGGTCCTGGCGAATGCGGCACAGGCCGCGCAGCTGCTTGCGCCCTGGGGCGCGGCGGCCTGGCCATTGCAGCGCTCGCGCGGGCAGCTCAGCCACTGGCAGGGCGACGCGGGCGGGCTGGCTCTGCCGCTGGGCGGCGACGGCTACGCCCTGCCCTTGCCAGCCGCCCTGGGCGGGGGCGTGCTGTGCGGCGCGACTTCAGACATCGGCGACGACGAGGCCGGCGAGCGCCCTGCCGACCACGACTTCAACCTGCAGCGGCTGGCCCGCTTGTGCGCCCTGGCACCGTCTGCGGGTGCCCGGTTGCAAGGCCGCGTGGCCTGGCGCGTGCAGGCTGCCGACCGCCTGCCGGTGGTGGGGCCGCTGCCCCGGCCCGTGGCTGCCGGATCATGCGCCGACCAGGCCCGGCTGCTGCCGCGCCTGGAGGGCTTGTTCGTGTGCACCGCCCTGGGCGGCCGCGGCATCACGCTGGCGCCACTGATGGGGGCGCTGGTGGCCGCTCAGGTGGCGGGCACGCCCCTGCCGCTGGAGCAAGGCTTGCTGGATGCCATCGACCCAGGCCGCTGGCTGGTGCGCGCCGCGCGCCGCGGGCCAGGTCGCTAGAAAGGGCCTCAGGCCGGGCCGGCTTCGCCCGATGGATCGGCTTCTTCGGGCTCATCGGCCAGCGGCGGCAGCCCGGCTGCCTTGCGTGCGGCCTTTTCCTTGTCCTTCTCTTCCTTTTTCTTCTTCTTGGCCAGCTCGCGCTGGCGCTTTTCGAAAGAGTAGTTGGGTTTTGCCACGGGCTGTCCTCAGCGAATTTGGAGCCTGGATTAGAACACCAGCGTCTGCACGCCCTGGGCTGTGCCCAGCAGGCAAACCTGCGCACGGTGGCGCGCAAAGATGCCCACGCTAACGACGCCGGGCCACTGGTTGATTTCCGCCTCCATCGTCAGCGGGTCGGTGATCTGCAGGCCGTGCACGTCGAGCAACGGGTGGCCGTTGTCGGTGACGACCCCCGGGCGCAGCACGGCCGTGCCGCCCAAAGCGGCGAAGCGGCGCGCCACCTGGGGCACCGCCATGGCAATCACCTCCACCGGCAGCGGGAAAGCGCCGAGCACCGCCACGCGCTTGGACTCGTCGGCGATGCAGATGAAGCGCTCGGCCAGGTCAGCCACGATCTTCTCGCGCGTCAGCGCAGCACCGCCGCCCTTGATCATGCAACCCTGCGCGTCGATCTCGTCGGCGCCGTCGATATACACCGGCAGGCTGTCCACCGTGCTGGCGTCGTAGACCGGGATGCCGTGCCCGCGCAGCCGGCGCGTGCTGGCCAGCGAGCTGGACACCGCACCCTCGATGCGGTCCTTCATCGTCGCCAGCGCGTCGATGAAGTGGTTGACGGTGCTGCCCGTGCCCACGCCCACCACCGTGCCGGGTTGCACGTAGGCGAGTGCGGCGCGGCCGACGGCGGCCTTGAGTTCGTCTTGAGTCATGCACCGATTATCGACGGCGGCTGCTGAGACAATCCGCCGCATGTTCCCCGTCCCCTACGCCCTCACCCGCCCCTTCCTCTTCGGCCTGGACCCGGAGGCTGCGCACGACCTGACGATGGGCAGCATCGCGCGGCTGCAGAACACGCCGGCGCAGTGCCTGTGGGCGCAGCCGCGGGTCGACGACCCGGTCCAGATCGCCGGGCTGAGCTTTTCCAACCGCATCGGGCTGGCCGCGGGCCTGGACAAGAACGGCCAGTGCATCGACGGGCTGGGCGCCATGGGTTTTGGATTCATCGAGGTCGGCACCGTCACGCCCCAGGCGCAGCCGGGCAACCGCAAGCCGCGCATGTTCAGGCTGCCGGCGCGGCAGGCGCTGATCAACCGGCTGGGCTTCAACAACGGCGGGCTGGCCGCCTTCGTGGCCAACGTGCAGCGCGCGCACAGCTTTCGCCGGGCGGGCGGCATCGTCGGACTGAACATCGGCAAAAACGCCGCCACGCCCATCGAAAACGCGGTGGACGACTACCTGCTGGGTCTGGACGGCGTGTACCCGCATGCCGACTACATCACCGTCAACATCTCCAGCCCCAACACCAAGAACCTGCGAGCGCTGCAGGGTGACGAGGCGCTGAGTGCGCTGCTGGCCCCGCTGCAGGCGCGGCGCGAAGTGCTGGCGCGCCAGACCAGCCGGCGGGTGCCGATGTTCGTGAAGATCGCGCCCGACCTGGATGAGGCGCAGGTCGGCGTCATCGCCGCCACGCTGCAGGCCCAAGGCATCGACGGCGTCATCGCCACCAACACCACGCTGTCGCGTGACGCGGTGCAGGGCCAGCCGCATGCCGACGAGACCGGCGGCCTCTCGGGCGCGCCACTTCTTCAAGCCAGCAACCGCGTCATCACGCAGCTGCGTGCCGCGCTGGGCGCGGGCTACCCCATCATCGGCGTGGGCGGCGTGATGAGCGGCGCCGACGCACGCGCCAAGCTCGATGCCGGCGCCGACCTAGTGCAGATCTATACCGGGCTCATCTACCAGGGACCAGCGCTGGTGGCCCAGGCCGCGCGGGCCATGGCGCAGCGCCGGGCCTGAACTTGAACGCCGCCGCTACGGCGCCTGCACACCAAACAGCCAGGCCAGGCCGGAAAAGCTGACGAAGGCCAGCACCGTGCTGGTCATGATGATGCGCGCGATGCGGCCGTTGTCGGCGCCGTAGCGCTCGGCCAGCAGGGACACGTTGCTGGCACTCGGCAATGCCGCAGCCAGCGTCAGCACGGTGATCTGGAAGATGCTGAGCGGCGCACCCAGTTCGCGCGCGCCGGCGGCCAGCGCAAACACCAGCAGCGGGTGGACGAACAACTTGACGAGCGCCACCGGCACGTAGTCGACCGGCCGCGTCTGCGTGTGGCTGTGCTGCCCGGCGCGCCACAGCACGGCGCCGATGGTGAACAGCGCCACCGGCGTGGCCGCAGCAGCCAGCATGGCGACCACGGCATCCACCGGACCGGGCAGGCGCAGCCCGGTCACCGACAGCACGGCACCCAGCGCAATGGACCACGGCAGCGGGTTGCCCAGCAGGCCGCGCAGCGCACGCTTCAAGGCCTCGCGCGAGCCCTGCCCGGCGGCGCCATGCGCCTGGGCCAGGGCGATGCACAGCGAGCTCGTGACCACCAGGTCGGCCAGCACGGTGCAGATCACCGGCCCGGCCGCCGCAGGGCCCATCAGCGCCACCAGCAAAGGCACCCCCATGAAACCGGTGTTGGGAAAAGCGGCCACCAGCGCGCCGAAGGCCGCGTCCTTCAGGTGCACGCGCTCGCCCAGGGTGACGGCCACGGTGAAGAACACGATCAGCAGCGCGGCGGCCAGGTACACGGCCAGCACGGCAGGGTTGAGCAGGTCGAACAGCGGCGTGTCCATGCCGAAGCGCAGCAGCATGCAGGGCAGCGCAAAGTACAGGACGAAGGCGTTCAGCCCAGGGATGGCGCTTTCCGGCAAAACATGGCGCCGCGCCGCCAGGTAGCCCGCCAGGACCAGCGCGAAGAAGGGGACGGTGACGGCGAGAACGGCCTGCATGGGTGCAGTCGAGTATCGCAAGCCGCGCCGACCCGGCCTGCCGACTATGCTGGCGATGTCAGTCGTCCACCGCTCCCCGAGGTTCCGCCCATGTCCACCCTGCTCGCCCTGCAACGCCTGGCCGTCGGCTTTTGGCGACTCCTGGACGGCACCCGCCGCGCCCTGCTCAACGTGTTGTTGCTGGCGCTGGGGGTGGGCCTGCTGGTGTGGGCCCTGTGGCCCGGCCCGCCGGCGCTGAAGGACAAGACGGCCCTCGTGCTGGCGCTGTCGGGCCCACTCGTCGAACATCGCAGCGAAGGGGCCCGGCAGCGCTTGCTTGGCCAGGCGCGCGGCGAGCGCAGCGGCGCCGTGCAACTGCGCGACCTGCTGGCCGTGCTGGAGGCCGCTGCGGCCGACCCCAAGATCACGCACGCCGTCTTGCTGCTGGACGACTTCGGCGGCGCCGGCCTGCCCCAGTTGCGCGAATTCACCGCGGCCCTGGAGCGCTTCAAGGCCGCCGGCAAGCCGGTGTTTGCCTGGGCGCCGGGCTACGGCCAGCGCCCCTACTTCGTGGCCGCGCATGCCACCGAGGTCTGGCTGGACCCGATGGGCAGCGTGCAGATCAGCGGCCTGGGCGGCCGGCGCAACTACTACCGCGACCTGCTGGACCGCGTCGGCGTCCAGGCCAACGTCGTGCGCGCGGGCCAGTTCAAGAACGCGGGCGAGATCTTCAGCGCCAACGCGCCGTCAGCTCAAACGCTGCGTTCCGACGCCAACCTGTACGACGCCCTGTGGCGCACCTGGACCGAGGGTGTCGAGCGGGCGCGCAAGCTGCCCGCCGGCAGCATCCAGCGCGAACTGAACGCCCTGCCCGGCAGCCTGCTGGCGCTGGGCGGCGACCGCGCCAGGCTGGCCCAGGCCTCGGGCTGGGTCGACGGGCTGAAGACGGGTGACGAGCTGCGCAAGACGCTGATCGAGCGCGGCCGCGCCAGCGCCGATGGCAAGACCTACGAACAGGTCTCCTTTGACGCCTACCTGGCCCGCCTGAAGCCGCGCCAGAGCGGCGACGCCGTGGGCGTGGTGGTGGCGCAAGGGCTGATCACCGACGGCGAAGCCACCATCAAGCTGATCCGCCAGGCGCGCGACAACCCGCAGATCAAGGCCCTCGTGCTGCGCGTCAATTCGCCCGGCGGCAGCGCTTACGGCAGCGAGTTGATCCGGCGTGAACTGGAGATCACCCGCGCTGCCGGCACGCCGGTGGTGGTGTCGATGGGCGACGTCGCCGCATCGGGCGGCTACCTGATTGCCCTGGCTGCCGACGAGGTGCTGGCCGACGAAGCCACCATCACCGGCTCGATAGGCGTGCTGACCCTGCTGCCCAGCGCCCAGGGCGCGCTGGACAAGCTGGGCGTGCGCACTGGCGGCTACACCACGCACTGGCTGCAGGACGCACGCGACCCGCGGCGCACGCCCGACGCGCGGCAACTGGCCCTGGTGCAGGCCGACATCGACCACACCTACCAGGACTTCATCACCCGCACGGCGGCCGCGCGCAAGACCACGCCACAGGCCATCGACGCCGTGGCGCAAGGCGCGGTGTGGACCGGCCCGCAGGCACTGGCACACGGCCTGATTGACCGCACCGGCAGCTACGACGACGCGCTGAAAGCGGCGGCCCGGCGTGCCGGGTTGGCGGCGGACGCCCGCGTGCAGGTCGTCGAACGCGGGCCTGGCAGGCTGTCGCGCGCGCTGGGCTGGTTCGGTTTGAGCGTGGGTGACGTGATCACGGCCTTGGACCTGCCGCCGCTGTGGGACCGCACCGGCCTGCCTGTTGCCGCGGTGGCCGCGGTGGCCGCAGCGGCGCAGATGCAGCAGGAGCTGGCCTGGCTGGCCCAGGCGGGGCTGGCTGCGCAAGGCACGCCCACCGCCAGCCTGCACTGCCTGTGCACAGCGCCTTGATCGCCCGCACGGGGTCACAATCTGGCAAGTGATGTCGCACATGATGTCCTCAGGGAGCCCCGCATGGTGAGCACCGCCAAAACCCGCAAGACCGCTGTTCGCGCGCCGCGCGCCGAATCCGCCCCGTCGCCCCGCGGCTCGCTCGTCACGGCGCTGGCCCGGCAGGCCCAGTCGTTCGCCAGCTCGATGCTGGGCAACGTCGGCGCGGCCACCGACGTGGCGCTGACCCTGGCCCAGTCGCGCATCGACAGGCCCGGCCCCAAGGCCGCCGTCGAAAAGGGCGCCGCCCTGCTGCGCGACCTGCGCCACGCTGCCGGCCTGACCCTGGACGACCTGGGCCGCGCGCTGGAGGTCGACGACCCGGCCGTGCTGGGCCTGGCCGAGAAGGGCAAGGTCGGCCTGCCTTTCGAGCTGATCCTGCGCCTGACTGCCGTGCTGGGCCGCAACGACCCCGTCGGCTTCGTGCTGCAGATGACGCGCGGCTACAACCCCAAGATGTGGAAGGCGCTGGAAGCCCTGGGCGTGGGCCACCTGCTGGTGCAGGCCGGGCGCGAGCGCCAGTTCGCCAACATCTACCGCAGCCACGACGCCGCGCGGTCACTGTCAGACACCGACTTCGCCGCGGCGCTGGCCTTCGCAGATTCGGCCTTCGCCACGGCCGTGGCGTTTCAGGCGAAGCACAAGAAGTCCAGGGCCAAGGAAGCCGACGCAGGAATGGACGCGCGCAAGGCGGGTTGAGGCGCGGCCCCTCGGACCTTCAGCCCTTCACGGGTACCGGCAGGAGCGGCGGCCGCGCCATGTCGTCGAGGCTGCTGCCCTGCTGGCGCAGCAGGGCCTCCAGCGCCGGCAGCAGCGGGCCCAGACGCTCGTCGATGGCGTCGCGCACGGTGTCCACGAAGACCTGGGTCGAGCGTTCGATCTCGATGTTCACGGCGGCGCCCACGGCCAGGGCGCCGAAGGTCGTCATGCGCAGCGTCTCGGGGATCAGCCAGACCTCGAACCAGCCCGCACCGCCGGCTTCGCGCTGCACCTCGGCGACGGTCAGGCTGGCGCCGTTGACGGCGATGTAGCCCTTGGCGAACACGTAACGCATCCACGGCGCGGGCACCGTGAAGCGCAGCACGCAGTTGTTCTCGGGCCGCCGCACCTGGGCCACGTGGGCCATGAAATCGACATGGCCCGACAGCGGGTGGCCACCGATCTCGGCGCCGTCGCGTGCCGCGCGTTCGACGTTGATGCGGCTGCCCCCCTGCAAGGCTGCCAGCGTGGTCAGCGCCAGGCTCTGCTGCATGACGTCGAAGTCTGCCGACCCGTCGCCACGCAGTGTGGTCACCGTCAGGCACACCCCGTCCACCGCCACACTGGCCCCCACCGCCAGCCCGGCACCAAAACCCGGTGGCCAGGCCAGCGTGAAGCTGCGCAGGCCGGTTCGGTCGACGCTGGCCGAGACGGTGGCGATGCCTTGAACGATGCCGGTGAACATGGTGTTGCGAGCTTAGCAGCGAAGCCCATGTCGCTGCGTCATGTCGCTGCGTCGCGGGGCGGCGCCCTTTCCTACACCGACAGGTGTTGCGGTCCGTCGTCCGCCGGCCAGCGCAGACGTTCTAGTGGTACAGACCGGCGGCAACGCGCTCGCAGCCCGGCCCGAGCGGGCCTGTGGCGACCGAACCGACCCGCCGTCTGCATGACTCCCCGAACCCAACTCTAGAGAGTGCCGCATGAACATCCCCCGTCAGCTTTCGATCCTGTCACTGGCCATCGCCGCTGCGCTGCCGATCACACTTCCCACGGCCGCGGTGGCGCAGACCACGGGTTCGGCGTCCGAAGCCAGGATCGCGTCCCTGGGCGTTGAACAGGTGCGGCGCCTGCGACCCGGCAACGTGCTGGCATTTCGCCTGGAAGGCACGCCCGGCTCGACCGTGACCCTGCAGATTGCCGGCGCGACGCAGCCGCTGCAACTCAGCGAAGTCCGGTCCGGCGAATACGCGGGTGACTACACCATCCGCTCGCGCGACAAGTTGACGGCCAGCAGCCGAGTCACCGCACGCCTGGTCAAGAACGGGCGGGTCACCAGCGCGATGTTGGGCCGCTCGTTGCAGCAGGGCGCCAACGACTTCGAAGTGGCCGCCGCAACGCCGATCACCGCATTCACGTTCACCGCCGCCGACGGCTACCAGCCGGGCGACGAGCTGAACTTTTCCTTGAAGGGCAAGCCGGGCGGTGCCGCCCGTGTGGCCATACAGGGCGTGGACAAACGCATCGCATTGACGGAAGTCAGCCGTGGCGTGTACGAGGGCGGCTACGTGCTGCGCCGCCAGGACCGTCTGCAGGACGACATGGTCGTCGACGGTTTCCTGATGAGCGACCGGCGCGAAACGAGCCAGCGCATAGAACGCCGCATCGGACGTGCCGCGGCGGACAACCCGCGCAACGAATCGCGTGAGGGCCGCCAGCAGCCCGTGGCCGCGTGCGCCAACTGCGGCGTGATCGAATCCGTCAAGGTCGTCGAAGTCAAGGGCGACTCGCCCAACGCCATCGGCACCATCGCCGGCAGCGTACTGGGCGGCGTGCTCGGCCACCAGGTGGGTGGCGGCAGCGGCAAGGACCTGGCCACCATCGTCGGCGCGATCGGTGGCGCCTATGCCGGCAACCGGGTGGAGAACAACATGGACAAGAGCCGTGTGTACCGCGTCACCGTGCGCCTTCAGGGCGGCACCACGCAGGACTTCGACTATCCCAACGACCCGGCCGTGCAAGCCGGTACCCGGGTGAAGGTCGAAAACGGCGTGCTCATCCGCCTCTAGGCGCTGCCTGCTCTGCCTGACCGCTGCGGGCCGCATTGTCCGCAAGGGCTATCGCCACAAGCAGCCGGTTGCGGCCGTCGCGCTGCTCATAGCGCAGGCTGCTGCCAGCGCGGCGCAGCAGCATCAGGCCGCGGCCGCCCACCGGCGCGTCGTTGCTGGACGTGGGGCATACCGGGGCGCACTGCTCATGGGCGGCGGGCCCGCGCTCAGTCCAGCACGCGCGCGTGTTCCAGCGCCAGCGCTTCGGTAGACACGATGGGCATGATCTGGTCGATGGCCATCTGCTCCAGCACGTCCTGCGCCAGATCGTTGGCCCATCGAGGCATGCCTTTCATGCGGACTGCCGGTTCCAGGTCGTGCGAACGTTGCGCGGCGTCGACCGCCGCCTTGGCTGCCGTTCCGTTCCCCAGCTCGGTTTCGATCACCGCGACGATCGCCCAGACATTCACCCGCGCTGCGTCAGTCAATCCGGGCCCGCGCAGCGCGATGCAGTGCAGCATGAGTCGGCGCGCACAGCGCCACCAGGCTGTAGATGCGCTGGTTCAGCAGGGCATGCCGTTCGGCCACCGGCAGGCCAGGCGCGGCCAGCGCGGTGGTGGCGGCTTGCACGGCATCGGCATGGCGCCCGGCGCAGGCCAGGTCGGCGACGGTCTGTTTGGGGGAATGTGTCACGGATGTGGCTCCAGTTTCGTCAAGGCCCGGACCATGCTTGCGCTGCGCCGGCGACGGGCTGCGATGTATATCGATGGTATTGATTTAACTATCGCGTGATTCATCATGGCCCTGCAAATCGCAAATCCCTCGGTTGTCAGCAAGGTCGAACGCCTGGCCAAGAGCACGGGCTTGAGCAAGACCGCCCTGGTCGAGCGCGCCGTGGACCGCCTGCTGGAAGACGCTACCCAGCCCGCCCTGCAAACCGAGCGCATGGCGGCGCTGCTGGCCCAGCTGGACCGCATCCCTGAACGCAGCGACGCCACGGACCCCCTGCCCTGGGACGATCACGGTTTGCCGAAGTGATCGTCGCCGACACCTCGGCCATCGTGGCCATCGCGTTTGCCGAGCCCGAACGCGCCGCCTTCGTGCAGGCCATCGAACGCTCTGATCGCGTGTTGATCAGCACGGTGTCGGTTGTCGAGGCACGCATGGTGGTGCATGGCCGGCGCGGGCAGCGCGCGGTGGTGCTGGTGGACGACCTGCTGCGGCTGCCTGTGTTCGCCATCACGCCCCCGGCTCCGGCGGAAATGGACGCCGCCTACGCTGCTTTCGTCGCCTTTGGCAAAGGCAGCGGGCACGCAGCCGCGCTGAACTTTAATGACGTCTTCAGCTACGCACTGGCCAAGGTGCGCGGCTTGCCGCTGCTGTACAAGAGCCGCGAATTTTCCGAGACCGACATCGCCAGCGCGATCCCGGCCTGAGCGTCGGCCCTCATTCAGCATCGGCGTTGCGAGCGCCGCGCTGGCGGCCGCCACGGGCTGTTCGCGGCGGCCGGCGCGGGCCAGGTCGGTGATGCTCTGCAAAGCGGTCTGCAAAGCGGTCTGCAAAGAGTCTCGGGGCACGGGTGGGGCTCCAGGCTTGATGCGTCGATCGATAGAATGCATCATTTCATCACCACTGCATCAGGTGCACACATGCGAACCACCTTCACGCTCGACGACGACGCGGCCGCGCTGGCCCAGAACTTTGCCCAGGCGAACGCGATGCGGCTTGGGCAGGCTGTGTCCGAGTTGATCCGGCGCGCCAGCGCCCCGCCGATGAAACCGAAGAAGAAGGGCGACTTGTGGGTGATTGCGGCCACGCCGGGCGCGCCCAAGGTGTCGGCCCAGCAGATCAAAGACATCATCGACTCGCTCGACTGACACCAGCCCATGGCTTCGCATCTGCTGGACGTCAATGCGTTGATTGCGTTGCTGTGGGAAGACCACCGGTTCCACGGCACGATGGCCCGCTGGTTTACCAGGCACGCCAAGGCGGGCTGGTCGACTTGCGCAATCACCCAGTCGGGATTCATCCGCGTGATGCTCCAGCCGGCGTTGTCGCAGCATGGGCGCACTTTGGCCGAGTTGGCTGACCTGCTGGCGCACAACGTGGCTCAGCCTTCGCACCAGCAGCTGCCCCTGGACTTCGCCTTCACCGACGTCATGGCCTGCTGCACCGGCGGCGTGGTCGGCCACCGCCAGATCACCGACGCCTACCTGCTCACCGCCGCCATGCGCGCCGGCATGAAGCTGCTCACCTTTGACAGCGGCCTGAGCACGCTGCTGGCCAGCCCGGCCGAGCGCAGCGTGCACATCGAAGTGTTGCAGTAGATCAGGCATGCCGAGCAGCGCTGGTCATGGGCACGGTGTCCGTGGCACGCACAGGCCGTGCGCTGGCGGGCGGTCTAACTGTGCGATGCGGGCCCGCAACCCAACCACCCGCTGTGCGAAAGCACACAGTCCTGGGCCTCGGCGGTGCAAAGCAGCTCTACTTCTGAAGGTCGGCCGGCCGAAATTGAAGAAACCGCTGGCATCCTGAGAAAGAAGCATGTTCAAGAACCTGAAGATTTCCACCCGCCTGATCGCCACGCTGGGCACGCTGCTGGCCGTGCTGCTGACCGTCGTCGGCCTGGCCCTGTGGCAAATGGGCACCATGCGCGCGGCCACGCAGGCCATCACGACCAGCTGGCTGCCCAGCGTCGAGCGCCTGAACAGCATGAACACCGCCACCTCACACCTCCGCATCCAGGAGTACAAACATGTGCTGAACACCGAAGACAAGGCCATGGCGGACATCGAGAAGGCCATGGCCAGCGTGTTGTCAGCGTTCGAGGCCGATCACAAGGCCTACCTGCCTTTGATCAGCAGCGACGAAGAACGCAAGCTCTACGAAACCTTCGCGGCGGACTGGAAGCAGTACCTGACGGTCCACGAGCGGCTGCTGAAGATGTCCCGCATGAACGAGACCGCCACCGCCCAGGCGCTGTTGCAGGGCGAGTCGAAGCAGCTCTTCGACAGCGCCAGTGCCACGCTGGTGAAGCTGGTCAAGCACAACAGTGAAGGCGCGCAGGCAGCGGGCAAGGAAGCCGAGGCGGCCTTCGCAGCCGCACGCCTGAAGATGCTGGTGGCCGCGACGTTGGCCCTGGTGTTTGTGGTGGCCAGCGCCGTCTGGCTGGTGCGTTCGATCACCGGCCCGCTGAACCAGGCCGTGGCCGCGGCGGACCGCGTGGCTGCTGGCGACCTGAGCGTCAGGCTGGACGCCAGCGCCCAGGACGAGACCGGGCGCTTGCTGCAGGCCCTGGACCGCATGCAAACCAGCCTCGTGCAGGTGGTCTCCAAGGTGCGCGAGAACTCCGAGAACGTGGCCACGGCCAGCGCGCAGATCGCCCAGGGCAACCAGGACCTGTCCGGCCGCACCGAACAGCAGGCCAGCGCGCTGCAGCAGACCGCAGCCACCATGGAAGAACTGGGCTCCACCGTG
>JANNWL010000186.1:0-3850 GCA_031414735.1 Burkholderiales bacterium | reverse complement strand
GGCCGGTGCCGGCGCTTCTTCAGCGCACGTTCGACGGCGCCCAGGCCGATGATGGGCAGCGAGCTGGCAGTGCAGGACACCACGGCGTCGAACTCGTGCAGCCGGTCGGGCAGGTCGGCCAGCCGCATGGACTGGGCGCCGAAGCGCGCGGCCAGCCGTTCGCCGCGCTCAAGCGTGCGGTTGGCCACGGCCATGCCCTTGGGCGCGCGGGCGCTGAAGTGGGTGGCCACGAGTTCGATCATCTCGCCGGCGCCGACGAACAGCACGTTGATCTTGGCCATGTCCTCGAACAGCTGCGAGGCCAGGCGCACGGCCGCCGCCGCCATGCTGATGGAGTGCGCGCCGATCTCGGTCGAGCTGCGCACTTCCTTGGCCACCGAAAACGAACGCTGGAACAGCTGGTGCAGCGTGGTGCCCAGGGTGCCGGCCTCGTCGGCTTGGCGCACGGCCTGCTTCATCTGGCCCAGGATCTGCGGCTCGCCCAGGACCATGGAATCGAGGCCCGCGGCGACGCGGAACGCATGCCGTGCAGCAGCGTGCTCTTCCATCACATAGGTGTGGGCCTGCAGGTGGCTGCCGCTGACGCCGCCTTGCTCTGCAAGCCATTCCACCGCCGGGCGCACCATCTCGGCGGCGCTGTGGGCAGGTGCGGCCACGTACAACTCGGTGCGGTTGCAGGTGGACACCAGCGCCGCTTCGGGCGTCGACAGCTGCAAGCGTTCGCGCAGTGCGTGCAGGGCAGGTACCAGCCGTTCAGGGCCGAACGCCAAGCGCCCGCGGAGGTCCAGCGGGGCCGTGGTGTGGTTGAGCCCGAGGGCGAAGACGCTCACCGGAAAATTGTAAGCTCAGCCTGACAGGCCAGGGTGTGCGGACTTGCCCGACACCCCGCCCCGCGAACGACCGGAGACACGCCTGCCGATGGGACCCCTGGACGCCCTGAACCACCTGCTGAACTTGTTCCTGCCTGCGCTGGGCCTGGGCGCGCTGGCCGCGGGCGCTGCCAAGCTGGTCTGGCGGCGCGAACTGGCCGCCGTGCCCTGGCGGCGGTTGGCTGTGCCGGCCAGCATCGCCAGCGCCTTGGTGGTGCTGGGCGGGCTGGTGGTGTTCGGCCGCGACGGCAAGATGGCCATGTACGGCGCCATGGTGCTGGCCTGTGCGCTCACGCTGTGGTGGCAGGGCTTCGGGCCGGGTCGCCGCTAGACGCCGACTCGCTGCCCGCCAGCACCAGCTCGCCGCGCAAGGAATGCGGGTAGGCCTGGGTGATGGTGACGTTGATCATCTGCCCTACCAGGCGTGCGCTGTGGGGGCCGCCGGGGAAGTTGACGATGCGGTTGCACTCGGTGCGGCCCATCAGTTCCTGGGCGCTCTTGCGCGACGGCCCTTCGACCAGGATGCGCTGCACGGTGCCCACACGTGAATCGGAGATCCGCCGCGCGTTGGCCTCGATGGCGGCTTGCAACTGCTGCAGCCGGACCAGCTTGGTGGCGGCCGGCGTGTCGTCGGCCAGCGCGGCAGCCGGCGTGCCCGGGCGCTTGCTGAAGATGAAGCTGAAGCAGCTGTCGAAGCCGACATCCTCGATCAGTTTCATGGTCTTGGCGTGGTCTTCTTCGGTTTCGCCGGGGAAGCCGACGATGAAGTCGCTGGACAGGCTGATGCCCGGGCGCAGCAGGCGCAGCTTGCGGATGGTGCTCTTGAATTCCATCGCGGTGTAGCCGCGCTTCATGGCGCTGAGCATGCGGTCGCTGCCATGCTGCACCGGCAAGTGCAGGTGGTTCACCAACTGCGGCACCTTGGCGTAGACCTCGATCAGCCGCTGCGTGAATTCGTTGGGGTGGCTGGTGGTGTAGCGGATGCGCTCTATTCCAGGGATGCCGGCCACGTACTCGATGAGCAGCGCGAAGTCGGCGATCTCGGCGGTGTCACCCATCCGTCCGCGGTAGGCGTTGACGTTCTGCCCCAGCAGCGTCACTTCCTTCACGCCTTGCGCGGCCAGGCCGGCGACTTCGGTCAGCACGTCGTCGAAGGGCCGGTGCACTTCTTCGCCCCGGGTGTAGGGCACGACGCAGTACGAGCAGTACTTGGAGCAGCCTTCCATGATCGACACGAAGGCCGACGCGCCCTCGGTTCGCGCCGGTGGCAGGTGGTCGAACTTCTCGATCTCAGGGAAGCTGATGTCGACCTGCGGCCGCCGTTGTGCATGCCTGGCGGCAATCATCTGCGGCAGCCGGTGCAGGGTCTGCGGGCCGAACACCAGGTCGACGTAGGGAGCGCGTTCGATGAGTGCGGCGCCTTCCTGGCTGGCGACACAGCCGCCGACGCCGATCAGCACGCCCTTGGCTTTCAGGTGCTTGACGCGGCCCAGGTCGCTGAAAACCTTTTCCTGCGCCTTCTCGCGCACCGAGCAGGTGTTGAACAGGATCAAGTCGGCCTGCTCGACATCGGTGGTGGTCTCGTAGCCGTCGGCGGCGTGCAAAACGTCCGCCATCTTGGACGAGTCGTAGTCGTTCATCTGGCAGCCGAAGGTGCGGATGAAGACCTTCTTGGCCGGTTTGGGGTTGGGCTCAGCTCGGTCATTCATGGGCGTGTCCAGGTTTGTGCGTCGGGATTGAAACGCCAGGTCTGCGCTTGCTCGGGCGTCACCGGCCAGGGTTTGCGGGCGGCCTCGGCGGGGGTCAGCACCCACACGTCGAGCACCAGCCCGGTGCTGTCCAGGGTGTAGTGCACGGCCAGCGGCGCGCCGATGAGGGCACCGGACAGGACCAGCATGTGGTCAGCGCCGCGGATTCGCGCGCCGGGCGCCAGCCGCGCGGGGCGGTTGTTGAGCAGCGCCTCGGGCGGCTGCGTCACGCGCAACTCGCCGCGCAATGCGTTGGCCGGGAAGTTGCGCTGCAGCTGCGCTTGCGCGGGCAGGGCGGTCGCAGCGATGGCCGCGAGCAACATGACACAGCGAAACATGGTGTGTATCCAGGGGCTGTGGAGGGGTCCCGGCAGGCCGGGCAACCTGGGATTTTAGACGCGCGGGGTCGGTCGCGCTTGCATCAGTCGCGCTTGCCGATCTGGCGCACCGTCTCGGCCAGCCGCCGGGCGTCGGCTTCCCACAGGGCCTGGAACTCCGGGGCGTCCAGGTAGTCGAGCCTGCCGCCGGCCCGGTTCAGCGCCTGGGCCAGGCCGGGCTGCGCTGCGGCCCGGCGCGCGGCATCACGCAGTTCCAGCACGATGCTGTCCGGCGTGCCCGCAGGCACGAACAGCGCCGACCACTGCACGAAGCTCAGGTTGATGCCGCTCTGCTTGAGGCTGGGCAGGTCAGGCAGCACGGCCAGCGGCCGGTCGCCCCAGTGGGCCAGGGCGCGCAGCTTGCCCGCGCGGATCTGCGCTGTCACCGTCGATGGGCCACTGGCCACCGCGTCCACCTGGCCTGCCAGCAGCCCCAACAGTGCGGCACCTGCCCCGGCATACGGAATGTGGACCAGCGACAGGCCGGCGCTGGCCTTGAGCATCTCCATCGGCACGTGCATCGAGCTCAGCTGGCCCGAGCTGCCGTAGTTCAGCGTGCCGGGCCGCTTCCTGGCGTCGGCGACGAAGTCGGCCAGCGACTTCCAGGGTGCATCGGCACGCACCACCAGCACCGTGGGGTCGGCCGTGAAGCGGGCGACTGGCTTGAACAAGGCCGCGGCCTGGGACGGCCGGCGTGGCGTGGCGTCTTCGCCCTGCGGCTGCAGCCAGATCGACGGCAAGCTCATGAGCAGCGTGTAGCCGTCGGCCGGCGCACGCGCGGCCGTGGCGATGCCCAGCGCGCCGCCGGCGCCGGACTTGTTCTCGACGATCACCACCTGCCGCAGTTCCTTGCCCA
>JANNWL010000185.1:0-4798 GCA_031414735.1 Burkholderiales bacterium | reverse complement strand
GGGATGTTCATGCGCTCGCGCAGTTTCTTCTCGATGTAGAAGCACTCCGGCGCCTTGATGTCTTCCAGGTTCACGCCGCCCAGCGTGGGTTCCAGCGCGGCGATGATCTCGACCAGCTTGTCCGGGTCGCGCTCGGCCAGTTCGATGTCGAAGACGTCGATGCCGGCGAACTTCTTGAACAGGCAGCCCTTGCCTTCCATCACGGGCTTGCCGGCGAGCGGGCCGATGTCGCCCAGGCCCAGCACCGCCGTGCCGTTGGTGACCACACCGACCAGGTTGCCGCGGCTGGTGTATTCGTGCGCCAGCAGCGGGTCGCGTTCGATGGCCAGGCAGGCGTAGGCCACACCCGGTGAGTAGGCCAGCGACAGGTCGCGCTGGTTGCTCAGCGGCTTCGTCGGCGTGACGGAAATCTTGCCCCGCGTGGGCGTGCGGTGGTAATCGAGCGCGGCGTCGCAAAGGGCTTGTTCAGCCTCGGACAGCGGTTGGTTGTCGGCGAGGTGCAGGGCGTGGTGCATGGCGGTTGTCTCCGGGACCGTTCTTGTGGTCCGCAGAGCTTACGCCCGGCGCGGCAAGGCGGGTGTCTGTCAGCCCGCAGCGCGACGGGTCAGGATCTCCAGCGCCGGCAGGGTCTTGCCCTCCAGCACTTCCAGGAAAGCGCCGCCGCCGGTGGAGATGTAGTCCACCTCGGCCTCGATGCCGTACTTGGCAATGGCCGCCACCGTGTCGCCGCCGCCGGCGATGCTGAAGGCGGGGCTGGCGGCGATGGCGCGCGCAATCGTCTCGGTGCCGTGGGCGAAGGCGTCGAACTCGAACACGCCCACCGGGCCGTTCCAGACGATGGTGCCGGCGGCCATGAGCTTGGCCGCGAGTACCTTCGCGGTGTCGGGGCCGATGTCGAGGATCAGGTCGTCCGGCGCCACGTCGGCCGCGGCCTTGACGGTGGCCGGCGCGTCGGCGGCGAAGGTCTTGGCCACCACCACGTCGGTGGGGATCGGCACCTCGGCGCCGCGCGCCTTCATGGCGGCGATGACGGCGCGGGCCTCGCCCACCAGGTCGGGTTCGGCCAGGCTCTTGCCGATGGGCAGGCCGGCGGCGAGCAGGAAGGTGTTGGCGATGCCGCCGCCCACCACCAGGCCGTCGACCTTGCCGGCCAGCGCCTGCAGGATGGTGAGCTTGGTGCTGACCTTGCTGCCCGCCACGATGGCCACCAGCGGCCGTTTGGGCGCCGCCAGGGCTTTGGTGATGGCGTCGATCTCGGCCGCCAGCAGCGGGCCGGCGCAGGCCACCGGCGCGAACTGCGCGATGCCGTAGGTGGTGGCCTCCGCGCGGTGGGCGGTGCCGAAGGCGTCGTTCACGTACACGTCGCACAGCGCGGCCATCTTGCGCGACAAGGCCTCGTCGTTCTTCTTCTCGCCCTTGTTGACGCGGCAGTTCTCCAGCATCACCACCTCGCCGGGGGCGACCTCGACGCCATCCACCCAATGGCTGCGCAGCGGCACGGCGCGGCCCAGCAGTTCGCCCAGGCGCGCGGCCACCGGGGCCAGGCTGTCGGCGGGCTTGAAGTCGCCCTCGGTGGGCCGACCCAGGTGGCTGGTGACCATCACCGCCGCACCCGCAGCCAGCGCCATCTGGATGGCCGGCACGCTGGCCCGGATGCGCGTGTCCTCGGTGATGTGGCCCGCGTCGTCCTGCGGCACGTTGAGGTCGGCGCGAATGAACACCCGCTTGCCGGCCAGGCGGCCCTGGGCGATCAAGTCAGACAGGCGGATCACGTTCATGGTGGACTCCAGTTTTTCATCGACGGAATTCTAGGCAGTGGCCTACCAGCCCAGGCCCAGCTTCAACGGCAGCAACACGGCCATGCCGGTGAGGATGGTGCCCAGGATGTCGCGGCGCCAGAAATAGTAGGCCGCGCCCGTGGCTGCGGCGTAGACCCGGGCGTCCTGCCAGGTGCTGATGAGTTGGCCCTGCGTCATCACCACCTCGGGCACCACCACGGCGGCCAGCGCCGCCAGCGGCGCGTAGCGCAGGCCTTCGCGCAGCCAGTCGGGGATGGGAATCTCGCGCTCGGTGAGCAGGAAGAAGCCGCGCGTCAGCACCGTCAGCGCGGTCAGGCCGGCGATGGCCAAAGTGATCTCCCAGCCGTTCAAGTGACGATCCTCACGTCTTGTCCTGCGCCGGCAGCGGGTTGCGCGGCACGCTGTGGTCCATCAGCAGCCCGATCGCCACGGCCGCGGCGATGGCCACCACGATATTCAGCTTCAGCGGCAGCGCATAGGCCGCCACCGCCGCGCAGCCGGCCACGGCCCCGGCCACCGCGGTGGCGCGGTCGTTCAGCAGCGCGCAGGCCAGGCCCAGCAGCGCCAGCGTGCCGGCGAAGCCGATGCCCCAGTGCACGGGCACGGCGTCGGCGGCGAAGATGCCGATGAGCGAAGGCACCTGCCAGGCACACCAGTTGGTCACCACACCGCCCCAGAAGTAGGGCAGCTGGTCAGGCCCGGGGCGCGGATCGGGGAATCGCCGCATGAACATCACGTAGTTCAGGTCGGCGGTGAAGTAGCTCAGCCAGACCCGTTTTCGCTTTGAGAAGCCGATGAAGTAGGGCCGCCACTGCGCACTGAAGATGACGAAGCGCAGGTTCACGCACAGCGCCGTGGTCCAGATGACCCACAGCGGCGCGCCGCTGGTCATGAGTGGCAGCACGGCCAACTGGGCGCTGCCGGCAAACACCAGCAGCGACATCAGCACCATCAGCGGCAGTGGCATGCCGCTCTTGCCCATGGCCACGCCGGTGATCAGGCCCCAGGCGGCGATGCCCAGAGCGGTGACGAGCATGTCGCGGGCGCCGCGGGAAAACTCAGGGTGTTGCCAGACCGGGGCGGCGGCGATCGAGGGGGAAGTCACCGCCGGATTGTCGTCCTGCCGTCCGCGGGGACGGCCGACCGGCGATTCAGCGCTTCTTGACGGTGCCGCTGCCGGCCACCGAACTCTTCACGGTGGCCTCGCCCGAGTACACGACATCGCCGCTGCCCGCGATGCTGACGCTGAGTGTCTTCTGGGCATTCACCACCGCGTCGCCGCTGCCGGCGATCTTGACGCTGACCTCGTCGCTGCGCAGGTCGGCCAGGCGCACGTCGCCGCTGCCGGCAATCGACACCGTCAGCTTGCCGGCGCGGCCGTCGGCGCTGACATCGCCACTGCCGGCGATGCTGACACCGAACTCGTCGGTGCTGAGCCCCATCAGCAAGGCGTCGCCCGATCCGGAGATCGACATCTGCAGCGAAGGCGTCTGCAGCGCGCCGACACGGATGTCGCCCGACCCCGCCACGGCCAGCCCCGTCAGCCGGGGCGTGACGATGACCACGTTCACGGGCGTGGAGTTCTTGCCCCAGCTCCAGCCCCAGCCCTCGCGCTTCATGCGAATCTGCAGCGTGGCGCCACGCTTGCCGGTCTCGACCACGGTCTCGATGTTGGGCAATTCCTTCTCATCGGCGGTGACCTGCACCGAGGTCACGGGCCCCTGGCTGACACTGATGTTCACCGGCCCGCTGGACGCAATCGCGGTGAACTCGGGCACGGTGCGCATCTCGGTGGCGGACGCGGCCTGGCTGGCCAGCGGGGCGATGGCGAGACCCAGCAGCACGGCGGCGGGCAGCAGGCTGCGGAGGGTGGTGTTGATCATGGCGGCTGTCCTGGGAGTGGGTAGACAGCGCGAATATGCCTGCGCTCGTCACGCCCGGCCACCGGCAGGCGACGCATTGCCGGCCGGCGCGACCAAGTGCGGCGCTGCGGGCGCCGCCGGTCAGGCGCCTTTCTTGGCTGCCTTCTTGGGCGGCGACGACTCTGCCGTGTGCTCGCCATCGCTAGGCGCCGAGGCGGCCTCGGCCGGCACGGGCACGGCGGCGATGTTGTTTTCGCGCATGTAGTCGTTCATCTCGCGCCAGCCGGCAAACACCGCGCCCTTGTCGGCGCGCTTGTTCATGGCGTAGCACTGTTCGATGGCGCGTGCGGCGTGGCGGCAGGCAGCGCCGACGGCACGGCCCTCGGCGTCCTTGCGCGCGGCCACGGCGCTGGCCGGCTCCAGGCCCAGGACGTCGCAACCGGCCAGCCACAGGGGCGCGGCAATCAACAGGGCGAGGGCAGATCGGCGCATGGCGGGCGGTCGTGGCAGGGGTGCAAACGGGGCACGGGTGGCCTCGTTATCGGCCGGGCTGCCCGGCGCTTGAGCGGCAGCCGCTCAGACCGCGGTGTCAGGATGGCGCTGCAGGAACTCCCGCGCAGCGGCGCGCCGCCCACCCGGGGCCTGCACTTCCAGCAGTTCCAGCGCGCCCTGGCCGCAGGCGATGACCAGACGCCCGTCGCCCGCCGGGATTCGCTGGCCCGGCTCGCCCTGACCCGTCACGACACCAGCGCGCCACGCCTTCACCGTCTGCCCCGCCCAGTTGAAGCTGCAGCCCGGAAAGGGGTCGAAGGCGCGAATGCGGCGCTCGATCTGTTCGGCCGGCGCCTGCCAGGCGATGGCCGCCTCGGCCTTGTCGATCTTGTGGGCGTAAGTCACGCCGTCGGCGGGCTGCGGCTGCGGGTTCAGGCCGCCCCGGGCCAGGGCGCGCAGGCCCTGCACCACCATGCGCGCACCGAGCGCGGCAAGTCGCTGATGCAGCGCGGCACTGGTGTCGTCAGGACCGATGGGTGTGGCCTCGGTCAACAGCATGTCGCCGGTGTCCAGCCCGGCGTCCATCTGCATCAGGGTGATGCCCGTCTGGTGGTCGCCGGCCTCGATGGCGCGCTGAATGGGCGC
>JANNWL010000184.1:0-1982 GCA_031414735.1 Burkholderiales bacterium | reverse complement strand
GCCGCGCCTTTCCGCTGCTTCGGCAACATCCTGATCGAGCCCCACTCGGCGATCGGCGACCTCGAGCGCGTGGACGCTGCGGTGGTCTGCGACATGTACACGCCGATCGACACCGCGCCTCGCGGGCGCTACGGCGTAGAGATCGCCTGGCTGCGGCGCATGCACGCCCAGGGCGCGCTGATCGGGTCGGTCTGTTCGGGCTCGCTCGTGCTGGCCGAGGCGGGCCTGCTCGATGGGCGCCAGTGCGCCGGGCACTGGGCCTATCGCGAACTGTTCCGCCGGCAGTACCCCAAGGTGAACTATTGCGCCGACTCGATCCTGCGCCTGGACAGCGAGGCGCAGGGCGTGATCACCGCGGGCGGCGTCACGGCGTGGCAGGAGCTGGCGCTGCGGCTGATCAGCCGCTACTGCGGCCCGGCGCATGCGCTGCAGACGGCCAAGGTCTACCTGCTCTCGGGCCATGAAGACGGCCAACTGCCCTTCGCCGACATGGGGATGAAGATCCAGGAGGAAGACCATGCCATCAAGCTCAGCCAGGAATGGATCGCC
Source organism: Burkholderiales bacterium (assembly GCA_031414735.1). Lineage (GTDB taxonomy): Bacteria > Pseudomonadota > Gammaproteobacteria > Burkholderiales > Burkholderiaceae_C > Rubrivivax. The sequence continues at coordinate 1,433 of JANNWL010000184.1, read as the reverse complement.
GAGCACTGTGCCCACGCCAATCCGGTGGAGGCCATGACCCAGCGCGCCGGACTCACCCGGCGCACGTTCACGCGGCGGTTTCGCGCCGCGACGGGCCATCTGCCGATGGACTACGTGCACGCGGTTCGGATCGAGAAGGCCAAGCGGATCATCGAGCAGGAGGCCGGCGGCATCGACGATGTGGCCTACCAGGTCGGCTATGAGGACCCGACCTTCTTTCGCCGTTTGTTCAAGCGCGAGGTCGGCCTGACGCCCGCCGCCTACCGCCGAAAGTTCTCGCGCATCCTCAGCGACCCGGCGCCCGCTGAAGGGGGCCATTGAGAGACGGCCCGGTTTCGCACCAGACCGCGACCTATCAGGGACCGTACCGCACCGACCATTCGTACCGGCCGCTGCCGAGACTTCGAAGAGCGCCTTCGACCACGCAGGCGCTTACAAAGCAGCCGGTGATGAACGACTCTTGATGGCCGGCAACCGCCATCGAAGCGTTGCAGTCCAGTGACGGCTGTCCGCCACACCCTTGCCCTTGGCTCCGTAAGCGCGTTTCCATGGCAGGCCGGTCTGACCAACTTGTGACGGCCCTGTTCATGATTTCTGCGCAAGTCTGAAGAGGGGCAGCGCCCACCGACCGAGCCCTCAACGGGGGCGCGACTCGGGGCTTGGGTAGCGGGCCCGCCAGTGTTCTGCCTCGGCTGCCAGCCCCAGCCCGCTGCAGACCACAGCCAGGTTGTGCGCGGCCAGGTGGCTGCCGCGGCCTTCGACACTGCCGTGCAGGTCCGGGCGCTCGCCGATTTCCGGGCAGCGCCGCCAGGCGGCTTGCGCCATCGGCAGCAGGCCGTCGACCTCTTCGGGGCGTTTCACGGCCATGTCCAGCAGCAGGTCGCCCAGGGCGAAGAAGAAGTCGGGTGACTCGCCGCAGGTCTGCAGACATTGATCGGCCAGCGCCACAGCCTCCTCGTGCCGGCCAGCTTTCTTCAGCGCGAAGAGCGCGCAGGTGGTCAGGTCGGTGTGCCAGGGCGCGGTCGCTGCTGGCGCTGCGGGCGCTGCGGGCGCGGTGGCGGCCTGGACGAACGTGTCGGCCGCCTGGGGGTGTTCGCCGTAGGCGGCGTGGTCCTTGCCCAGCTGGTACCAGAGATGGGCGTCGTCGGGCGTCTGGTCCAGCTCGGCCAGTTCGCGCAGCGCCGATCCGCCGTCGATGAGCCACGCGCTGAAAGCGCGCAAGCGGGCGCCGACCGGGCGGCTACTTCAGCGCTTCGATCAGCCGAGCCCCCAGGCCCGACTGGCGCCGCGTGGGCTGCGCAATGGCCTCGGCCAGCACAGACGCCGGGCCGCACAGCGTGAGCCGCTGGCGCACCCGCGTGACCGCCGTGTAGAGCAGTTCGCGCGTCAGCACCCTGCTGCCCAGGTCCGGCAGCAACAGCAGCGCGTGGTCG
>JANNWL010000183.1:0-3447 GCA_031414735.1 Burkholderiales bacterium | reverse complement strand
TTCCTTGTCCAGCCACTCGCGCATCATGAAGACCCGGCCCACCTTGGCAGGCAGCCGGTCAACGCAGGCCTGCAGGGTCTCGAAGAACTGACGCTGCTCGAGCGACTTTTCGGGGTGGTGCCAGGCCAGCGGCGGATCCTGCCAGTGGCCGTTTTTGGCAAACAGTGCGTCCATGGCGTCGTCCATGCTCTGATCGTCGAGCGGCTCGATGTGAACTTCGCGTCCGCGCTTGCGGATCACGTCGATGATCTTGAACTTGAGGATGCCGATGGCGTAGGTGCGCAGCGAACTTCGGCCCTAAAAGCTGTCTGGCTTCTCGAGGATGGCCAGGAAGGTCTCGGAGACCACGTCCTCGGCGATGCACTCCAAAGAGTCGTAACGCAAGCCTGCACAGTTCGACTACGAAGACATGTGCTGTCTCGCCGGCTTCCCATCATGAAACTCATGCTCGACTGCCGCGCTTTGGCCGCGCTGCTCAGTCAGTCGCAAGACGACCGGCCGCCGCTGGTCATCCGGACCCGCATGAGGCTGCACCTGCTCACCTGCCAAGGCTGCCGCAACGTCGATGAACAGATGCGTTTCGTTCGCGCGGCGATGCAAGCACTGAAGGCGAACGTACCGGCCGACGTGCCAGCCGCGGAGCCACCCCAGTAAACCGCCGAACGCGTTGCTGCTGCCCACCTGAAAGAACCGGGCGATGTCCGTTGAACTCGACCGGTCCGGCCCGGGATCAGCCGCCTTTGGCAACCCAGGCCGAGGTGGACTCGTCGAAGCGGTGCATTTTCAGAAAGCGGCTCGTCTCGGCCTTCACTTGCTCGCGTGTCAGCTTGCTCATGTCCCGCGGCGCACCTTTCACCGGGACCCACTGCGACTTGTTGTCGTCCCAGGTGTTCATGCTCAGAAACTGATCGCGCATGGCCTTGACCACGTCGCGTGACGGCACGCCGGCCGGCATGGGCATGTTGTCCCTGAGCACCCAGTTCTCGGTCTCGTTGTCCCATCGGGCCATGGCTAAAAATGCGTCGCGGTCCATCTTCACCTGCGCACGCGTGGCGGTGCCGGTCTGGGCCTGCACAGGCGCCATTGCAAACACAGACAACCCCAGAACGAGGGCGGTGGCGGTGAGCGAACGGGTGATGCCGAAGTTCATGTCGATTTCTCCAGTGTGGGGTTCGGTTGAGGCCAGATGAATTCCGGCGTTGAGCTCTGTCGACGATCAGCGCGGTGGATTACACGGGCGGCTGAACGCCCGTCTGCGATTGCTAGAGATGGTCTTCCGGAGCCAGCGGCTGCAGCAAGCTGCCCAGCCAACGCATCCACCAGCGCGAGTCGGGCTCCAGGCTCAGAAACTGGAGGCCGTCGCTGTCGGGGATGATCCATTCGCAGCAACTGCCGTCGGGTGCCAGACGAAGCGCATAGGCGCTGTGCAGGCGGTCGATGTCGATCAGCGTCTTCAGTTGCTTGGCCAGCGCCGGGCTGTCGATGAGGGCGCCGAACTCGGTGTTCAGGGTTGCCGAACGCGGGTCGAGGTTCATCGAGCCGATGTAGGCCAGGCGCTCGTCGACGACCACGGTCTTGGCATGCAGCCGGCCCAGCGAGGCACCGAAGAGGAACATGCGCATGTTCTCCTTCACGCGCTCCTGGCTGAGTTCGAACAGCTGCACGCCGGCGCCCAGCAAGGCCTCGCGGTAGCGCGCGTAAGCCAGGTGCACCAGGGGCTCGTCCGTCGACGCCAGAGAGTTGGTGAGCACGCTGACTTGAACGCCGCGTTCGCGCAGCGCCGTCAGCAGGGCCAGCCCAGCGCGCCCGGGGACGAAGTAGGGTGAAGAAGCCATCACGTCGCGCTGCGCCAGCATCATGGCCTGGTAGACGCCGTAAGTGACGCTGCTGTTCATCAGGTCGCCGCCGGGGGCGCCCTGGAACGGTTTTTCGGGGTGGTCGGCCAGCACCTGCGCGTGGCCGGCCAACAGGGCAATGTGGGGTTCGTCCAATTGGCGCCCGACGGGCGGCTGTCCCAGCACGTCGTTGGGGGCCATCTGCGCAGGCATGCTCAATGCCGCCCGGGCAGGCTCGGTCAGGCGGTCGAAGGCGGCACGCAGCGCCGGCGCCTCGCCCGCGACACCCGGCAGGGCCTTGACGATGCTGGCCAGCGGGTAGACCGTGGGCGCATTCCAGTAGCGGTCGAACTCGGCCTGCATGGCGGGCAACAGCGCACCGGCGGCGAGCACGTCGATGTCGATGAAGTTGTCGGCGTCCAGCTTCAGGTAATAGATGTCGGCGATGTTGCGGCCGCCGAACAAGGCCCAGGCGCCGTCGGCCACAAAGAGCTTGTTGTGCATGCGGTGGTTGATGCGGCCCCAGTCCCAGGGTGCCGCCGCGAAGCGGCCCAGCACGCCGCTGCCGCGGGCGCGGGTGAAGGGGTTGAACAGGCGCACTTGCACACCTTCGTGCGCGGCGAAGCCTTGCCACAGTGCGTCGGCGCCCCCGGTGTAAAGGTCGTCGATGAGGACACGCACGCGCACCCCTCGTGCTGCCGCGTCGCGCAGCGCGCGCAGCAGGGCGCGGCCGGTGCTGTCGTCCGCGAAGTGGTAGTACTGCAGGTCGAGACTGGCCTGTGCGCGCTGCACCAACTGCAGGCGCGCGTCCAGCGAATGGGTGCCCAGGGGCAGCAGGCGGAAGCCGCTCTGGCCTTGCATGCTGCCGTCAGGCATGGGAAACGCCGGGTGCGCGGTGGCTGCATCGGGGGTTTGCGCGCCTTCGGCCGCCAGCGCTTGCATGGACGCCAGCGCCAGCCGCCCCAGGGGCGTCTGTGGCGACAGCGGCAGCGCGTGGCTGGTGGCGGGCGGCGGGTCGAGCGGGGGCAGGCTGGCGCAGCCACCGAGCACGACCAGGCTCAGCACCCAGCCCGCCCTGCGGGCCGCAGGCACGCCGTGGCGGGTCAAGCGGCGCAGCCTGTCGATCAGTCCAGGCAGGAACATCGTGTCGTGTGCGCTTGGCGTTGCCAGGGGGTCGCTTCAGTCGCAGCAGGACACTGCGGCATTACGGCGACTTCGGCTGCGGCCGGCACGCCTACGTTGCAGTGGGGTCTGCGATCTGCGGGCCGCCGGCTTACCCAAGCTCGGCATGCCCTCGCCCCCAGCCATGCGCCACCAGCGACTCGAGAACGGCCAGTTGCGCCACGCTGGCGGGTCGTTCAGCCTGCGTCAGCACGCTGACGTTGCGGACGATCGGTACACCGGTCACGGTCACATGGGCCAGGCGAGCCGCCCGCGCCAGTGAGATGGGCATGAATGCCACGCCAAAGTTGGCGCGCACCAAGGCCTGTATCCAGTCTTCGCGTGACGACTGCTGGACCACTTCCAGCTCGACACTGCGTTCGCGCAACAAGCGCTCGATGTAGGTCGAGAACTCGCACATCACACGTTCGCAATAGCGCTCGCGGTGCAG
>JANNWL010000182.1:0-6657 GCA_031414735.1 Burkholderiales bacterium | reverse complement strand
CCGGCGCGGTTTTCCAGGATGAAGCTCTTGGCGTACTCGCCGGTCTGGATGTCGGTGAGGATCTGCTTCATCGCCTTCTTGGTCTCGCTCGTCACCACCCGCGGGCCGGAGACGTACTCGCCGTACTCGGCGTTGTTCGAGATCGAGTAGTTCATGTTGGCTATGCCGCCTTCGTAGATCAGGTCGACGATCAGCTTCAGCTCGTGCAGGCACTCGAAGTAGGCCATCTCCGGCGCGTAGCCGGCTTCCACCAAGGTCTCGTAACCGGCCTTGATCAGCTCCACCGTGCCGCCGCACAGCACGGCCTGCTCACCGAAGAGATCGGTCTCGGTCTCTTCGCGGAAGTTGGTCTCGATGATGCCGGCCTTGCCGCCACCGTTGGCTGCGGCGTAGGACAGCGCCATGTCGCGCGCGCGGCCGCTCTTGTCGGCATGCACGGCAATCAGGTGCGGCACGCCGCCGCCCTGGCTGTAGGTGTTGCGCACGGTGTGGCCGGGGGCCTTGGGCGCGACCATCCAGACATCGAGGTCCTCACGCGGAACCACCTGGCCGTAGTGCACGTTGAAGCCGTGCGCAAAGGCGACCGATGCGCCCTGGCGCAGGTTCGGCTCGATGTCATTCTTGTAGACGGCGCCGATCTGCTCGTCGGGCAGCAGGATCATCACCACGTCGGCTTCCTTCACCGCATCGGCCACCTCGGCCACCTTCAACCCAGCCTTCTCGACCTTGGCCCAGCTGGCGCCGCCGCGGCGCAGGCCGACCGTGACCTTGACGCCGCTGTCGTTGAGGTTCTGCGCATGTGCGTGGCCCTGCGAGCCGTAGCCCACGATGGTGACGTTCTTGCCTTTGATGAGGCTGAGGTCGGCGTCTTTGTCGTAGTAAACCTTCATGGTGTCCTTCTTTTGCTGGGAAAAATCTAAACGCGCAATATCCGTTCGCCGCGGCCGATGCCGCTGGCGCCAGTGCGCACGGTTTCAAGAATGGCAGCGCGGTCGATGGCGACCAGAAACGCATCGAGCTTGCTGGTGTCGCCAGTCAGCTCGATGGTGTAGCTCTTCTCCGTGACGTCGATGATGCGGCCGCGGAAGATTTCGGCCATGCGCTTCATCTCTTCGCGCTCCTTGCCCACCGCGCGCACCTTGATGAGCATGAGCTCGCGCTCGGTGAAGGGTGCTTCGGTGAGATCAACCACCTTCACGACCTCGATGAGGCGGTTCAGGTGCTTGGTGATCTGCTCGATGACATCGTCCGAGCCGGTCGTCACGATGGTCATGCGTGACAGCGAGGCGTCCTCGGTGGGCGCGACCGTCAAGCTCTCGATGTTGTAGCCGCGGGCGGAAAACAGAGCCACGACGCGCGAGAGGGCTCCGGGCTCGTTTTCGAGCAGCACGGCAATGATGTGTTTCATGGGAATCCTAGATTCCGCGCGCTCTTCAGGCTTCGGGGCGGTAACCCCGGGCCCTTGGCCACGCGGCGATGGTTCGAACGGGTCAGAGGTCTTCGGAGCCGAGCAGCATCTCGCTGATGCCCTTGCCCGCCTTGACCATGGGCCACACGTTCTCGGTGGGGTCGGTGCGCACGTCGAGGAACACCGTGCGGTCCTTCAGCCGGATGGCCTCGCGCAGGGCTGGCTCCACATCCGACGGCTTCTCGACCAGGATGCCGACGTGGCCATAGGCCTCGGCGAGCTTCACGAAGTCGGGCAGCGCGTCCATGTAGCTGTGCGAGTAGCGGCTGCCGTAATCAAGCTGCTGCCACTGCCGCACCATGCCCAGGTAGCGGTTGTTCAGCGACACGATCTTCACCGGCGTCTTGTATTGCAGGCAGGTCGACAGCTCCTGGATGCACATCTGTATCGAGCCTTCTCCCGTGATGCAGAAGACGTCCGAGTCCGGCTTGGCCAGCTTGATGCCCATGGCATACGGCAGGCCCACGCCCATGGTGCCCAGGCCGCCGGAATTGATCCAGCGGCGCGGCTCGTCGAAGCGGTAGTACTGCGCCGCCCACATCTGGTGCTGGCCGACGTCGGACGTGATGTAGCAGTCGCTGTCGCGCGTGAGCTGCCAGAGCTTGTCCACCACCATCTGCGGCTTGATGACCTCGCTGCTGTCCTTGAAGGCCAGGCAGTCGCGCTTGCGCCACTGGTTCACCTGGCTCCACCAGGCCGACATGGCGGCCGGGTCGGGCTTGGTGCTGGCCTCGCGGATCTGCGAGATCAGCTCGAGCAGCACTTCCTTCACGTCACCGACGATGGGGATGTCGACCTTGACGCGCTTGCTGATGCTGGACGGGTCGATGTCGACGTGGATGATCTTGCGTTCCACCGACGCAAAGTGCTTCGGGTTACCGATCACGCGATCGTCAAAGCGCGCGCCCACGGCCAGCAGGACGTCGCAGTTCTGCATCGTCATGTTGGCTTCGTAGGTGCCGTGCATGCCCAACATGCCCAGGAACTTGGGGTCGCTGGCGGGCATGGCGCCCAGGCCCATGAGCGTGTTGGTACAAGGGAAGCCCAGCATGTCTGCCAGCACGCGCAGTTCGTGCGAGGCATTGCCCAGGATCACGCCGCCGCCGGTGTAGATGTAGGGACGCTTGGCGGCCAGAAGCAGTTGCACGGCCTTGCGGATCTGCCCGCCGTGGCCCTTCTTCACCGGGTTGTAGGAGCGCATCTCGACCTTGTCCGGGTAGGCGAACACGGCGGTCTTGAGCGAGACGTCCTTGGGCACGTCCACCACGACAGGGCCGGGGCGGCCGGTGCGTGCGATGTGGAACGCCTTCTTCATGGTCAGCGCCAGGTCGCGCACGTCCTTCACAAGAAAGTTGTGCTTGACGATGGGGCGGGTGATGCCCACGGTGTCGCATTCCTGGAAAGCATCCAGCCCGATGGCCGGGGTCGGCACCTGCCCGGTGATGATGACCATCGGGATGGAATCCATGTACGCCGTGGCGATGCCCGTGACGGCGTTGGTCACCCCGGGGCCGGACGTGACCAGCGCGACGCCGACATCGCCCGTGGCACGGGCGTAACCGTCGGCCGCATGCACGGCAGCCTGCTCGTGGCGCACGAGCACGTGCTCGATGGTGTCCTGCTTGTACAGGGCGTCGTAGATGTAGAGGACCGCGCCACCGGGGTAGCCCCAGAGGAACTTGACCCCTTCGGCCTGGAGGCAGCGAACAAGGATCTCCGAGCCGTTGATCTCGGTAGCGGGTGATGTGGGGGATGCAGGGGAGACAGGATCAATGTGCGCTGATGCGGCACGCTTGACTTCCGCGGCAGTGATATCCATTTGTAACCTTTGTGAATTTCTCTGACGAAAAACCATCGGTGCTCCTCGGTCGCGCCCTCGTGAGGCGGCTTTGGGGCCTGTGCGGGTTCACCGGCGACATCCCGATCGGACGGTCGGCGTGAGAGCCCGAAGCTCGTTGTGCTGCGCAGCATTATGGCACCGCTGCAGACGCCCCTTCGGTGCGCCGCGCACCGCCTCGGGGCGATGAGATAATTTCCAGGCCCGAACCGGGCCTGCATGCCGCCCAAGACGCGTTGGCCACCGAAAAAGAACTCTCCGACTTCCTCAAGAGTGTCGAAAAGCGCGCCTTCAAGCGCGCCGTGTACGCAGTGCGGAACGACGACGCGGCACTGGACATCGTCCAGGACGCGATGATCAAGCTGGCCGAAAAGTACGCCGACCGGCCGGCCGCAGAGTTGCCGCTGATTTTTCAGCGCATCCTGTCCAACGCCACGATGGACTGGTTCCGGCGCGAGAAGGTCCGCAACGCGGTCGTGCAGAACCTGTCAGAGTTCGACAAGGGTGACGACGACGGCAATTTCGATCTGCTGGACACTCTTCACACCTTGGACGGTCAACTGGGCAGCGAGAGCGCTGCCGACACGGTTTCACGGGCCCAGATCCTGCATTTGATCGACCATGAGGTCGCCGAACTGCCCGCACGTCAACGGGAGGCCTTCCTGCTGCGTTACTGGGAAGAATTCGACGTATCGGAGACCGCAGCGCTGATGGGCTGCTCTGAAGGCAGTGTCAAGACACATTGCTCCAGAGCCGTTCATGCGCTGGCGAAGTCTTTGGCAGCAAAGGGAATCAAGCCATGAACACGAGCTACCACGGAGTCAGCAGCAGCCGCGAAGAGCATGCAGTGCAGTTGCAGGCACGGCTGGCCAGTCAGCTGGCCGCCGTCCTGTCGGAAGGCACGCGCGCGCTGCCCCACGACATCACGGAACGCCTGCGTTTCGGTCGCGAGCAAGCGCTGGCCAGGGTGCGCGAGATGCGCCTGGTACCGCAAGAGGCCGTCGCCACCCCGACTTGGTTGAACTCAGCAGGCACGTTGGTGATGGGCGGACCGCTGCCCGGCTGGCAGCGCGCCCTGTCGCTGCTGCCATTGATGATGCTGGTTGCTGGCATGTTCCTGATCGATCGCTGGGCGACGCGTGAGCAAATCGTGGCCGTTGCCGATGTCGATGCCGTCCTGCTGGCCGACGACCTGCCACCGGCGGCCTACCAGGACCCGGGCTTCATCGAGTTCTTGCGCACGCCGCCCCCTCCGTGATGACGACGCAACAAGCACTTCGCGCCGCCCCTTGGGTGGCAGCAGCGGCCTTGTCGGTGGTGTTGACGGCCACGGCCAACACCGCCGAACGGGGACCCGCCTGGGCCTCACTTACCCAAGCTCAACAACAGGCGCTCGCTCCTTTGCAGCGCGACTGGAGTTCGATCGCTGTCGAACCCAAGCAGAAGTGGCTCGAAGTGGCCGGTCGTTTGCCGAAAATGCCCACCGAAGAGCGCGCCCGGGTCCAGGAACGTATGGCGGAGTGGTCGCGGATGACGCCTGCTGAACGCGCTCGCGCCCGCGTTCAATTCCAGGAGGTCCGCCGCATCAGCCCTGAAGAGCGCCAGGCGCGATGGCAGGAATACCAGCAGCTCCCCGACGGCGAGCGCAGCCAGTTGGCAGAGAAGGCCCTGGCCGAGCGCGAAGCTGCCAAGGCAGCGGCCGTCGCCGCGCGCGAATCCGGCCGCCCCATCGATCCCGCCGCAGGCAAGTCCAGTACGGTGGGCACTGCACAGTCGTCTGCGAAGGCAGGGACTGCAACGAACCTGCAACAGGCCAAGCCGGGCGCGACCACCACCACGATCTCTACCCGGCCGGCCCCGCCAGCGCACCACCAGGCGGGCTTGCCCAAGATCGTCGCCACGCCGGGCTTCGTCGACCGCACCACCCTGCTGCCCCAGCGCGGCCCCCAAGGCGCTGCCGTGCGGGCTGCGTCGGCAGACCCTACCCAGCAACCATGACTGGCGGGTTGCGGCCCGCGGGGGAGTCGCCTGTGCCCGGCATGGGCCGAAGATTGGCCTGCCTGGTCTACGAGGCGCTGCTGCTCTTTGGCGTGATCATGGGTGCGGGGCTGGTCTACGGCATCGCCACCGACCAGCGAAACGCAATGATCGGGACCTGGGGACTCCGGGTCGCGGTGTTTTTCGTGCTGGGCCTGTACTTTGTCTGGTTCTGGACACGCCACAGCCAAACCCTGGCCATGCGCACCTGGCGCCTGAAACTGGTCACCGTCAGCGGCCAGCCGCTCGGACGCCTGCAGGCCGCGGGCCGCTACCTGCTTTGCTGGGTGTGGGTCCTGCCGGCCTTGGCCGCATTGCACTTCAGCGGCACGACAGGCGGCGCCCGCACCTTTTTCGCGCTCTGCGCCGGCGTGCTGGTGTATGCGGCGTCAGCCTACGGCCGGCGCGACCGGCAGTTCTGGCACGACGTGGTTTGCGGCACCCGCATCGTGCCAGCACCGTCCGCGGCCAAACCCACCAGCGCGCAGCCTGCTGCAGCCAACCAATGAGCACTCCCCCCTTGAGCGTCTGTGTCTATTGCGGCTCGCGCCATGGCCAGCACCCGGCGTACACGGCGGCAGCCCGCGCGCTGGGCGCGGCCATCGGGTCGCGCGGCTGGCAGCTCGTGTATGGCGGCGGCAAGGTGGGGCTGATGGGCGAGGTGGCCGACGCCACCCTGGGCGCAGGCGGCCGGGTCGTCGGCGTCATCCCGGAATCGCTGCAGAAACTGGAAGTGGGTCACACCGGGCTGACCGAGCTGCATGTCGTACCCACCATGCACGTGCGCAAGCAGATGATGGCCGAACGTGCCGATCTGTTCATCGCCCTGCCTGGCGGCATCGGCACGCTGGAAGAGCTTTACGAGGTGTGGACCTGGCGCCAGCTGGGCTACCACGACCAGCCGATCGGGCTGCTCAACACCGAGGGCTATTACGACGGACTGCTGAGCTTCATGAAAACGACGGTGACAGAAGGCTTCCTGTCGCGGTCGCAGTTGGCGAACGTGCAGGTGGGCACCGAGCCCGAAGCACTGCTTCTGTCCCTGGCCGCACAACTGCCCCTGAGCGGCGCGAAAGACGATTTCTCGCGCGTCTGAGCGCGCCCGGTTGCGCCGGCCGACCTGTCAGACCGCGGCTTCGTCGGTCTCGCCGGTGCGGATGCGCACCACCTGCTCGACGGTCGTCACGAAGATCTTGCCGTCACCGATCTTGCCGGTCTTGGCCGCCTTGACGATGGCCTCGATGCAGCGATCGACATCGCCGTCCTTGACCACCACCTCGACCTTGACCTTGGGCAGGAAGTCGACCACGTACTC
>JANNWL010000181.1:0-6767 GCA_031414735.1 Burkholderiales bacterium | reverse complement strand
CGTGGCGGTGAACATCGAAGAGGTGCGCAAGCCCGAAGTCGATGCACAGTTGATCGCCGACAGCATCACCCAGCAGCTTGAAAAACGCATCATGTTCCGCCGCGCCATGAAGCGCGCGATGCAGAACGCCATGCGCCTGGGTGCTCTGGGCATCAAGATCATGTCGTCGGGCCGCCTGAACGGCATCGAGATCGCCCGCTGCGAGTGGTACCGCGAAGGGCGCGTGCCGTTGCATACGCTCAAGGCTGACATCGACTACGGCTTCAGCGAAGCCAAGACCACGTACGGGATCATCGGTGTCAAGGTCTGGGTCTACCGTGGCGACCGCTTGGCCAACGGCGACGCGCCGACACTTGGTAAGGGTGAGCCCAATTCCGAAGACGACCGCCGCAACCGCCGTGGCCCGCGTCCTGGCGGACCGGGTGCCCCGGGCGGCCGAGGCCGCCCGGGTGGTACCGGTGGCCCAGGGGGCGACCGTGCCCCGCGTGGCGATGGCGCCCCTGCCGTCGCCGCTGCACCGTCCGCCGACGGCCCCAAGGGCCCGGCCGTCAAGCGCGTGCGTCGCGCTGCGCCCCCTGCCACGCCGGCAGCGGGTGAGACCAAAGGAGAATAACGGTGCTGCAACCTGCACGTCGCAAATTCCGCAAGGAACAGAAAGGCCGCAACACCGGCATCGCCACGCGCGGTGCCGCCGTGTCGTTCGGCGAATTCGGCTTGAAAGCCACCGAGCGTGGCCGCATCACAGCCCGCCAGATCGAAGCTGCGCGTCGCGCCATCTCGCGCCACATCAAGCGCGGTGGCCGTATTTTTATCCGCATCTTCCCGGACAAGCCGATCTCGCAGAAGCCTGCTGAAGTCCGTATGGGCAACGGCAAGGGCAACCCCGAGTACTACGTGGCCGAGATCCAACCCGGCAAGGTGCTTTACGAAATCAATGGCGTGCCCGAGCAACTGGCCCGCGAAGCCTTCCTGCTGGCCTCTGCCAAGCTGCCGCTGCGCTGCACCTTCGTGGCGCGCCAGGTCGGCACCTGAAGCGAAAGAATCCGATGAAAGCATCTGAATTCCGCACCAAGGACGTCGCTGCGCTGGAGAAGGAAGTCTCCGATCTGCTCAAGGCCCACTTCGGCCTGCGCATGCAGCGCGCCACGCAGCAACTCACCAACAACTCGCAATTGGGCAACACGCGCCGCGACATCGCGCGCGCCAAGACCATCATTGCCGAGAAGAAGCGCCAAGCAGGGGGCAAGAAATGAGCGACACCCAAGTGGCGGCAGCCGCGCCAGCCAAAAACACCCGTACGTTCGTTGGACGCGTCGTCAGCGACAAGCGCTCCAAGACGGTGACCGTGCTGGTCGAGCGGCGCACCGCGCACGAGCTTTACGGCAAGATCGTCGGCCATTCGCGCAAGTACCACGCCCACGACGAAAAAGGCGAGTACAAGATGGGCGACACCGTGGAGATCGCCGAGGGTCGCCCCATCAGCAAGACCAAGTCCTGGACGGTCACGCGCCTGATCGAGAAGGCCAAGCTGGTCTGATCCCCCATGCTCGTCGGGCCCTCAAGCCCGTTGACGCACACCGCGGCCTGACACTGGACACCATCCCAGTTCAGGCCGCGTTTTACTTACCAAGCAAGGAGTTCCCATGCTGAAAGTCGGAGACAAGTTGCCCGCGGGCAAGCTGCAGGAGTTCATCGAAGTCGAGGGCAATGGTTGTTCGCTCGGCCCCAACACCTTCGACGTGGCGGCCATCACCGCCGGCAAGAAGATTGCGGTGTTCGCACTGCCTGGCGCCTACACGCCCACCTGCTCGGCCAAGCACGTGCCGGGCTACGTGAAGCACGCCGACGACCTGCGCGCCGCGGGTGTGGACGAGATCTGGTGCGTCTCCGTCAACGACGCCTTCGTGATGGGCGCCTGGGGCCGCGACCAAGCCGCCGCCGGCAAGGTGCGCATGATGGCCGACGGCAGTGCCGATTTCGCCAAGGCGACCGGCCTGACGCTGGATCTCACCGCCCGCGGCATGGGCTTGCGCTCGGACCGCTACTCGATGCTGGTGATTGACGGCGTGGTGAAGACGCTGAACGTTGAAGCGCCGGGCAAGTTCGAAGTCAGCGACGCAGGCACGATGCTGCAACAGGCCAAGGCACACTCGGACTGAGGCCACTGGGTTTTCCGCACGGAGTCGCTTGACGACTCTGCGCGAACCCTGCCATAATCAGAAGCTTCGCCGGACGAGCACTGCTTACAGCCCACAGGGTCCAAGAGCAGAACGCCAGTTCGGATCCAACCCCTACACGGGCCCAAGACTGACCGCGACAGCGCGCCGCAAGGTGTGCAAGCGGTAACAAGTTGGGATGAGAACATGATCCAAATGCAAACTCGGCTCGACGTGGCCGACAACACGGGCGCCAAGTCCGTCATGTGCATCAAGGTGCTCGGCGGCTCCAAGCGCCGTTACGCCGGCATAGGTGACGTGATCAAGGTCAGCATCAAAGAAGCTGCGCCGCGTGGCCGCGTCAAAAAAGGCGAGGTCTACAGCGCTGTCGTGGTGCGCACCGCCAAGGGCGTCCGCCGGCAGGATGGTTCGCTGATCAAGTTCGACGGCAACGCCGCCGTGTTGCTCAATGCCAAGCTCGAACCGATTGGCACGCGCATTTTCGGGCCGGTGACGCGCGAACTGCGCACCGAGCGCTTCATGAAGATCGTCTCACTGGCTCCCGAAGTGCTGTAAAGCACGGCGCGACCCGAGATCATTCAGGACCGACCCCCATGAAAAAGATTCGCAAAGGCGACCAGGTCATCGTGACCACCGGCCGCGATAAAGGCAAGCGCGGCACTGTGTCGCTGCGTGTGGACGAAGACCATTTGGTCGTCGACGGCGTGAACATGGTGAAAAAGCATGTCAAGCCAAACCCCATGAAGGGCACCACTGGCGGCGTCATCGACAAGGTCATGCCGATCCATCAGTCCAATGTAGCGATCTGGAATCCGGCCACGTCCAAGGCTGACCGGGTGGCTATCAAGCTGCTCGCCGATGGCAAGAAGATCCGGGTCTTCAAGTCCAGCGGCGACGAGATCAAGGTTTAAGGCGCAATCATCATGGCGACCCCCAAGACAGACAAGTCCGCAGCCAAGTCCACCGACAAGGCAGGCAAGACCGAAAAGGCAGCGAAGTCCTCAGGCAAGGCCGTGACAGTGGCGGCCGGCGCCGCCGACGCGGTCACCTCGGCCCGCCTGCAGCAGGTCTACCGCGAAAAGATCGTCCCCGAGCTGATGACCAAATTTGGTTTCACTTCGGTGATGCAGGTGCCGCGTCTTCAGAAGATCACGCTCAACATGGGCGTGAGCGAAGCAGTTTCAGATAAGAAGGTCATGGACAGCGCGGTCGCGGACATGACCAAGATCGCCGGCCAGAAGCCCGTGGTCACCAAGAGCAAGAAGCCGATCGCCGGCTTCAAGATCCGCGAGAACGTGCCCATCGGGTGCATGGTTACTTTGCGCGGCCTGCGCATGTACGAGTTCCTGGACCGTTTCGTCACCGTGGCCTTGCCGCGGGTGCGTGACTTCCGCGGCATCTCGGGCCGCGCATTCGATGGCCGTGGCAACTACAACATCGGTGTCAAGGAACAGATCATCTTCCCTGAGATCGAGTACGAAAAGATCGACGCGATCCGTGGGCTGAATATCAGCATCACGACCAGTGCGAAGAACGACGACGAGTGCAGGGCGCTGCTGGTCGCGTTCAAGTTCCCGTTCAAGAACTGAAGGCAAGACATGGCAAAGACATCCCTGATCCAGCGCGAGGAAAAGCGCGAGAAGCTGGTTGCCAAGTACGCCAAGAAGTACGCTGAGCTGAAGGCCATCATCGATGACTTCAAGCGCACAGAAGAAGAGCGCTATGCGGCCCGTCTGGAGCTGCAAAAACTGCCGCGCAACGCCTACCCGACACGCCTGCGCAATCGCTGCGCTCTGACGGGTCGCCCGCGTGGCACGTTTCGCATGTTCGGCCTCGGCCGCAACAAGATCCGCGAGCTCGCCTTCAAGGGCGATATCCCGGGTCTGGTCAAGGCCAGCTGGTAAACGGCGCGTCCTGCAGGAGATAACTTCATGAGCATGAGTGACCCCATCGCCGATATGCTGACGCGTATCCGCAATGCGCAAGCAGTAGACAAGGCCGTCGTGGTGATGCCTTCGTCGAAGATCAAGTGCGCAATCGCCCAAGTCCTCAAGGACGAAGGCTATGTCGAGGGCTTCGCGGTGAAGACCGACGGCGGCAAGAGCCAGCTCGAGATCGCGCTGAAGTACTACGCCGGCCGGCCCGTCATCGAGCGCATCGAGCGCGTCAGCCGCCCCGGCCTGCGCATCTACAAGGGCCGCGATGCCATTCCCCAGGTCATGAACGGACTGGGTGTGGCCATCGTGACCACGCCCAAGGGCGTGATGACCGACCGCAAGGCTCGCCAGACCGGTGTCGGTGGCGAAGTGCTTTGCTACGTCGCCTGATCACGGCGAAGAACGGAGCAACCGACTATGTCCCGCGTAGGAAAAATGCCGATCGCCGTGCCGCAAGGTGTCGATGTGTCGATCGCGAACGAGCAGATCACGGTCAAGGGCGCCAACGGCAGCCTGAGCCGGCCGCTTAACAGCCTGGTCACCATCGCCAAGGATGGTGCCAATCTCAGCTTCACCCCCGCCAATGACAGCACCGCCGCCGATGCAATGAGCGGCACCATGCGCGCGCTGGTGGCCAACATGGTGGGTGGTGTCAGCAAGGGCTTCGAGAAGAAGTTGAACCTGGTGGGCGTGGGCTTTCGCGCTGCCGCCGCCGGCCAGAAGCTGACGCTGCAGATCGGGTTCTCGCACCCCGTGGTCAAGGACATGCCTGCGGGCATCAAGGTGGCCACGCCGACGCAAACCGAGATCGTCATCTCCGGTGCCGACCGCCAGACGGTGGGCCAGTTGGCCGCCGAAGTGCGTGCCTTCCGCCCGCCCGAACCCTACAAGGGCAAGGGCATTCGGTACACCGGCGAGCGCGTGGTCATCAAAGAGACCAAGAAGAAGTAAGGAGCACCCCATGCTGACCAAGAAGCAACAACGCCTGCGCCGTTCGCGTCAGACCCGCATCCGCATCCTGCAGCAGGGTGTGGCACGCCTGACGGTGTTCCGGTCCAACCAGCACGTGTTCGCCAGCGTCATTTCCGACGATGGCACCCGCATCCTGGCCACCGCTTCGACGGTCGAGAAGGAAGTTCGCGAGCAGCTCGGCGCCGCGGGCAGGGGCGCCAACACGGCGGCCGCCACGCTGATCGGCAAGCGCATCGCCGAAAAGGCACGCGCTGCCGGCATCGACAAGGTCGCGTTCGACCGCTCCGGTTTTGCGTACCACGGCCGCGTGAAGGCGCTGGCCGAGGCGGCACGCGAAGCCGGCCTGCAGTTCTGACCGGCGCGAGCATTCAAGGACATTCAAGATGGCAAAGTTCACTCCCCGCGCCCAGACCGAGGCCAATGACGACGGCCTCAAAGAGAAGATGATCGCGGTCAACCGCGTCACCAAGGTTGTCAAGGGCGGTCGCACCCTCAGTTTCGCCGCACTCACTGTCGTGGGCGATGGCGATGGCCGCATCGGCATGGGCAAGGGCAAGGCCAAGGAAGTGCCGGTGGCCGTGCAGAAGGCGATGGACTCCGCACGCCGCAACATGGTCAAGGTCAGCCTGAAGAACGGCTCCATCCACCACAACGTGCGCGGCGAGCACGGCGCCGCCAAGGTGCTGATGGCGCCGGCCAAGCCTGGCGACGGCATCATTGCCGGCGGCCCGATGCGCGCCGTGTTCGAAGTCATGGGCGTGACCGACATCGTTGCCAAGAGCCTGGGCTCCAGCAACCCGTACAACATGGTCCGTGCCACGCTGGATGCGCTGAAGCGCTCGTCCACCCCCGCCGACGTGGCGGCCAAGCGCGGCAAGTCGGTCGAAGATCTCTTCAACTGACACCGCAGCGGAGAATACCCATGACTGCCGAAGTTATTGAAAAGAAGACCCTGACCGTCAAGCTCGTCAAGAGCGTGGCCGGCACGCGCCAGTCCCACCGCGACACCGTGCGGGGCCTGGGTCTGCGCAAGGTCAACAGCCAGCGCACCCTGGAAGACACGCCCGCCGTGCGCGGCATGATCAACAAGGTCGCCTACCTCGTATTGGTGCTGTGATGCAAATCAACACGATCAAGCCCGCTGAGGGCAGCAAGAAGGGCCGTCGTCGCGTGGGGCGCGGCATCGGTTCGGGCCTGGGCAAGACCGCCGGGCGCGGCCACAAGGGGCAGAAGTCCCGTGCGGGCGGCTTCCACAAGGTCGGCTTCGAAGGCGGCCAGATGCCGCTGCAGCGTCGTCTGCCCAAGCGCGGCTTCAAGTCCGCGCAATTGAAGTTCAACGGCGAAGTCACGCTGGCCGATCTGGAGCGCCTTGGCGCTGACGAAGTCGACGTGCTGACGCTGAAGGCCGCGGGCCTGGTGGGGCAGATCGTCAAGCACGTCAAGGTCATCAAGTCCGGCGAGCTGACGCGCAAGGTCGCGCTCAAGGGCGTCGGCGCCACCGCCGGCGCGAAGGCCGCGATCGAAGCGGTTGGCGGCAGCGTCGAAGTGTCCGGCGCCGCGGCCTAAGGGAAAGCAAGAGTCGACGTGGCAACCACTGCGAATCAGCTGGCCAAGAGCGGGAAGTTCGGCGACCTCCGTCGCCGCATCATCTTCCTGCTTCTTGCGTTGGTGGTTTACCGCA
>JANNWL010000180.1:0-2881 GCA_031414735.1 Burkholderiales bacterium | reverse complement strand
GCCGATGAGGGCCAGGTCAGACATGTCGCGCCGTCAGTGGCTGCGTGAGTGCAGCGGCGGCCTGCGCCATACTTGCTTGCCCCGCCCTCCCAACTCCGCTGCCCGGGACATGGAACCACACCAGACGCTGCCTGCCATTCGACTGGAGCCCCTCAAGGCCGCTTGCTCGGGCTGCAACCTGCGCGAGCTGTGCCTGCCTGTGGGCATGTCGCCCGACCAACTCGACAGGCTGGACGGCCTCATCGGCGCCCGGCGCCAGGTCGGCCGCGGTGAGGCGCTGTTCCGCATCGGCGAGCCCTTCGGTGCCCTGTATGCGGTGAGAACCGGTTTCTTCAAGACCTGCGTGACCTCGGAGGACGGCCGCGACCAGGTGACTGGTTTCCAGATGGCCGGCGAGTTGCTGGGGCTGGACGGCATCGGGTCCGACCGCCACACCTGCGACGCGGTGGCGCTGGAGGACTCGCAGGTCTGCGTCATCCCCTTCAACATGCTCGAAGACTTGTCGCGCGACTTCAGCGACCTGCAGCGCCAGTTTCACCGCATCATGAGCCGAGAGATCGTGCGCGACCACGGCGTGATGTTGCTGCTGGGCAGCATGCGCGCCGAAGAGCGGCTGGCGGCCTTCCTGCTCAACCTGACCAAGCGCCTGCAAACCCGGGGCTACTCGGCAAGCTCGCTGGTCCTGCGCATGACGCGAGAAGAAATCGGCAGCTACCTGGGTCTGAAGCTGGAAACCGTGAGCCGCACATTTTCGAAGTTCCAGGAGAACGGTTTGCTCGAGGTCAAGCAACGCCAGATCGTGGTGCTGAACGCCGACGGGCTGCGCGCTCTGGTCAGCGGCAACGCCGACTGACGAGCCGGCCACCGAACCCACGGCGCTGCGGGGCGGCCCCGTCATCAAGGCCCGCCCGTGGCGGCATGGTTGCGGCCCTGCACCGCCGGCAGCTGGGACGCATTCCGGGCCTGTCCGGTGTCCAGCACGGGATCAGGGTTCAGGATGGCCAGTGTCAAGGTCGCAAATGAAGCCACCACCACGGTGGCCGGGCCGCCAATCACCATCCACACCATGGGAACACGCCACCACTTCAAGGGCGGGTTGGGGGCGCCCGACGGGGCCGGTGAGGTGGGCGCAGCCGGTGCGGAAGCAGGGGTCATGAAGGTCTCTCTCGTTGGAATGGGCGGCGTCAGCGCGGCACGATGAAGGTCGAGGGCTCCAGCACACGGTAAGGCTTGGGGTTCACCGCGTCGGACTGGCGCTCGACCACGAACTCGATGGCATGTGAGCCGGCACCGGCGCGCCGTGCATCGTCGGCCGGCACGGTCACCGCCACCGGCACCCAGCGCGCCTGCGCCGGCTCGACGACCGTGTCGCCGGCCAGATCGGTGGCCGCCCGCGGCAAACCCTGCACGCCGATGCGGTAGTGCTGCACCTGCTCGGTGCTGTTCATGATCTGCAAGCGGTAGACGTTGGCGATGGCGCCGTCGTCGACGATCTGCGCCAGCGAGCCGCGGTCGCGGAGCACGTCGACCTTGAACGGCGCACGCAACCACAGGCTGGTCAACATGGCGCTGCAGATCACCACGAGGACGGCGGTGTAGGCCAGCACACGTGGCCGCAGCACCCGCCGCAGCACCTCGGTGCGCGGCAGGTGGCGCTGCATGCCCGCCTGGGTGTCATAGCGCACGAGGCCGCGCGGGTACTGCATCTTGTCCATCACGCCGTTGCAGACATCGATGCAGGCCGCGCAGCCGATGCATTCGTACTGCAGGCCGTTGCGAATGTCGATGCCTGTCGGGCAGACCTGCACGCACAGGTTGCAGCCGATGCAATGCCCCAGCTTGGCGACCCCCAGATCGGTCTTGCGCCCGCGTGTTCCGCGCGGTTCGCCGCGTTCGGCGTCGTAGCTGATGACGAGGGTGTCCTTGTCGAACATCACGCTCTGGAAGCGGGCGTAGGGACACATGTACTTGCACACCTGCTCGCGCATCCAACCCGCGTTGCCATAGGTGGCGAAGCCGTAGAAGAGCACCCAGAAGGTCTCCCAGGGACCCAGACCCAGCGACCACAGCGACCGGCCCAGCGTCTGTACAGGCGTGAAGTAGCCCACAAAGGTGAAGCCGGTCCACAGACCGATGGCCAGCCAGACGGCGTGCTTGGCAGACTTGCGCAGCAGCTTTTCAACGTTCCAAGGAGATGCATCGAGCTTCATGCGCCGCATGCGGTCGCCTTCGATATGGCGTTCGACCCACATGAAGATCTCGGTGTACACCGTCTGCGGGCAGGCATAGCCGCACCACAAGCGCCCGGCCACGGTAGTGAACAGGAACAGCGCGTAGGCACTGACGATGAGCAATGCCGTGAGGTAGATGAAATCCTGCGGGTACAGGACCAACGCCCCCAGATAGAAGCGGCGCGCTTCCAGATCAAACAGCACGAACTGGCGACCATTCCACTGCAGCCAGGGCAGGCCGTAGAACACGAGTTGGGTGGCCCATACCAACGCCCAGCGCCAGCCCGCAAACCAGCCACTCACCGCGCGGGCGTAGATCTCGGGCTGCTTGGCATACAGCCGGATCACCGACTCGCGCCGGTCATCGCCCTCGCCTGCCGCCGCGGACGCTGGCGCAGGGTCACTGGTCACTTGGCGGCCACCGGCGTGGACTGCGACAAGCCCCATACGTAGGCCCCCAGCACATGGATCTGCTCCGGTGTCAGCACCTTGGCATGCGCCGGCATGACGTTGTTCTTGCCCTTGACGATCATCTCGACGATGGCCTGCTCGCCGCCGCCGTGAAGCCAGACGCGGTCGGTCAGGTTGGGCGCGCCGAGCGCCTTGTTGCCCTTGCCGTCGGCGCCGTGGCAGGCAGCGCAGGTGCCGAA
>JANNWL010000179.1:0-6539 GCA_031414735.1 Burkholderiales bacterium | reverse complement strand
CACGGCGGCGCGGGTCTTCAGCAGCGACCAATCGATGCCGCTCTGGAAGCCGTCGCGCAGCTCGACCTCGATGATCTTGGCTTCCAGCATCACCTGGCGCTCGATGGCCAGGCGCGACGCGCGCAGGAACTGCTCGACCTGGCGCAACTCGTCCGGCATGGCGCGCACGGCTATCGTGCCGGCCTGTGGGCTGGTGATGACGGCGCGTCCCTCGCCCTTGCCGACCATGCCGCGCAGGGCTTCGGCCGTTTCGGCCCAGTAGTCGCTGAGGCTGTCGGTGGTGATCTGGCTGCCGTTCTGCGAGTTCGCGCCTTGCGAGCCGCCACTGCCGGCGCTGCCCTGGGCCTGCGGCACACCACCGCCGCTGACGCGCACCTCGCTGCGGCCCTTGCGCTGCGACGTGAGGTAGTTGACGGTGAAGATGCGCATCTGCAGCGTGGCCGGGAACACGGTGACGCGGCGACCTTCGATGCGGAAGTCGTAGCCGTACACGTCGCGGATGGATTCCAGCGCCTCGCGCACCGTCACCGAGCGCAGCGTCACCGACAGCGTGCCGGCGACCTCGGGGTGCATCAGCATGCTGTAGCGCGTGTCGGCGACCATCGACAAGAACACGTCGCGTGCGTTGGCGCCGTTGACGATGAGGTCGAAGCGCGGCTCGGGCGGTGGCGGCGGCGCGGCCAACGGCAGCGCGGCCGCCGGGGGCGGCACGGGCACCTGGGCTGCAGCGACGCTGGCGGCGGCGGCGGCCTGCGCAGCTTGCGTCGCGATCTGTGCACGCAACTCGGTGCCCACGTCGGGCACGGTGGTCTGGCGCAGGGGCGGTCGGTCGGCGCAGGCCGCCAGCAGCAGCACGGCGGCCAGTGACAGCAGGTGGCGCAGGGATGCCAGCGCGGTCGTGGAAGGGTTGTTCGAGAAGCGCTTCATCGCGGTTCACCTGGGCGTTGCATGCATGAGGGGCGGTCGGCGCAGGCCGCCAAGGCCTGGGCTGTCTGGGTGACGGGGTCGGCGGGCCGTCCGCCGGTATGGGTGCCGGTGTGCGTGCCGGCGCTGGCGGGCACGGGCTCGGCCAGAGGTCGTTTCACCACGCCTGCAAACAGCGGCAGGCGCTGCAGCTGCTTGCCGTGGCGCACGACGATGGCGCTGTCGTCGATGCGTTCGATGCGCGCACCGCCCAGCAGGTCGCCCACGCCGCGGCGGCGGCCCTTGTCGATGACGTAGCGCACGCCGTCGATCACCATCAGGTGGCGTGCCACGGCGGGCGCCGCGTCGGCCGGGGCGCTGCCACCGGGCGCGGCGGTCGGGCGCAGCGAAGGCGGCGGCTGCATGGGGTCGCGCGGCCCTTCCTGCGCCCCGGCGCTGGCCGCCATAAGTAGGGTCAGGACTGCGGTGGCAGTGGTCGTCATGGCACAGCTCCCAGCAGGTAGACGCGGGCGGTCAGCACCGGCTGCTCGCTGCCACCGGTGATGGTCAAGGCGCCCCAGCGCAGGGCGGGCAGGGCACTCTCGGTATCGGCCACGTACTGCGCCAGGTCGGGGTAGCTGCCGCGCACCACGATCTCCACGCCCTGCAGCGGCAGACCGCCACTGGCTTTGTCCAGGGCCTGGGCTGCGGGGTTGACGGCAGGTGCCGCGGTCGCCAGGCGCAGCAGCGTCAGGCGGTCGTAGCGGTGCAGCACGCGTTCGAGCAGGTCGGGCAGGCGCGCGCCGTGGGCGCCGTGGGCCAGGCCGCGGGCGATCTCGGCGTCCAGCGCCTGCTGGCGGGCGCGCGCCTCGCTCAACTGGCGGGCCAGCTTGGCGCCCGGCGTGTCGGCCGCGGCGCCACCGCCGGCCAGCGTCACGCGCAGGGTGTTGATTTCGGTTGCCTGGGCCTGGCGTTGGGCCAGCAGCGCTTTCTGTTCGGCCAGGCGCGGCGAAATCACCAGCGCATCGGCCACGGCCACCAGCGCAATGGCCAGTGAGACGAACATGATGGCGCGCTCGCGCAGCGACAAACCGTCGATGCGCTTGGCCTGCGTCTGAATGAAGGCCTTCACGGGCGCGCCCCCGCATCAACCGGCCCGGTCGGCGTGGCTGGCGTGCTGCTGCCGCGACCACTGACGACGCGGAACGCCCAGCTCTCGGGGCCCGGGCCGGTGTTCGCGTCGCGGCGCTCCACCTTCACGGCTTCCAGCATCTGCCCGGCCAGCGCCGGGTGGGCCGACAGCCGGGCCAGCCAGGGGCGCAGCGACTCGGGCTGCAGCGTGGCCCCGGCGATGTCGACGCGGCCGTCGACCAGCCCGACCTCGGTCAACCAAGCCGATGCGGGCAGGGTCTGCGCCAACAGGCGCAGCAACGCCGAGCGGCTGATGCCGCTGCCCGGTGCGGGCGTGGCGATGGACGCCAGCAGCGCCTCGCGCTCGGCCAGCTGCTTGCGGGCCTGGGCCAGTTCCTGTTCCAGCGCGCTGAGGCTGGTGGGCGCGGTCGGCCGCGCGGCCAAGGCCACCCGCAGGCGCTGCTGCTCGGCGCTGTCGGCGGCGCTGGCCGAGGCCAGGTCGCGCTTCAGGCCCTGGGTATGGCTGACCGACCACAGGCTCAAACCCACCAGCCCGACAGCCAGCACCGCCAGCGCCTGCAGCATGGCCAGCGCCGAGAAGTAGCGCTTGGGGGCCAGCAGAATGGGGCTGTAGAGGTTGATTTGTTGTGCCATGTCAGCGCTTCACAGGCGGCGGGTTTCGTTGCGCAGCAGCAGGCCCAACACGGGCCACAGGGCTTCGCGCAGGGCCGGGTCGGGGGCGAGTTGCACCAGCTCGGGAAAGGTCTTGTCGACGTCCAGCACTGCCACGGGCTGGCCGAGTTGCCGGGACAGCAGCGCGGCCAACTTGTGCGAGTGCTCGCCCACCTGCACCCACAGGCAGGCCAGCGGCAGGTCGGGCCAGGAACGTTCCCAGACGTCGAAGGAGCGCTGCAGTTCCACCACGCTGTGCGATGCATCGTCGGTGTGGCCGGGGGTGTCTTCGGGCTCGGCGCCGTAGTCGACGAAGTCCATGGACTCCAACGCCACGGCGGGCTTGGCGGCTGCCGCCAGCGCGGCTGCCGCCAATGTGCCGGGGCTGGCCGCGGCGCCGGGCTGGGCCTGGGCGTCCCAGTCCAGGCGGCGCGCGTAGTACAGCTCGTCGCCCACGCACACCGTCAGCAGGCACTGCGGGCCGTGCTGCAGCAGCGTCGCCGTGGCGCGGTCCGTCAGGCCTTCGCGCCGCGCCTGCGCGCTGTGCAGGTTGCGCTGGGCGGTCTCGGCCAGGTCGATCACCGTCACCGCCAGCCCGGCGGTCAAGCTCCGCTCGGTCAGCTCGCGGACCACGCCGTGGCGCGCCGCGGCCACGAAGAGCTGGCGATGCGGACGCGGTTTGTCGTCGCCGACGAACATCACGTCGATGATGTAGTCGTCCAGCCGGCCCTCGACCTGGTCCTTGATGCGCCATCGCGCCGCGGCCTTCATCTCCTCGGCCTTCACCGCCGGGGCGTCCACCTGCAGCAATTGCGCCTGGGCCAGCGGCAACACGGCGTGGACCTGCTGCGCCGGCAGGCCCAGCGCCTGGATGGCCTTGGCAAAGGCCGCTGGCGTGTCGTCGCCGCGCCCCAGGTGCCCGCAGCGTTGCAGCCGGCCGCTGGTGTCGGCCTGGGCGTAGATGAAGTCGTCGGCGCTGCTGGCAATGGCCAGCTGGCCCGCGGCGGGGCGCTTCTTGAACGGGTTGTTGAGGCGGAACTTCATGCTCAGAAGTTCTCGCGCCGGTAGACCAGGCTGTCCACGCCACGCGGGCGGCCGAAGGTGGCGCGCGCGGCGGGGTCGTTGCCATAGGTGCTGGCGCAGAAGTTGCCGCGCAGGTAGGCCAGGTTGGCGCCGGCGGTGGCGGCGTCGCCCACGGCCGGCGTCCAGGGTTGCAGGCACGACGCGTCGGTGGCGCTGCTGCCCAGGCTCAGCGCCACGTCGTAGGTGCCCGAGCGGCCGCCGCCGGGCGCGGCCAGGCGCAGTGAACCCAGGCCGCTGGCCAGCGTGATGGCGCCGCTGGCCGCGGTGTCGGCCGTGGTCAGCGTGCCGCGCAGGTTGCCGAAGCTCATGGCGGTGGTGGCGATGGCGGTGCAGCTGTCCAGCGTGTGGGTGTCGAAGGCGCTGCCGTTCCACGACTGCGCCGCCACGGGCAGCACCAGCGCGCGGTCGGCCGCACCCGCGGCGCTGCCCACGCGCAGGCGGCCGAAACGCAGCGTCAGGCTGGCGACCTGGGTGCGGTCGTTGCCGCCGCCCGAGGTGCTGGCCAGGTCGAAGGCGGCCATCGCCACGCCGTCGCTGTCCACCGGCGCCACGCCAAAGGCCGCGGTGAAGGGACCGTCGGGCGTCGCGGCGCGCGCCGCGTTGGCGGTGAGCGTGATGCCGCTGGCCACGCCGTTGCTGAAGCTGCCGGTGGCGCTGCCCAGCGACAGCCGCGTGCTGGCCACCGTGAAGACGGTGGTGGCGTCGCGCCCGGCCAGGTTCCAGCCGGCGGTGATCGGGTCGAGCTTGGCGAAGGCGCCGGTGTAGTTGGTGGTGGTGGCGCCGGCCGTGTTCTGCGCCGTCAGCGTCAGCCCCAGGCGGAAGTTTTCGCCCAGGTAGCTGAAGCTGGAGGCCGGTGAGCAGCCCAGCGCCGAGCGGTGCGTGACGCTGCCCCCGCTGAGTGCGAACTGCGCCGGGAAGAAGCGGCCGATGTTCGCCGTGGTGGTGCCGGTGACGTTGCCGGCACCGAGGTAGTCGCCGTCCGCCACCGCGGGGCTGAGCGTGATGATGCCGACCTCGCTGAAGGCCAGGTTGGTGACCGTGACCACGCCGGCCGTGAAGCTGCCGCCGGCAATGGTGGCGTTGCTGAGCGTGCCCGTGGCGCCGCCCGCGGGCAGCACCAGCGCGCGCGTCAGCAGCACGCCCTCGGCGCTGGTCTCGCGGCCGTAGTTGGGTGTGGTCGCGCCGCCCGAGGTGGTGGCCGTGACGGTGGCGCTGAAGGCCTCGCCGGCAGCCACGAACTTCGCACCCGCTGCGCTGGCCGCCACCGGGTTGACGAGCTGAGGCGCAGCCGTCTGGCGGATGGCGGACAGCGCAAAGCCGCCCGGCCGCACGACGAAGGCGTTGCTGGCGCCGATCAGCGTCGTCAACAACGAGCCGCTGGCAGCGCGGCTGGCGTTGAGCGTGACCTGGCCCACATCGGCGTAATTGAAGCTGAAGGGCGCGTTGCCGTTGGCGTCGAAGGTCATGGCTACGGGCGTGCTGCTGGCCGTGCTGCCGTTGTTGTTGCGGGCGATGGTGTTGGCGGCGTTGCCCGTCAGCGTCATCAGGTTGCTGGCCGAGCAGGTGCTGGGGTTGTTGCACTGGTAGGACCAGTTCACGTTGCCCACCCCGGTGATCGCCGCCTCGCAGGCCTTGGTGCTGGTGTTGGTCTGCACGGCGCGCAGGAAGTAGCCCGGCGAGGTGGTGCCCGCCGTCTGCGCCGGCACCGTGGCCGCCGCGCCGCCGGCAGCAGCAGCCACGATGAAGCCTGCCGTGCTGTAGGTGGTGCTGCAACTGTTGGCCACCGAGCATGAGCTGCCGTTGGGGCAGCACTGGCGGGCGCTGGCCGCGCTGGTCTGCTCGCCAGAAAGCGTCACCGTCACCGTCGCGCCGTTGGCGGCTGCTGCGTGGCTGAGTGTGGTGGTGGCCACACCCGCGGCGTTGAAGGTGACGGTGTTGCTGCCCAGCGTGCCGGCGCTGGCGGCCAGGGTGGCGGTCTGTCCACTGATGGTCGAGACGGCGTTGGTGCAGGGGCTGCTGGTGTCGGCGCAGGCGGTGACGGTGACGGTGCTGGCCAGGCAAGACACGGCGGCAGAAGGCGTCGACAGTTCGTAGTGGTCGATGACCGCGGGGCAGTTCCGGGTCTCGGCGTGCAGCGCCGTGACCTCGGCGTCGTTCAAAGCGCCGTTGTAGACCCGTACCTGGTCGACGCGCCCGGTCATGCGGAAGGCGGTGCTGTTGCCCCAGCCGCCGAGGCGCAAGGACGAGCCGACCACAGCGCTGGCCGTGCTCGGAGTGCCCAAGCGTTGCGTCAGCGTCTGTGATACGCCGTCGATGTAAATCTTGTTCGACACGACGCTCCCGTTGGTGAACACGGCCACCACGTGGCGCCAGGTGTTGGCCAGGCCGGTGCTGGCCATGCCGAAGACATCGCTGGCACCGGTGTTGAACCCGAAGTGGCCGCTGCGGAACCACAGGTTATGGATCTGCCAGCCCAGCGGCATGACGCTGTCGCCGCCGTTCCAATACATCCAGAAAGCGACGCTGGTCTTGGCGCCGGCGCTCACCGACACTGGCAGGCCATTGATCTCGAAACGGCCCCCACCACTTGCCGCGCCGGGCAGGGTGGCGTAGCGGCAGGTGCCCGGGCTGCCTGAACGTGCCGGGCTGGCGCTGGCAGCACTGGGCACGGGGAAGCCTTGTGCCCTGCCGTTGAACGGCCCGCCCGCATAGCCGGCGGTGTCCTTCACTTCCCCGGCCGTGCCGTTCCA
>JANNWL010000178.1:0-4017 GCA_031414735.1 Burkholderiales bacterium | reverse complement strand
CGTGGGCATCGCGTACGGCACGGTGGGCATCATCGCGCTCACGCTGGGCGGGCTGCTGGGCGGCTGGGTCATTTCGCGCCTGGGCCTGAAACGCGTGCTGTGGCCGCTGGTGTTGTGCATGCACGTGCCCAACAGCGTGTTTGTGGCGCTGGCCGTTTGGCAACCCACCGAGCTGTGGCTGGTCAGCGCGGCGATTGCCACCGAGCAGTTCGGTTACGGCTTCGGCTTCACCGCCTACATGGTCTTCATGCTGATGGTGGCCGGTGGCACGGGCGACCCGCAGGGTGCCAAGGCCGCCGACGGCAGCAGCCTGCACAAGACGGCGCACTACGCGCTGTGTACCGGTTTCATGGCCCTGGGCATGATGCTGCCCGGCATGTGGGCGGGCTGGCTGCAGGACCAGATCGGCTACACCAACTTCTTCATCTGGGCCTGCGTGGCGACCGTGCCGTCGTTCGTAGCAGCAGCGCTGATCCGCATCGACCCGGCGTTCGGCCGCAAGGTGGATTGAGCGGCTGATCGGCAGAGCGCAGCCGGGGGGCCGGCCCCGTCGCGCTCAACCGGCCTGCAGTCCCAGCCAGGCCAACGCAGCCAGGGGCGCGGTGTCGGCGCGCAGCACGCTCGGGCCCAGGGCGGTGGGCGCGAAGCCGGCCTGGCGCGCGGCGGCTTCTTCGGCGGGGCTGAGGCCGCCCTCGGGGCCGCTCAGCACGGCCACTGCAGCGGCCGGCACGGGGGCCCGGCGCAGGGGCAGCGCGCCCGGGTTCAGGCTGAGCACCAGGCGCGATCCGGCGTCCGGCGGGGCCGGCAGGCTGGCCAGCCAGTCGGGCAGCGTCATCACCGCCGCCACGTGGGGCACGCGGGCGCGGCCGCTTTGTTCGCACGCGGCCTGGGCGATGGCCTGCCAGTGCGCGCACTTGCGCTCGGCGCGCTCACCCGCCAGGCGCAGCACCGAGCGTTCGCACAGCAGCGGCTGGATGCGCGCCACACCCAGCTCGGTGGCTTTTTCCACCAGTGTGTCCATGCGTTCGTTGGCTGGCATGCCCAGAGCCAGGGTCACGGCCAGCGGCAGTTCGCGCGCCACGGGATGAGGCGGGCCCAGGCGCACGTCGATCTCGCTGCGGCCCACGCGCAGCACGGTCGACGGCCAGTCGCAACCCTGGCCGTCGAAGAGCACCAGCGTGTCGCCAGGCTGCACGCGGCGCACCTGGGCATGGCGCGTGGCACCGGGGGGCAGACGGATATCGACGCCGGCTAGCAGCGGCGCGTCAACGAACAGGCGCAGTGTCATGCGGGCAGGGCGCGGGGCGTAAGCAGGCGGCGACGATAGCCGACGCCGGGCCCTAGACTGCGGCCATGGCTGGCCACGCTGACACGATCCCGGGCACGCTGCCCCGCTCGACACCGCCACCGGCCAGGGCGCCGCGCTGGCGCGTGCGCCTGCTGGGTGGCGTGGCCGCCGCCGGGGTTGACCAGCAGATCGACCGTTTCCCCTCACGCGCTGCGGCGGCGCTGCTGGCGCGGCTGGCGCTGGCGCCCGAGCGCGCACATGCCCGCGAGGAGCTCATCGAGCTGCTGTGGCCTGGCGTGGCGCCCGACGTCGGCCGCAACCGGCTGCGCCAGGTGCTGTCCACCTTGAAGAGCCTGCTAGAACCCGTGGGCACACCCGGTGCCGCCGTGCTGCAGGCCGACCGCCTGAGCGTGCGCGTGGTACCCGGCGCGCTGGCCTGCGACGCGCTGGAATTCGAGCGCCACGCGCGCAACGGGCAGGCGCTGCAAGCCCTGGCGCTGTACCAGGGCGACCTGATGCCGGGCTTCTACGACGACTGGGTCGAGATTGAGCGCAGACGCTTCGCCG
Organism: Burkholderiales bacterium; assembly: GCA_031414735.1. Classification (GTDB taxonomy): domain Bacteria; phylum Pseudomonadota; class Gammaproteobacteria; order Burkholderiales; family Burkholderiaceae_C; genus Rubrivivax. Next base: position 2,162 of record JANNWL010000178.1, on the reverse strand, counting down.
AGCTGAAGTTGCGCCTCGAAGCACTGCCGCCCCAGTTGCCGCGCCGACCCGGCGCGGGGGCTGAGGACGCCGCCGTCATGACGGTGGCGACGGGTCGGTCGCCGTTGCCCGACATAGCGCGCTCGACCCTGCCGCACTACCTGACGCGGACCTTCGGCGCCGACACCCAGGCCGAGGCGCTGCGCGAACAGGTCCACCAGCACCGCCTGGTCACGCTGGTCGGGCCCGGCGGCAGTGGCAAGACGCGGCTGGCGGTGGAGTTGGCGCACGCGCTGGCACACCCTGCCGCAACGCGCGGTGCGCCAGAGTTCGATCTGGTGGCCTTCGTGCCCCTGGTGGACTGCAGCCACGAGACACAGCTGCTCGACGCGCTGCTGGCGGCGCTGCACGTGCGCGCCAGCGCCGACGACCGCTTCGAGCGGCTGCTGCAGTCGCTGGCCGACCGGCGCGTGCTGCTGGTGCTGGACAACTTCGAGCAGCTGGCGGCCGACGCCGCGCTGCGGGTGGCGCAACTGACCGCCCGGCTGCCCGGTCTGCATGCGGTGGTGACCTCGCGCCGCGTGCTCGGGCTGGATGGCGAGCGCGAATTTCACGTCACAGCGTTGGCTGTGCCTGATGCAAACGACCCGCTCGACAGCGCCGCACTCAACCCCGCTGTCGCCCTGTTCGTCGACCGCGCACGGGCCGTTCGACTCGACTTCCACCTGCACAAGGGCAACGTGCAGCCGGTGGTGTCCCTGGTGACGGCGCTCGACGGCATGCCCTTGGCCATCGAACTGGCCGCTGCCCGCGTGCGAAGCTTCGCGCCGGCGCAGATGCTGGCCCGCCTGACGCAGGCCGAGCCCGGCTCGGCGACGCCGGCGCTCGACCTGCTGGCAAGGCCCGGCTCACGCGCCGGCCACGACCGCCGACACGCCTCGATGCAGGCCGTCATCGCCTGGAGCTGGCAGCAATTGAGCCCGCCTCAGGCCGCGCTGCTGGCGGCGCTGACCGTGTTCACCGGCGGCTGCACGGCGCAGGCCGCTGAGCAGGTCTGCGGCGACGGCGCGCACGACAGCGCATTGCTGCTGGACGAGCTGCAAGCGCAGTCCATGCTGCGCCTGCGCGACATGGCCGACGGGTCGGTGCGCATCACGCTGGCCGAACCGATGCGCGAATTCGCCGCCGGCCATCTCACGCCGACACGCGCACGCCGCCTGCGCGCGCGGCACCGCGCCTGGTGGCCGCGCTGGGCCGCCGGCTTCGGCCCGACACCGCCGCTGGCCCAGGTGCGGCGCGAGCTGCCCAACATCGTGGCCGCGCTGGCCAGCGCCGTGGCCGACGGCGCGCCCGCCGACGCGGTGCAGGTGGCGCTGGCCTTGCGCGCGGCGTTCAGCGAGATTTCACTGCCGGCCGGCGGCATCCATCACCTCGCGGCTGCGCTCGAAGGGGTCGCCGACACGGCGCTGACGAGCCGCGGCCACACCCTGCTGGGTCTGCTGTGCTTCGAGGCCGGTGCCGGCGCTGCAGCGCGGCAACACACCGAACGCGGCCTGGCGTTGGCCGGCGACGACCCGGCCCTGCGCGCCCGTGCCCTGCACGCCGCGGCCAGCGTGCGCTGGCGCGCCACGCGCGACACCGCCGGCCTGGCCGAGCAGCTCGACGAGGCCGCCGCGCTGGCCGAGCGCAGCGGCGAGCACGTGGTGCGGGCCAGCGTGGACGCGTTGCGGGCCTTCATCGCCAACGTGGCCGAACGCGACTTCGCGCGCGGCGAGGCGCTGCACCGGCGCGCCCTGGCGCAGTGGCAGCTTTTGGCCAACCAGCACGTCATCAACGGCGGCATCTACAACCTGGCCATCTGCGCCTTCAACGGCCAGCGCTGGGCCGAGGCGCTGGAACGTGTCGTCGGCGTCATCGCCACCGCACGCGAGCACGATGACTGGGAGCAGCTCAGCGACGCGCTCAACCTGCAGGGCAACACGCTGGCGGCCCTGCGCGACTGGCCCGCCGCGTGCGCCGCCTACCGCGATTGCGTGCAGGTGGCCTGGGGGACGATGGAAACGCACGCCCTGGCCTACGGGCTGTGGAACCTGCCCACCGCGCTGGCCCACCTGCGCCAGCCCGAGGCCGCGGCGCGGCTGATGAGCTTTGCGCTGCACTTCTGGCAGCGCCACTTCGGGCCC
>JANNWL010000177.1:0-3489 GCA_031414735.1 Burkholderiales bacterium | reverse complement strand
TCGCAAGACTGGTGGCCGGCCGACTACGGCCACTACGGCCCCTTCTTCGTGCGCATGACCTGGCATGCGGCAGGCACCTACCGCATCGCCGACGGCCGCGGCGGCGCGGGCACCGGCGCACAGCGCTTCGCGCCGCTCAACAGCTGGCCCGACAACGGCAACCTGGACAAGGCGCACCGGCTGCTGTGGCCCATCAAGCAGAAGTACGGCAAGAAGCTTTCATGGGCCGACCTGCTGGTGCTGGCCGGCAACGTGGCCATGGACTCGATGGGCTTGCAGACCCTGGGATTTGGCGGCGGCCGACCCGACATCTGGGAACCCGAGGACGAGATTTACTGGGGTCCTGAGACCACCTGGCTGGGCGACCAGCGCTACAGCGGCGACCGCGAACTCGCCCACCCGCTGGGCGCCGTGCAGATGGGTCTCATCTACGTCAACCCCGAGGGCCCCAACGGCGTGCCCGACCCGCTGGCCTCGGCGCGCGACATCCGCGAGACCTTTGCCCGCATGGCCATGGACGACGAGGAAACCGTCGCGCTGGTGGCCGGCGGCCACACCTTCGGCAAGTCACACGGCGCGGGCGACCCGGCGCATGTCGGCCGCGAGCCCGAAGGTGCCGGCATCGAAGAGCAAGGCCTGGGCTGGAAGAACAGTCTGGGCAGCGGCAAGGGCGTGCACGCCATCACCAGCGGCATCGAAGGCGCCTGGACGCCGAACCCGATCCAGTGGGACCACGGCTACTTCGAAACGCTGTTCGGCTACGAATGGAAGTTGACCAAGAGCCCCGCCGGCGCCCACCAGTGGACACCCACCGACCCCGCGGCCAGCAGCACGGTGCCCGACGCGCACGACCCCGCGCGCCGCCACGCACCCATGATGACCACCGCCGACATCGCGCTGCGCGTGGACCCCGCCTACGAGGCCATCTCGCGCCGCTTCCTGGCCGACCCGCAGGCCCTGCACGACGCCTTTGCCCGCGCCTGGTTCAAGCTGACACACCGCGACATGGGCCCGCGCGCGCGCTACCTGGGCAAGCTGGTGCCGGCTGAAATGATGATCTGGCAAGACCCGGTGCCGGCGGTGGACCATGCGCTGATCGACGCCAGCGACATCGCCGCGCTGAAGGCGCAACTGTTGGCCAGCGGCCTGGGCACGGCACAACTCGTCAGCACGGCCTGGGCGTCGGCATCCACCTTCCGCGGCAGCGACAAGCGGGGTGGCGCCAACGGGGCACGCATCCGCCTGGCGCCGCAGAAGGACTGGGAAGTCAACAAGCCGGCCGAACTGGAGGGCGTGCTGGCGAAGCTGCAAGCCCTGCAGGCGGCGTTCAACGGCATACAGACCGGCGGCAAGAAAGTATCGCTGGCCGACCTGATCGTGCTGGGCGGCTGCGCCGCCGTCGAGGCCGCGGCCAAGCAAGGCGGCGTCGATGTCAGCGTGCCTTTCACGCCGGGCCGAACCGACGCGTCGCAGGCGCAGACCGACGCGGCGTCCTTTGCCGTGCTCGAACCTGCAGCCGACGGCTTCCGCAACTTTGTGCGCACGGGCAGCCAGGCGCCCGCGGCCGAGTTGCTCGTCGACCGCGCCAACCTGCTGACCCTGACCGCGCCCGAGATGACGGTGCTCGTCGGCGGGCTGCGCGTGCTGGGCGCCAACGTCAGCGGCGCAGCCCACGGCGTGTTCACGCGGCGGCCTGGCGTGCTGAGCAACGACTTCTTCGTCAACCTGCTGGACATGGGCACCGCCTGGCAGAAGTCGGCCACCGCGCCCAGCGTGCTGGAGGGCCGCGACCGCCGCAGCGGCGCGCTGAAGTGGACGGGCACGACGGTGGACCTGGTCTTCGGCTCGAACGCCCAGCTGCGCGCGCTCTGCGAAGTGCATGCCGCCCGTGATGCCCAGCCGGCGTTCGTTCAGGCCTTCGTGGCGGCGTGGGTCAAAGTGATGGAGCTGGACCGGTTTGATCTGGCCTGACCAAGTGCCGGCCGGTGCAGGAACCGGCCGGCAAACTCAGCCCCTTACAACGGGCTGGGGATCAGTACCTTGTCGATCACGTGGATGACGCCATTGCTGCCGCGGATGTCCACCGCCGTGATCCGGGCCGGCGTGGCCGTGCTGTCGGCGATGGAAGCGATGGCGGGCGCTGGGCCGGCAGTGATGGTGATCGTGCGCGGCGTGGCCAGCGTCGTCACTGCAGTCCCGAACGGGATTTGCGTCGACAGCACCTGCGCGCCCAGCACGTGGTGAGTCAACACGGTTCTCACTTGCGCCGGGCTCAGGGTCGCGATGGCGGCTGCAGCTGCCGTGAACGCCGTGTTGTTGGGCGCAAACACCGTGAAGGGCCCCGCACCTGACAGTGTCGGCACCAACTCGCGCGACACCACGGCACTGACCAGCGATGAGAACGTTGGGTTCAGCTGCGCCATCTGCACGACGTTCAACACGCCGGGCGGCACCAGCACCTTGTCGATGACGTGGACCACGCCGTTGGACGCGCCCACGTCGGCCTGGGTGACGCGGGCTGCGGTCAACACCGCGTCGGTCAGCGTCACACCGCCTGTGGTGCCCACCGTCAGCCGTGTGGCGGCACCGGCAAAGTTGTACAGCGTGGGCTGCGTGCCCGCCGCGGCCGTGAGATCAGCAGCGGTGCGCCGCGCACCGACCACGTGGTACTGCAGGATGCTGGCCAGCGTGGCCGCAGGCAAAGCCTCGACCATCGCCGTGGCGGTGGCAAAACCCAGGGTGGTGGCCAGCGTGGTGAAGGCAGCGTCAGTCGGTGCAAACACCGTCAGATTGGCCGCGGGGTCGTTCAGCGTGGGCACCAGGCCGGCTTTGGTGGAAGCCGCCACCAGCGCCGTCAGGCCGGCGGTACCGGCCACCGCGGCAATCGTCGGCGGCGGGTGGTCGTCGCTGCCGCCACAGGCCGCCACCAAGGCCACGCTTAGCGCGGCCAACATCGTCTTGCAGGTTCGAGTCCACATGAAACAGTCTCCTGGGGTTGAAGGGCTTGAAACATTGGCCCGCCAGGCCCTCTCATCCGTCAAAGCTTGCTGTGCGGCACACAGCCACAGGCCCGGCGCAGGACAGAGAGCGTCTGGAGCGTTTGCTTGACCCTTTCTGTCATCTCTAAACCATACAGTCTCTTTAGTGACCCGTTAGTCTTTATGGGCACTCTCTAGTAACTATTTGCAAGTTTGACGCCGCGCGCCATGCAGACAAAGGTCGCCGATTGGAACGACAGGGTTAAGCTGCCCTGTCCGTTCACCGAGAGGCCACGCCATGAAGATCCCCTCGCTCAAGGAAGTCGTCAGCGCCGAAGAATGGCAACTGCGTGTGGATCTGGCCGCGGCTTACCGGCTGGAAGCGCTGTACGGCTGGAGCGACCTGGTGTTCACCCACATCTCGGCGCGCATGCCGGGGCCGGCGCATGCCTTCCTCATCAACCCGTACGGGCTGATGTTCGAAGAGGTCACCGCGTCCAGCCTGGTGCTC
>JANNWL010000176.1:0-8208 GCA_031414735.1 Burkholderiales bacterium | reverse complement strand
GGGCCGACGAACAGGCCGACCAGGCCGAAGGCGATGAGGCCGCCGATGACGCCGGCGAAGATCAGCAGCAGCGACAAATCGGCACCCAGGCGGATCAGCATCGGCCGGATCACGTTGTCCAGCGTGCCCACCACCGCCGTGCAGACCAGCAGGAAGATGCCCCAGCCGGTATCGCCGCCGTACAGCAGCCAGCCGGCCGCCGGCAGCAGCACCAGGAAAGGGCCGATCTGCGCGATGCACAGCATGAACATCAGCGCCGTCAGCAGCCCGGCCACGGGCACGCCGGCCACCGCCAGGGCGATGCCGCCCAGCACCGACTGCACGATGGCCGTCACGCCCACGCCCAGCGCCACGCCGCGGATGGCGTCACCCGCCAGTTGCACGGCATCGGCGCCGCGCTCGCCGCCCAGGCGGCGGGCAAAGCGACGTGCGAAATCGGCGAACTCTTCGCCCACCGAATACATCACCGCCGCGATGACCACGGTGATGAGGAACTGCAGCACCAGGAAGCCGATGCTGCCGACCTCGGCCAGCACCCACCTGGTGACGTTGCCGGCGTAGGGCGTGAGCTTGGGCAGCAGGTCGCGCAGACCCAGCGCTGCGGCCTGGGCCCAGGCGCTGTCGATCAGGCTGCCGACCACGGGCAGCGCGCTGGCCCAGGCCGGCGGGGCCTCGGGCGGGCGCCAGTCGGCCAGGCCACGGATGCCGTCGGCGATGACGTCGACATTGACGAAGATGGTGCCGATGGCCAGTACCAGCGGCACCACGAAGAGCAGCAGCAGCGCCAGCGTCATCACCGCCACGGCCAGCGCGCGGCGGCCGCCCAGCAGCGCCTGCACGCGGCGCATCAGCGGCCAGGTGGCCACCACCACCATCGTGGCCCAGATGCCCGGGCCCAGGAAGGGCCGCAGCACCCACAGCGACGCGCCGATCAGCAGCCCCATGAACAACACCGCAAATGTGTTTCGCGTGAGGTCGCCCGCGGCGCCGGGCCGGCGCGCGTTGGGCATCAGCGGCCGCGTTCCTGGTAGGGCGACACGTCGTCGGCGGCGATGCGGTAGCCGGCGGCGCCCATGTAGGAATCGGTGCGATCGGCCGTGAGCACGCCGCTGATCCACACCGTGTCCATCGACCGCAGCCCTTTCGCCGCCACCTTGGGCAGGATGTGGATGATCTGGTTGGCCGGCGGCGGCGGGCTGTGGATGCAGGCGCCGAAGTACGGCACGAGCAGGAACTCCTTCAGGCCGTCCTTGGTGTCTTCCAGCGGCACCACGAAGCCCGGCACGCGCACGCGCTGGCCGATCAGTGCGCCGTTGACCGGTGCGTTGTCCCAGACATCGCGCATCTTCTTCAGCATCTGCGCGGCGCGCGGGTCGGCGTCGTCCAGCACGCCCAGGTTCATGCCCTTGAAGTCCTTGAACGGGTCCCAGTCGGCGGGCACCAGGGCGTCCCAGTTGATGGTGCGAAAGCCGTTGACAACCGGGCCGGCCGGGGGCGCCGCCTTGGCCGCAGGCGCGGCAGCGCCACCCAGCGGCGGGTTCATCAGCGGCGCGCCGTCCTTGGGCTGGGCGTGCGACGCGCCAGCGAGCAGCAGGGTCAGGGACGCAAGAAGCAGTCGGGTGAACATCGGGGCCTTCAAGCGGGAGAGAGGTCGGATCATCAAACTTTTGGCGACAAGCCGTCGGCCAGCGACAACCGGTAGGCGCGCAGACCCGGCACGAGGCTGGCAAGCATACCCGCCAGCAACACGGCAACGAACAGGCCCCACTGCTCTGCGGTGGGGGCCGTGGCCTGCAGGGCGATGCCGAAGCGCTGCTGCACCCAGGGTCCGGCCAGCACCACGGCCAACGCGGCGGCCGCCGCACCCAGCAAGGCGCCCAGGCCGGTCACCAGCGCGCCTTCGACCGCCAGCAGCGCCAGCACATGGCGCGGGCCGGCGCCCACCGCACGCAGCACGGCCAGCTCGCGGCGGCGCTCGTTCAAGCCGGCCAGCACCACGGCCACCAGCGAGGCCAGGCTGACCAGCGCCACCAGGCCGGACATGGCCATCAGCGCGCGCTCGCCCAGGCCCACGGCGGTCCAAAGCTCGTCCAGCGCCACGCCGGGCAGCACGGCCAGCAGCGGCTCGGCCTCGTAGTCGGCCACGAAGCGCTGCACGTTGAACACCGCCACGCGGTTCTTCAGGCCGACCAGCGCGGCCGTGACCTGCTTCGGTTCCAGATCGAACTTGCGCGCGAATTCGGGCGCAATCTTCACACCGGCCGCCGCCGGCAAGGGTGCGCCGCCGACCCAGTCGAGGTGGATGGCCTCGATGGCCTGCAGGCTGACGTGCACCGTGCGGTCCACCGGCGTGCCCGTGCGCGCCAGCACACCCACCACCGTGAAGGGCTTGTCGGCATGTTCGGCGGCCAGTTCACCGCCGACGCCAGCCGCCGCGCCCAGCCCGTGCGACAGCGTGATGCGCTGGCCCAGGCCGTAGCCCAGCGCCTGTGCCACCTCGGCGCCCAGCACGGCCTCGTACAAGCCGTCCAGCGTGCCGCTGAAAGGCCGCCCCTGGGCAACAACCAGCGGCTGGCGGTCACCATAGGCAAAGCGCGTGAAGTACTCGGGCGTGGTGCCCAGCACCGGGTGGCCGCGGTGCGAGTCGCCCAGCGACAGTGGCACCACCCACGACACCGCCCGGTGCGCCGCCACGGCACGCACGCTGTCCATCGTGATGCTGTTGGTGGCCCCGCCGACGCGGAACACGCTGTAGAGCATCAGCTGCACCGGGCCCGTGCGCGCGCCGACGATGAGGTCGGTGCCGCTGACGGCGTGGGTGAAGCTGCTGCGGATGTCGGTGCGCAAGCGTTCCAGGCCCAGCAGCAGCGCAGTGGCCAGGGCGATCGACAACACGACCAGGGCCAGCGTGCCGCGGCGGTTCCAGGCGCTGTGCACGGCGACATGCAGCAGGCCTTTCATGCGGCGACCCTCGTTGCGTGATTCAAGTCCGGAAGCGACAGCTGCTCGTCAAAGCGCGCAGCCAGGCGTTCGTCATGGCTGACGAAGACCAGCGTGCTGCCCGCCGCCCTGCACTGGCCGAGCAGCAGGGTCATGAACTCGTCGCGCAGCGCGGCATCCAGCGCGGACGTGGGCTCGTCGGCGATCACCAGCTCAGGCGCACCGATGAGCGCCCGCGCCGCCGCCACGCGCTGCTGCTGGCCCACGGACAAGGCAGACGCCGGCCGCGCCCACAGCGCCGGGGCCAGCCCCACCTGCTGCAGCAGGCCCTGCGCAGCCGCCGCCGGCCCGCCCGCGCAGCGACGAGCGCGCAGTGCCGAAAACCGGCAGGGCAGCAGCACGTTGTCGAGCACGCTCAGGTAAGGCAGCAGGTTGAACTGCTGGAAGATCACGCCGACATGGTCGGCCCGGCGCGCGTCCCGCAGGCCACCGCGCAGCGTCGCCCAGTCCTGGCCCAGCAGGCTGACGCTGCCCGACTGCGCCACCAGCACCCCGGCCATCAGGCCGAGCAAGGTGCTCTTGCCGCAGCCGCTGGGGCCGTACAGGAAGGCGGTGCGGCCGGCGGCCAGTGACAGGCTGTTGATGGCCAGGCGGCCGTTGTCGGCGGTGGCGCCGGGCCAGTTGAATTGCAGATTGCGGATCTCGAGCATGCCGCCATGATGCCGTGGCCGGCGGCGACGCGGCGGTTCAGCCGCGGCGCAACCCCAGCGCCGATGCGAGTACGCCGGCCCAGGCGGGCTGCGCAGCATCCCCCCTGCGGCGCAGCCGAAGCATCGGCGGCGGCTCGCTGAGGAGGTCCTCGTAGAAGCCTTCGCTGCGGTACAGCGCCGGCAGGGTGTCGGCCCACTCGACGCTGCGGGCCTGCTCGCAGCGTTGGCTGGCGATGTGACTGGTAACCGGCTCCGACATGATCAGCCTCCCTGGCCGACGAGCGCCTGCGCGCGAACAAGACGGATGCTGGCTGCCGACTGTGGCAGGACGATGAAACCGCCGCCGCGCGTACCATGGGCGCACCATGCCTGCATCCCTGGACGGCCAGCTCGTCGTTGCCATTTCGTCGCGTGCCCTGTTCGACTTCGAGGAGGAGAACCGCGTCTTCGAAGCCGGCGACGACCGCGCCTACATGCAGCTGCAGTTGCAGCGCGTCGAAGAACCCGCGCGCCCCGGCGTCGCCTTTTCGCTGGTCAACAAGCTGCTGGCCTTCAACGCAGGCGCGCCGCGCGTGGAGGTCGTGATCCTGTCGCGCAACGACCCGGTGTCGGGCATGCGCGTGTTCCGCTCGGCGCAGCACTACGGCCTGACGGTGCAACGCGGCGTGTTCACGCGCGGGCAGAGCCCGTGGCGCTACCTGCGGCCGCTGGCGGCCAACCTCTTCCTCAGCACGAATGAGGCCGACGTGCGGTCGGCCCTGGGCGCCGGCGTGCCGGCTGCGCGCGTCTACCCGCACAGCGCGCGTGCCTCGGCCGCGCACCCGCACGAGGTGCGCATCGCCTTCGACGGCGACGCGGTGCTGTTTTCCGACGAGGCCGAGGTGGTCTACCAGCGCGACGGCCTCGCGGCCTTCCAGGACCACGAGCGCGAGCGCGCCGACACCCCCCTGGCCGCCGGGCCCTTCAAGCCGCTGCTGCAGGCCCTGCAGCGGCTGCAGAGCGCCCCGGTGGCCGGCATGCGGCTGCGCACGGCGCTGGTCACCGCCCGCAGCGCGCCGGCCCATGAACGCGCGGTGCGCACGCTGATGGATTGGCGCATCGAGGTCGACGAAGCCATGTTCCTGGGTGGCCTGGCCAAGGGCGAGTTCCTGCGCGAATTCGAGCCCGACTTCTTCTTCGACGACCAGACCGGCCACATCGAAAGTGCAGCCATGCACGTCCCGGCTGGTCATGTGGCCCACGGCGTGAGCAACGCCTGAGGCCGGCGCGCGGTCTCACGCCATCATTCGAACCTGCCTCTCCCTGGAAATTGCCCCATGACCAAGCACCCCCTGACGGCCCTGCGCGCGATCACCCTGCTGCTGGCCGCCGCCTGCCTGCCGCTGGCGCATGCCGACTTCGAGCTCAAGGACGACAAGGGCCGGCGCATCCTGCTCAAGACCGACGGCACCTGGCGCTATGTGGACGCGCCCGCAGCGGCTGGCACGGCCGAAGCCGCGGCCTTGCCGCAGGCCGAGCTGCTGCTGGAGCGCCGGCTGGACGTGCCCGGCGCCTGCCGCTTCGAGCTGGTCTTGACCAACGCCCTGCCCTACGAGATCCGCATCCTGGTGCCTGAATTCACCGCGCTGCGCGCCAACGACGTGGCCTACACCACCCAGCCCGTGGCGTTCGGCCCGCTGCGCCCGGGCGACCGTGCCCGCCGCGGCCTGAACGTCGAAGGCATCGCCTGTGCCGACATCGCCCGGCTGGACGTGAAAAGCGGCGACCGCTGCGAGATGGGCGACCTGAACAAGTTCAGCGAACCCAACGGCCAGTGCCTGGTGCGCGTGAAGGTGCTGCCCAGCGAGCTGCTGCGCTTCGCCAAGGCCCCGCGCTGAGCCAGCAGGCTCGGCTACGGCGCCGGCTTGAAGTCGCCACCCCAGACCATGACCAGCTTTGACGGGTCGATGTAGCGCCGCCAGGCCGCGTTGACCTGGGCCAGCGTGAGTGCGGCCAAAGCGTCGTCGATGCGCTGCGACGTGGCAAAGGTGCGTTGCCGATCCAGGTTGTTGGCCAGCACGGAACTGAGAATACCGTCCTGGGCGCGGTTGAGCTGGCGCGACTTCAACAGGCTGGCACGCGCCTCGTCGACTTCCTGTTGCGTGAAGCCGGCCATCAGCGAGCGCGTCAGCTCCTCGTTGAACGCCGCCTCGACCCTGGGCTGGTTCTGCGGCGCGAAGATGGCCGACACGCGCCAGCCCGAGTTGGCCTCGAACGAACTCCAGGCCACGCCGGAGCCCACGCCGTAGCTGAGACCGTCGGTTTCGCGAATGCGCTTCCACAGCCGCGACGAACCGCCCGCGCCGAAGACGTGGTCGGCCAGCATCAGCGCGGGGAAGTCGGCGTGCAGGTCGTTCAAGGGCAAGGCCATGCCGCCCAGCAGGTTGGCGTTGGGCTTGTCGGGTGTGGATTCAAACAGCCGGGCTGGCGCTGCGGCCACCAGCGGCTGCGGCACCCGGGTGTAGGCGGTGGCACCGGCCGCCGGCTGCTTCCAGCTGCCCAGCGCGTTGTCCAGCGCCTGGTTGACGGCCACCGCATCGAAATCGCCCACCGCCGAAAACTCACCCTGCGCCGCGCTGTAGAAGCGGTGGTGGAAGGCCTGCACCTGGGCCCGCGTGACGGCACGCAACTCGGCCTCGCTCTCGTCCACGGTCGTGGCGTAGCGCAAGTCACCGCGCGGGTAGGGGTTGCCATGGCGCGCCAGGCGGTTGGCCACCACCGCGCCGGGTTCCGTGCGCTGGCTTTCCAGGCCGGCCAGCGACTGCCGGCGCAGTTCTTCCAGCGGCTCGGCAGGAAAGGCCGGCTCGCGCAGCAGCCTGCCCACCAACGCCAGCACCGCCGGCAGGTGCTGGCGCTTGGTGGTGATGTTGACGTTGACCGACTGCAGCCCGGCGCCTATGCCCACGTCGGCCTGGAGCTGGTCGAAGCGGTCGGCGATCTGCTGGCGCGTCAGGCCCGCGCCACCCTTGTCCAGCAGTGCGGCGGTGAAGGGGCCCACCGCCGTCTGGCCGCTCAAACTGACCAGGTCGCCGTAGCGCAGGCGCAGCTGGGCCACCACGGTGTTGCCGCGCGTGGCCTTGGGCAGCAGCGCCACACGCAGGCCGCTGGCCAGGGTGCGGGTCTGCGTGCGTTCGTCGATGCGGGCGGGCGTGGGGTCGAAGGCCTCTACCTGCGCCACGCTCGCATCGCCGCGGAAATCCTTCAGCAGCGCCGCCACGTCGACGCGGGCCGGCGCCGGGGCGCGCTGGGGCGTGGGCGTGGGCAGGTACACGGCCACCGTGCGGTTGTCGGGACGCAACCGCTCTTCGGCAACGCGTTGCACGTCGGCCAGGGCCACCTTGCGCAACTGGTCGCGCTGCAGAAAGTACAGCCGCCAGTCGCCCTGGGCGATGGCGCTGGAGAGCTGCACGCCGATGACCTCCGGGTCGGCGAAACCCTGGTCCCAGGCATTCAGCCACTGCACGCGGGCGCGCTCCAGCTCTTCGGCGGTCACGGGCTCGGCGGCCAGCGACTGCGTCACGGCCAGGATCTCGGCCTTGGCGCGTTCCACGTCCTGCCCCGGCGCCAGCGAGGCGCCGAGAAACAGCGGGCCGGGCTCGGCCATCGACCAGGCCGAGCCAAAAGTCGACGCGGCGAGCTGCTTTTCCACCAGCCGCTTGTGCAGCCGTCCGCCCGGCGTGTCGCCCAGCACCTGGGCCAACAGCATGGCGGCGGCAAAGTCAGGGTGGGCGCCAGGCGGCACGTGGTAGCCGACGAAGATGAAGGGCGTGCCGCCGACGCGGCGCAGGCTCAGGCTGCGTTCGCCGTCCTGCGCCGGGTCCAGCGTGTAGGTGGTGGGCAGCACGCGTGCAGGACGCGGCAGCGGACCGAAGGACTGCGCCACCCAGCCCAGCACCTTGGTCGCGTCAAACCGACCAGCGACGATGAGCGTGGCGTTGTCAGGCTGGTAGTGCAGCCGGTAGAAGGCCTGCAGGCGGCCGATGTCGACGTTTTCCACATCGCTGCGCGCGCCGATGGTGGACTTGCCGTAGTTGTGCCACTGATACATCGCCGCCAGCGTCTGCTGCAGCAGCACGCGGCTGGGGCTGTTCTCGCCGGACTCCATCTCGTTGCGCACCACTGTCATCTCGGTGTCCAGGTCGGCGCGGGCGATGAAACTGTTGAGCATGGCGTCGGCCTGCCAGCCCAAATACCAGCGCAGCGTGTCGTCGTTGGCCGAAAAGCTGGCGAAGTAGTTGGTGCAGTCGGTCGACGTGCTGCCGTTGGCCCGCATGCCGCGCTTGCTGAACTCGCCAAACAAGTCCTTCTGGGTCGGCGTGCCCTTGAAGATCAGGTGCTCCAGAAGGTGTGCCATGCCGGTTTCGCCGTAGCTCTCGTGCCGCGAGCCGACCCGGTAGGTGACATTGACCGTGGTCGTGGGCTTGCTGTCATCGGGCACCAAGAGCACCTGCAACCCATTCGCCAGGCGGTACTCGGTGACGCCTTCGACGCTGGTGATCTGCGTCATGCCTGCCGGCAG
>JANNWL010000175.1:0-3945 GCA_031414735.1 Burkholderiales bacterium | reverse complement strand
GGCACCACGGCCACGCTGGGGCGCAGGTCGGCGGGCGCGGCCGGCAAGCCCGCGCGTGGGGTGCTGCCACTGCCTGCCGGCCGCGCCAGGAAGGCGTGCAGCGGTTCGTCCAGGTGCTTGACGAAGCGCAGGCCGAGGTCGTCGATGTCGGCGTGCACGGCGTCCACCACCTCGCTGCGCAGCTGTGCCGAGATCACCGTCTGCCCCGGCTGCGCCAGCGACGCCAGCCGCGACGCCAGGTTCACGCCGCTGCCGTACAGCTCGTGCGTGTCGTCCACCACCTCGGCCACGTGCAGGCCCACGCGAAGCGACATGTGGGCCGCTTCAGGCTGACCCTGGTTGGCGGGCCGCAGCGCCTGGTGCAGCGAAAAGGCCGCCGCCAGCCCGCCCGCCGGGCTGGCAAACGACATCAGCAAGCCGTCCCCCGCCGTACGCACCAGCCGCCCCCCATGTGCCGACGCCAAGCCGTCGCGCACGGTTGCCACAAACCCCAGCCAGCGCTGCGTGGTGCCCAGCTCGTCAAGCTGGAACAAGCGCACCGATTCGACGAGGTCGGCAAACAACACGGTTTGCCGCTGCCGCCGGGCCAGCGGGGAAGAGACGAGGAGCTTGTCGAAGCCTGCGCTGTCGGTCATCCGCAATTCTGTATACGCCGGGGCAGGCGGCGACACCGTGGGAACCCCGGTCTGCCCCGCCGCGCCACCCCAACCCCCTAGAACCGCGCTGGGAGCGCCCGCAGCAAACGCGTCAATTCACCTTCGCGGCGCACGTAACCGCCACGTTCCAGCTCTTTCATCACGCGGCTGACCATGGGCCGCGTGCAGCCCAGCAGGTGGGCCATCTCCATGTGCGTCAGCGCGCCGGTCAGCCGGCTGCCGTCGGCTTGGGGCACCGCACGTTCGTTCAGCAGCCAGGCCACGCGGCCATAGACATCGTTCAACGCCACGGCGCGCAGGCTCAGGGTGGCCGCGCGGGTGCGGCGTATGACTTTTGAAAGCAGCTCGAAGGCGAAGGCCGGCTGCGCGGCGATGTGCTGTTCCAGCGTGGCGCGCGTGACCAGCACGACCCAGCTGCTGGCCAGCGTTTGCACGTCGGCCGAGCGCGGGCCACCGTCCAGGCTGAGCTCGCCGATGTACTCGCCGGGCAGGTACTCGCCGTAAGTGACCTCCCGGTCGCTGTAGGCGCTGCGCGAAAAAGCGCGCAGGCGGCCGCTGAGGATGATGAAGAGCGTGTTGCCGACATCGCCTTCCTGGATCAACAGCCGGCCCTTGGCCACCAGGCGCGGCTCGCCGCGCGCGGCCAGGTCACGCAGCGAATCGCTCATCGGCACGGTGTGCAGTGGGGGCGGCTGGGCGGTGGCTGGGGGGCGGGTGCGGCTGGCCATGCGGGCGGGGGTTGTCGGCGTGTCGGGCCGGGCGAGACATGGGCTTCGAATGTTGCCAAAGATACCAGCCCGACCAGACCCGACACGCTTCAGCCCGCCGCCGCCCAGGCAGCCCGGCGGGTCACACAAGGCAGGGGCGGCAGGCGCGCCACGTACTGCACGATGGCGCCTATGTCGCGGCTGCCGGTCTTGCCGCGGATGCTGCCGATCTGGGTGCGCACGGTGCTCAGCTTCACGCCAAGCATGTCGGCGATGTCTTGCGGCCGCTCGCCGGCGCACAGATGGCGAAGCACCCGCGCTTCGGCCAGAGTCAACCCATGCTGGCGCGCGTAGGAGTCACTGCTCAGGTCCTCGCAGACCCGGCGCTTGCCAAAGACGATGGCGGCCGCGGGTTCGCCCACGTGGCTCAGGGGCACGACGGCGATGTGGACGGCATGGTCCGCGGCAGCGCCGAGCTTCAGCAGGGCTTGAACGCCGCGGTGCCATGCCCCCGACAGGGCGGTGTGCAGGCCGACCACGTCGCGCGGGCAGCGGGCCCGCAGCTGGCGACCCAGCAGCTGCAGAGGGTGGTCGTCGTTCATCTCGGCACGGGCGACCTGGTTGGCGAACAGCACGGAGCTGTCATCGGCCACCAGCAGCATGCCGTAGTCCACCACGTCCAGCATGCGCGCCAGGGCTTGCGCGCGCTCCTGCTCGGCTGGCCGCGGGACGGGCTGCGCCACGAAGGCGGACAAGGTGGCGCTGCGCGGGGGGGTTGTCAGATCCAGCATGACGAATCTCCTGTGGTGCCGGGCAGCGGGATTCGCCACCGGCTTGCCAGGCAGCGTAAGAGCGACGCGTCACCGCAGGCGGTGAATCACGGCGCGGCCGGCGGTATGAAATTCACCCCCTGCGTCAAAGAAATTGAAAGCGGAGTCTGGCGATGGCGTGATCTGCGTTGCGGGCATGCGCTGCCTAGAATGGGCTGAACCTTGTCCCTGGCATGCGGTCCCTATTCGTCATGAACACCGGCCCCACCTCCCATTCCGGCTGCGCCTTGTGCGCGCTGCGTTCACGCCGCCTGTTCACCGGCTTGCTGGCAGGCTGCGCCCTGGGCGCACCGTCGGCCTGGGGCCAGCCACAGGACGGTGGCTTGCGCGGCGATGTTGGTCGCGAGTCGCGCTTCACCAAGCTGGTGTCGGCCGAGCAGGTCGAAGGCGCTGCCGGGCAGCAGTACGTGCAGATGCTGGGTCAGTACCGGCAGCAGGGTGCCGTGATGCCGCCCAGCCACCCGCAGGTGGTGCGCCTGCGCGCCATCGCGCAACGCATCATCCCCTTCACCAACGCCTGGAACGGCCGTGCGGCGCAGTGGCGTTGGGAGGTCAACCTGCTCAACGACGCGCAGGTCAACGCCTTTTGCATGCCGGGCGGCAAGATCGCGTTCTACGCCGGCATCCTCGTCAAGCTCCAGCTCAGTGACGACGAGGTCGCCACCATCATGGGCCACGAGATGGCCCATGCCTTGCGCGAGCACGCCCGCGAGCGCATGGGCAAGACGATGGCCACGCGCCTGGGCGCCGGCGTGCTGAGCAGCCTGCTGGGCATGGGCCAGCTGGGCGACGCGGCGCTGGGCATGGGCGCCCAGCTGCTGACCCTGCGCTTCAGCCGAGAAGACGAGACCGAGGCCGATCTCGTCGGCATGGACCTGGCCGCCCGCTCCGGCCACGACCCGGCCGCCGGCGTCACGCTGTGGCAGAAGATGATGGCTGCCAGCCAGGGCGCGCCACCGCAGTTTCTGTCCACCCACCCGGCCGGCGACACACGCATCCGCGACATCCAGTCCAAGCTGCCCAAGGTGCAGCCGCTGTACGAACGGGCGCCGAAGCCGCCCAGCAACTTCGGGCCACCGGCCGCGCAGCCGCGCTGAGCGGCAGCGCGGCGGCATCCCGGTGCGCAGATGACGACCCACGGTGTGGCCCCGGTGCGCGTGGAAGACATCGCCGCGCACCCGCAGTTCGTGCATCTGGACAGCGTGCGCGGCGTGCAGCACGACCTGCGCTATGCCGGCAGCAACAACTTCGCCGGGCGCAATCTGTACGGCAGCCTGGACTGCGCGTGGCTGCGCGCCGAAGCGGCCACGGGCCTGGAAGCGGCTGCGCGGTGGCTGGCTGAGCACCGACCGGGCTGGGCGCTCTTTGTGCTGGACGCCCTGCGACCGCAGCGCGTGCAGGAAGCCATCTGGGCGGATGTGGAAGGCACGCCCATGGCGATGTACTTTGCGCACCCCGGGCGCGGCTCCATCCACAGCTTCGGCATGGCAGTGGACGTGACGCTGCGCGGCCCCGACGGCGTGGAGGCCGACATGGGCAGCGGCTTCGACGAGATGTGCGCCCTGTCGCACCCCGAACTGCATGCCGAACACCTGGCCAGCGGCGCGCTGACTGCCGCCCACGTGGCCCAGCGCGAACTGCTGCGCAGCGCGATGGCCCACGGCGGCTTCGAAGGCATCGGCACCGAGTGGTGGCACTTCGACCAGGGCGACCGCAGCCGCGTGCGGCATGATTTCCCGCGCGTGTTGTGAT
>JANNWL010000174.1:0-11675 GCA_031414735.1 Burkholderiales bacterium | reverse complement strand
CATGCCACTCGTTTCCATGCGCCAGTTGCTGGACCACGCCGCCGAACACCGCTACGGCATCCCGGCCTTCAACGTCAACAACCTGGAGCAGGTACAGGCCGTGATGCAAGCGGCAGCAGAAGTCGGTGCACCGGTGATCCTGCAAGCCAGCGCTGGCGCTCGCAAATACGCCGGCGAAGCCTTCATCAAACACCTGATTCAGGCCGCCGTGGAAGCCTACCCGCAGGTGCCGCTGGTCATGCACCAGGACCACGGCCAAACCCCGGCCATCTGCCAAGGCGCCATCAACCTGGGCTTTGGCTCGGTGATGATGGACGGCTCACTGCGTGAAGACGGCAAGACCCCGGCCAGCTTTGACTACAACGTCGAGGTCACCCGCAAAGTGGTCGACATGGCACACGCCGTGGGTGTCACCGTGGAAGGCGAACTGGGCTGCCTAGGTAACCTGGAAACCGGCGACGCGGGCGAAGAAGACGGCATTGGTGCCGTGGGCAAGCTGGACCACAGCCAGATGCTGACCGACCCGGAAGAGGCGGCCGTGTTCGTGCGCGAAACGCAGCTCGACGCGTTGGCGATTGCCATCGGCACCAGCCACGGCGCCTACAAGTTCAGCCGCAAACCCACGGGCGACATCCTGGCCATCGGCCGCGTCAAGGAAATCCACGCACGCATCCCGAACACCCACCTGGTGATGCACGGCAGCTCCAGCGTGCCGCCCGAATTGCTGGCCGTCATCAACCAGTACGGCGGCAAGATGAAGGAGACCTTCGGCGTGCCGGTGGAAGAAATCCAGGAAGCCATCAAGCACGGCGTGCGCAAGATCAACATCGACACCGACGTGCGGCTGGCCATGACGGGTGCCGTTCGCAAGTTCCTGGCCGAGAACCCCGACAAGTTCGACGCCCGCGAGTGGCTCAAGCCGGCGCGCGAGGCGGCCTACAAGGTCTGCAAGCAGCGCTACATGGAGTTCGGCTGCGAAGGCCAGGCGGGCAAGATCAAGGCCATGACGATGAGCGACGTGGCCCAGCGCTACGCTCGCGGCGAACTGGCGCAGCACGTGCGGTAAGGCGCTGCCAGCACAAAGAAGCAAGGGCGCCCGCGGGCGCCCTTTGCGTTGGAATCTGGATTTTCGGCTGCCTGGTCAGGCGCCTTCGAGCACGCCGGCCAGGCTGTGGTTTTGCGGCCCGCGTTCGGCTATCTTGAGGGCGCCGATGCGGTTGCCCAGGGCCACGCAGCGCGGCAGGTCCCAGCCACGTTCCAGGCCGTACAGCAGCGCGGCGCGGAAGGCGTCGCCGCAACCGGTGGGGTCGACCACGGCCGTGGCTTTGACGCCCGGCACGACGACGCGCTCGCCGCGTACCCACAGTTCGCAACCATGCTCGGCCAGGGTCACGACCACGCCCTGGATGTTCGGCCGCAGCGACATCTGCGCCGGGGTCTCGCCGGTGCGGTCCTGCAGCATGCGGGCTTCGTAGTCGTTCACCGCCACCCAGCGCGCCAGGCCCAGGATTTCGCGGTGCTCGGCGCCGTCGAACTGCGGCAGTTGCTGGCCGGGGTCGAAGACGAAGGGCACGCCCAGCGCATGCATCTCGTGGGCGTGCTGCCACATCGCATCGCGCCCGTCCGGCGCGATGATGCCGATGGCCAGGTCGCTGCGCGCGGGCACGGCCATCTGGTGGGCGTTGCTCATGGCGCCGGGGTGGAAGGCCGTGATCTGGTTGTTGTCGCGGTCGGTCGTGATGTGGCACTGCGCGGTGTGCAGCTCCGCATCACGGTAGATCAGCGAGGTGTCGGCACCCCAGCCCTTCACGCGCGCCAGGTAGTCGCTGCCGTCCACGCCCAGCGCGGCCAGGATCACCGGCGTGCCGCCGATGGCCTGCAGGTTGTAGGCGATGTTGCCAGCGCAGCCGCCGAATTCGCGGCGCAGCGTGGGCACCAGGAAGGAGACGTTCAGGATGTGTACCTGGTCGGGCAGGATCTGCTCGGCAAAGCGCCCAGGGAAGGTGGTGATGGTGTCGAAGGCGAGGGATCCGCAAATCAGCGCGGGCATGGCGATTCCTTGGTTGGCTGGGGTCGTGTGGGATTGGGAGGAGCGGCCGCCTGCAGCCAGCACGCAGGCCGTCTTCAGGGGTAGAACAGCTCGATCGTATAGCCGGCCACGGGAACGGATGCCGGCGCACCGGCGACCTGCAGCGTGGCCAGCAGAACGAGTTCACGTCCCGCCCCCAGGCGGTCTTGCGTCGTGCCGAGATCGCCCATGCGCAGCACGCGGCGCGACACCAGCCGGCCCTGGGCGTCCGTCAGGCTCAGGTCGATGGCGGGCACGGCCAGGTCGATGTCGGCCTGGTTGCGCAGCGTCACGGCCAGGCGGTACAGGTTGCTGGCGTCCACCCGTGACAGACCGCTGCTCTGCACAGCAAGCCCGCTGATGAGGCGCGGCGGGCCGAGGTCGCAGCGCAGTGCGGCACAGGCCTGTGCCAGCACCGGCAGCAACGCGGGCCAGCGTGCTGCGGCCAGGTCGCGGTAGGTGAACAGCACCTGGGCTGCCAGCGCCAGCGCGGCCAGGCCGGCGCACGCACCCAAGGCCAGCCGCACCCGCGGCCGACGCCAACGCGCAGCCCGGTCGGCCCGGCGCACGAAGGACGGGGGTGGGCGGTCGTCCGGCTCGGCGCGGGGGTCGGGCAACGGCGGGGTCTCGGCCGCGGCCGCCACGGCAGGCTCTGCGGCAGGCTCCACGGAAGGCTCGGTCGAGGATTCGACGACAGGCTCGGCCGCGCGCTCCAGGGCGGGGGGCGCGGTGGTGAAGTCGAGTTCCGGGCTGACCGCGCTGTCGCTGGCGGCCAGCAGGGTCTGGCGTTCGGCTTCGGGCAGGCGCTGGCTGGCGCCGGTGTCCATGTCCACCAGCGTCTCGGGCGCGTTGAAGACCTCGCTGCAGCGGCCGCAGCGCACCCAGCCTTCAGACACGCGCAACTGGTCGGGCACGACGCGGAACACCGTGCCGCAGGCCGGGCACCGCGTGGCCAGGGCGCGGCTGGCGACCATCAGCGGCTGGCGGTGGGGCCGCTCATGGCAGCGTGCATCAGGATCCAGCCGTCTTCCTGGTCGGCCACGCGCAGGCCCAGCCACGGCGCGTAGGCGCTGGTCAACTCGTCGGCCTGACGCGCCAGGATGCCGGCCAGCAGCAGTTGCCCGCCTGGGGCCAGGTGGCCGCACAGCAGCGGCGCCAGCAGCTTCAGTGGCGATGCAAGGATGTTGGCCAGCACCAGGCTGTAGGCCCCGCGGGCCGCTGCCGGCAACCCCGGGTTGAGCTTCACGCCGTTGTGGCGCGCGTTGTCCTGCGTGGCCTGCACGGCGGCGGGGTCGATGTCCACGGCGTCGATGTCCACCGCGCCCATCAGCGCCGCGCCAATGGCCAGGATGCCCGAGCCGCAGCCGTAGTCCAGCACGCGCCGGCCGGCCAGGCCACCGGCCTGCGCCGCCAGCCAGCGCAGGCACATCCGCGTGGTGGGGTGGGTGCCGGTGCCGAAGGCCAGCCCCGGGTCCAGCCGCATGACCTGGCGCGCGCCGGCAGGCGGCTCGTGCCAGCTCGGCACGATCCAGAAGGTCGGCGTGATCTCGACCGGCGCGAACTGCGATTGCGTGATGCGCACCCAGTCCTGCTCGGGCATCGGCGCCAGCCCCTGCACGACCAGCCCAGTGCCCCAGGCCTCGGCCAGCAGTTGCGTGGCGGCGGATTCGGCGGCGACTTCGGTCTCGAACAGCGCGCGAAGCGTGGACCGCTGCCAGCCCGCGGCCGGCTCCGGCATGCCGGGTTCACCGAAGAGGGCGCGCTCTGCGTCGGTGCCGGCGTCGGCGTCTTCCACCGACACCGACAAGGCCCCCAGTTCGTCCATCAGCGCGTCGGACACGGGTTCGACGAGCGCCTCCGGGGCGCGCAGGATCAACTCGTGCATGCACTCATCTTTTATGTTGCCCCATCCACCCTTCGAGGTAATGGATGTTCGTGCCGCCTTCGACGAACTTGGCGTCCACCATCAGCTCGCGGTGCAGAGGGATGTTGGTCTGGATGCCTTCCACCACCGTCTCGGACAGCGCCGTGCGCATGCGCGCCAGGGCCTGGGCGCGGGTGTCGCCGTGGACGATGATCTTGCCGATCATCGAGTCGTAATGGGGTGGCACGAAGTAGTTGGCGTAGACATGCGAGTCCACCCGCACGCCGGGACCGCCGGGTGCGTGCCACAGCGTGATGCGCCCCGGCGAGGGCGTGAACTTGTAGGGGTCCTCGGCGTTGATGCGGCATTCGATGGCGTGGCCGCGCATCTCGATGCTGCGTTGCGCGAACGGCAGCTTCTCGCCGGCGGCGATGCGGATCTGCATCTGCACGATGTCGATGCCGGTGACCATCTCCGTCACCGGGTGCTCGACCTGCACGCGTGTGTTCATCTCGATGAAGAAGAACTCGCCGTTCTCGTACAGGAACTCGAAGGTGCCCGCGCCGCGGTAGCCGATGCGCTTGCAGGCGGCCACGCAGCGGTCGCCGATGCGTTCGATGACACGCCGCGCAATGCCCGGGGCCGGGGCTTCTTCGATGATCTTCTGGTGCCGGCGCTGCATCGAGCAGTCGCGCTCGCCGAGCCAGACCGCGTTCTTGTGCTGGTCGGCCAGGACCTGGATCTCGATGTGCCGCGGGTGTTCAAGAAACTTCTCCATGTACACCGCCGGGTTGCTGAAGGCGGCACCGGCCTCGGCCCGCGTGGTCATCACGGCGTGCAGCAGCGCCGCTTCGGTGTGCACCACGCGCATGCCGCGCCCGCCGCCACCGCCCGAGGCCTTGATGATCACCGGGTAGCCGATGGCGCGGGCCTGGCGCACGATTTCCTTGGGGTCCTCGGGCAGCGCGCCTTCGGAGCCGGGCACGCAGGGCACACCCGCCTTGATCATGGCCTGCTTGGCCGAGACCTTGTCGCCCATGATGCGGATCGACGCCGGCGTGGGCCCGATGAAGACGAAGCCGCTTTGCTCGACCCGCTCGGCAAAGTCGGCGTTTTCGCTCAGGAACCCGTAACCGGGGTGGATGGCCTCGGCGTCGGTCACCTCGGCCGTGGCGATGATGGCCGGCATATTGAGGTAGCTCAAGGACGAGGCCGCCGGGCCGATGCACACCGCCTCGTCGGCCAGCTTCACGTACTTGGCCTCGCGGTCAGCCTCGGAATAGACGATGACCGACTTGATGCCCATCTCACGGCAGGCGCGCTGGATGCGCAGGGCGATCTCGCCGCGGTTGGCAATGAGAATTTTCTTGAACACGCCGCGCCGCCTATTCGACGATGTACAGCGGCTGGCCGAACTCGACGGCCTGGCCGTTGTCGCAGAGCATGCGCAGGATCTTGCCGCTGCAGTCGGCCTCGATCTCGTTCATGATCTTCATCGCCTCGATGATGCAGACGGGCTGGCCTTCCTTGATCTGGTCGCCGACCTCGACGAAGGCCTTCGCCCCGGGGCTGGCGGCGCGGTAGAAGGTGCCCACCATCGGCGACTTGATGACCTTGCCCTCGGGCTCGGGTGGCGCTTCGGCTGCCGCCGCTGCGGCGGCGGTGGCGGCAGTGGCTGCGGCGGCCACCGCCATTTCCTGCGGTGTGGGCGGCGGCAGGGCCGGCGGCGGTGCGTAGTAGGCGGGTGCGCCGCTGGCCTTGACGATGCGCACCTTTCCCTCGGCTTCGGTGATCTCGAGCTCGGAGATGTTCGATTCCGACACCAGGTCGATCAGCGTCTTGAGTTTTCTCAGGTCCATCAGGGGGTCCTCTTGGTTTTCGCCGGCGGGGTGGCGGCCGGCGCAGTGCTGCAGCTGGCGGGTGCCGGCTCAGGCGTCGTGGCTGCTGCGGCGGTTCAGGGCGTGCTGCAGGGCCAGACGGTAACCGTCGGGGCCCAGGCCGCAGACCACGCCCAGCGCCACGGCCGACAGGTAGGAGTGTTGGCGGAAGGGCTCGCGCCCATGGACGTTGGACAGGTGAACTTCAATGAACGGCATGGCCACGGCGGTCAGGGCGTCACGCAGCGCCACGCTGGTGTGGGTCAAGCCGCCGGGGTTGATGATGATGAATTCGGTGCCGTCGCCGCGTGCGGCATGAATGCGATCGATCAGCGTGCCTTCGTGGTTGCTTTGCAGGGTTTGCAGCTTGGCGCCGGCATTCGCGGCCATCTTGTGCAGATCGGCGTCGATCTCGTCCAGCGTGGTGTAACCGTAGACGGTCGGCTCGCGGCTGCCGAGCAGGTTCAGGTTGGGGCCGTGCAGAATGAGAAAGCTCATGGGGCAGTCCTTGGGTGGCTACCGGAGGCGCGGACTTTACGCCTGTTTGCCGGCTGTTCGAAGCGGCTCGCGGCGGATTGGACGGACAAGCCCGGCCAACGCCGACTCAAGCCAGCTGCACCCAGGCCCGCATCTGTTCCAGGCTGGTTTCGCCCAGCTTGCGCTGCACCACCCTGCCGTCCGCATTGAAGACGGCCGTGAAGGGCAGCGCGCCGCCTTCGTTGCCCAGCCGCCGGCTCAAGCCCGTGCCGTCCAGTCCGGCCAGTCCGATCGGATAGCCCACCGGCGTGCGGGCCAGGAACCCGCGCACCGCCGTCGGTGCGTCGATGGCCAGGCCCACGACCTGCCAGCCTTGGGCCGCGAACTGGCGCTGGAAGCGGTCCAGGTCGGGCATCTCCTTCACGCACGGCGGGCACCAGGTGGCCCAGAAATTCAGCACCAGCGGCCGGCCGCGCAGCGACTGCATCACCAGCTCGCCGCCGCCGGGCTGCGGGAAGCGCAGGTCCCAGACGCCGCCTGCCTGCGCGGACAAGTCGGCGGCCTGTTTGTCGCGCCACCACGCCCAGCCCAGTCCGCCTGCGGCGGCAGCGGCGGCGACACCGCCAAACAACAGCGCCCGCCGGCCGGTGGTTCGTGCAGCCGTCATGCCGAACCCGCCTGCATCAGCCGTTCGAGCGCCGAGAGGTCGCCGCGCCAGCTTCGGCCCTGGGCGTCGGGCTTGAGGGCGCCGCGCAGGTCGTCGTGGTCGCGCAGGATCAGGTGCACGCTCACCAGTTCGTCCAGCGCCGCGCTCCGTGTGCCCACGGTCAGCACGTTGACGGGTTCTGCGCCCGCCCGCTCGATGCTGCCCACGTCGTAATCCACGCCGGCGTTGATGAGTTCGATTTCGGTCCCCTTGGGGTCGTCACAGTACAAGTCCAGGTGCACGGCAGACCGCCGTGTGGCTGTGCCGCGCCACACCGCGCCGCCCAGGTGCGGGCGCGACGCCGCCATCTTGCGCATCCACTGCAGCGCCACCTCGCGCAGGGCCTGCAGCTCTGCGGGCTGGGTGTCGGCGCAGAACAGCGCAATGTGCTGGCGCACCTCGTCTTCGAGTTGTTCGTTGCTGGGCAATTCGTTGGGTCGGCCCTGGCGGCCCGAGCGCCGCCCCAGGTCGCGTGCGGCGCGGCGCTTGGCCGCGCCGTACTCCAGGCCCTCGTCCACGACCAACGCCGCGGCAGCGACAGCAATCTCCTCAATGAAGCTCACGGCAGCACCACATCACCCATGCGCGCCACGATGGTGGCGGCGCGCCCCAGCACGTAGGGCGAGGCGGGGTTCTTCTCGAAGCGCTTGGGCGCCGGCAGCATCACCGCCAGCCGCGCCGCCTGCTGCGGGCCGAGCCGGGCGGCGTCAAGGCGAAAGTAGTGTCGCGACGCGGCCTGCGCGCCGAAGATGCCCTCGCCCCATTCGACGCTGTTCAGGTAGATCTCCAGGATGCGCTGCTTGCTCAGCACCGCCTCCAGCATGGCCGTCAGCACCAGCTCCTGGCCTTTGCGCCACACCGTACGCTCGCCCGACAGCAGCAGGTTCTTGGCCAGTTGCTGGGTGATGGTGGAGCCGCCCACCACCTTCGGCGCGCGGGCGCCGGGGCGGTTGCCGCCGGTCCGCTCGACGCGGGCCTGGACGCGCTGGTTCTTCTCCCAGGCGCGCTCGATGGCGTCCCATTCAACGCCGGAATGTTCGACGAAGCCGGCATCCTCGCTGGCGATGACGGCGCGCTTGAGATGTGCTGACAGGGCATCGCCGTCGACCCATTGCTGGCTCCACAGGATGCGCTGCTTCGCTGTCAGCAGCCGCCAGGCCTCACTGCGCTGGAAGGTGCTGGACTGGGGGTCGACCACCGTCATCAGTGCCACGCGCAGCAGGAACACCCCCTGCAGCGCCAGCGCACACAACAGCAGCAGCGCCAGCAGCCGCACGGCATGGCGCAGCACCGGGTGACGGGCGGACTTCATGTGCCGACGTGCAAACGCAGAGCCTGCAGCACGGGCAACGTGAGTGGGCGCACACCGCGCCAGATGAAGAAGGCCTCGGCCGCCTGCTCCACCAGCATGCCCAGGCCGTCGCGCGGCACCGCGCCGGCGGCCTGGGCCCAGGCCAGGAAGGGCGCGGCGGCGGGGCCGTACATCAGGTCGACCGCCAACGCGCCCGGGGCCAGCACCTCGGCGGGCACGGGTGCGGCCTCGCCCGCCAGGCTGCTGGCGCTGGCGTTGAGCACCACGCCGAAGCCGCTTCCCGGCTTGTCCAGCGCGCAGGCCGACAGCGCCACGCCATGCTGGCGGCCCCACTCTGCGTGCCGTTTCACCAGCGCGGCGGCCTTGCCTTCGGTGCGGTTGGCCACCACCACACAGGCCGGCCGCGCCGCGATCAATGGCCCCAGCACGCCCGCGCCCGCCCCGCCCGCTCCGACCAGCAGCACACGCTGGCCGGCCAGGGCGACGCCGGCGTTGATTTCGATGTCACGCACCAGGCCCACGCCGTCGGTGTTGTCGGCATGCCAGCCGTCTTCGCGGAAGCTCAGGGTGTTGGCAGCACCCGCCAGCACGGCACGCTCGCTGGCGTGCTGGGCCAGGCGCCTGGCCGCCAGCTTGAAGGGCACGGTGACATTGCAGCCCCGTGCGCTGCTCTGGGCGAAAGTGCGCAGCGCGTCGGCGAAACCTTCCAGCGGGCACAGCAGCCGGCCGTATTCCAGCGCCTGCCCGGTCTGCGCGGCAAAAGCGGCGTGGATGAAGGGGCTGCGGCTGTGCGCCACCGGGTTGCCGAGAACGGCGTAGCGGTCGAGTGTGGGGTCTGGGCTGGCGCCCGTGTTGATGCTGTTGCGGGTGCTCATCGTTCACTCAAGGTGGTTTCCAGTCCGTCTTCGCGCGTGAAGCGAAAGCGCGAGGTCACGACGATCTGGTCGGCCTGCGTCCGCATGGCGGTGCTGAAGGGGCCGAAGGGGGCGGCGGCGTGCACGATGGCGACGGCCTTGGCGTCGAGCAGGCGCGAACTGGACGGCCGCACGATCTCGGCCTCGACCACGCGGCCCTGGGCGTCGACCGTGACATTCATGGTCAGCTCGCCGTACAGCTTCTGCCCGCCCTGCTGCGGGAAGTCGCGCGTGCCGCGGGCCTCCACCCGGCGGCGCAAGGCGTCGTAATACATCGCGTAGACGGCTTCGCGCGTGGCCGGGCTGACGTAGCGCTTTTTCGGCGCGGCGCTGTCTTCGTTGACGCGCTTTTCGATCTCGGCCAACAACTGCAGCAAACGGCGGCGCTGCTCGTCCTGGTCGCGCGCCGCCTGCCCGCTGCTGTTGCGCCGGGGGTCGGGCGGGGGCAGGGCAGCCACCTCGCGGCGGATCTGCGCCAGCAACTGCTGCTGCTCGTTCTGCAGGTTCTCGATGCGCCGGCTGGCGTCTTCGGTGGCGTCACCGGGGGCCAGCGTGGCCGTGGCCGGCAGGGGCGATGTGGCACGGCCGCTGGTGGCCTCGCCGCCGCCGGCTAGGTTGTTCTGCGCCAGCGCCTGGGCCAGTTCTGGCGCCGTGGTGGAGCGTGCGTTGACAAGGATCACTTCCAAGGGCTTGTCGCTGAAGGCCCGCTGCAACGCCTGGGGGTCGACAAACCGCACCGCCAGCAGGCTGGCGTGCACCAGCACCGACACCCCCAGCGCGGCCTGCAGCACGGTGAATTCGCGCCAGCGCATGCCCGGGCGGCCTTGTTCAGGCCGGTGCCGCCGGGGCGGTGGCGTCGGCTGGCTCGGCCTCGTCCAGGCTGATGGCCAGGGTCAGCGTGCCGGCCGTTTCGGTCTCGTCGTCGCCCGGGTCGGCCTCGGCCTGGGCCGCCGCGGCCACCGGTGCATCCAGCCGCGCCAGCAGCGTGGCGTGCAGTTCCAGCGTCAGCAGGTCGACACCGGCCACGCGGGCGCGCACCCGGCTGCCGCGTGGCAGCGACTCGGTGCCCGGCACGCGGAAGACCAGCGGCAGCGTCTCGGCACGCACCAGGCCGTCCTTCATCACACTGGCGTCGAGTTCGGTCGTGCCTTGCTGCGCCAGCCATTGCAGGGTCCAGTAGCGCTCGATGCCGTGCTGGAAGTCGGCGTAGGCGCCATAGGCCGCGTCGAAGGCCGAGATCACTGAAAAAAGCGATGCGTCGCGCGGCTTGAAGGGCGCGGCCAGTGCGGCGGTGCGGCCGTGCCTGGCACAGGCCACGATCTGCCACTGGTTGACCAGATCGACGTAGCGCCGCAGCGGCGACGTGGCCCAGGTGTACTGCGCCACACCCATGCCGGCATGCGGCGCCGGCTTGACGCCCATGCGCACCTTGACACCCGGGGCCAGGCTGGGCTGGCTGCGGTAGATGCCGGGCACACCGCAGGACGCGAGCCAGGCGCCCCAGGTGCTGTTGGCCAGGATCATGGCTTCGGCAACGATCAGATCGAGCGGCGCGCCGCGCTTTCTCGTCGTGATCTGCACCGTTTCGTCACCGCGCGGCTCGCTTCCGTCGCCGCCTTCAAGGCGGAAGTTGTAGTCCGGCCGGTTGAAGGTTTCCGGTTTTCCGCGCACCACTTCGCGTTGCGCCTTCAGCGACCGGGCCAGGCGCCAGGCGAAGGCCAGCTCGCTGGCGAACGGGTAGTCGGCCGCGGCCTGGCCTTCGAGCGTGGCCTCGGTGATCACGGCGTCGAGCTTGTCGTGGCGCAGGTTGGCGACGATCGGCACGCGTTCGAGTTTGGTGTCGCTGCCCCGCACTTCGAGCGTGGCTTCGTCGATCATGACGTACAAGCTCACAGCAGGGCAGGCGCGGCCTTCCGTCAGCGTATAGGCCTGCACCACGGCGTCGGGCAGCATGGTCAGCTTCCAGCCCGGCATGTAGACGGTGGACAGGCGCTCGCCGGCGACCTTGTCGATCGCGCTGCCCGGTGCGATGGCCAGGGCCGGTGCCGCGATGTGGATGCCGAACGTGACCGTGCCGCTGCCCAGGCCCTGCACCGACAGCGCGTCGTCGATCTCGGTGGTGGCCGAATCGTCGATCGAGAAGGCGCGGCAGGCCGCCAAAGGCAGGTCTTCGTCGATCGGCGGCGCGTCGAGGCCGGGCGGAAAACCGGTGCCTGTCTTGTGGTCGGGGAACTGCTCGAACAGGAAGCGCTTCCAGTGGAACTGGTACGGGCTGCTGATCGCACCCGCGGCCTTCAGCAGCTCGAGCGGTGCGCGCTGCGAGCGCCTGGCGGCCTCCACCACGGCCTTGGTCTCGGGCGCGTTCTTGTCCGGCTTGAACAGGATCTTGAACAACTGATCGCGTACCGGCGCCGGGCAATCGCCGGCCTGCAACTGCGCGGCCCAGGCTTCGATCTG
>JANNWL010000173.1:0-4945 GCA_031414735.1 Burkholderiales bacterium | reverse complement strand
GCCGCCAGGATGGCCAGGCCGGCGCGCACAGCGCGTTCGGCATCGTCCTCACGTGTCTCGTCCATGCCGAAGGCGGCCTTGACGCCGTCGCCAGTGAAGCGCAGCACGCGGCCCTGGTGGGCTTCGATGAGGGCTGCCATGCGCCGCAATGCTGCACTCAGCAGGCCCAGCGTGTCCTCGGCTTCCATGCCGTTGGCCAGGGCGGTGGAGCCGACCACGTCGGCAAACAGCACCGTCACCAGGCGGTGCTTCAGGCCGGCCGGACGCAGCAAGGCGGCCAGGCGGGCGCGCAGCGGGGCGGTGGCCATTTCAAGCACCGTGTCGCCCAGCGTGGCGCGTTGGGTTTCCAGCGCGGCGATGGCAGCGCGCAGGGTCGCGGTGTCTGTGTTGCTGTCGTTGTCTTGCATGGGTACTGCCTGGCCTGACTTTGCGTCACCGGCCACCGCGGGCAGACAACTCTCATGGGGCCGCGTTGCCGCGGTGCTTCGGGGATGGGCTGCTTTCAGCCGCGACCCGGCGCGAGTCTATGGGCTGGCCGGCGCCGGCCGCTGCACCTGGCGTTCCCTTTGGAGCTGAAGCGTCTGCCACAGCCGCCAGGCATTGACGGGCACCAGCACGAAGTGCAGCGCCAGCACCGGCCACAGCTGGGCCGTCAGGCCGTAGGCGATGAACGCCGCGTTCGCAGCCAGCGCCACGTAACGCAAACGCACCAGGTCATTGCACGAAAAGGCAAGCAGGGTCAGGGCTGCGGCAGACCAGCCCAGCACGTCGTTCAGCGGCGGAATGGCGCCCACCTCACGCAGCCCATCGCTGCGGCCACGCGATGGGGGTCGGGCGCGTCGCCGTGGCCTGAAGCCTGGGCAAATCGACACGGACCACAGCGCATGCTGCAGGCGAAGAGAAGTCGGACATGGCGTGTACTCCGGGTTGCGCGGTCTGTGGTTGACCACAGCGCGCATGGTCGGGCCACGCGGCGCGGACTGCGCACCCCAGTTCAATAGTGAACGTGTGCCCGCCCCCTGGGTACAGTCGCGGCTGTTCAACACATGCCTGATGCAGTCACGAATGGACACCGCGAACTTGGAACAACCCGACGACATCCTGACCGAACTGGCCAGGCGGGGCGACACGCGCACCTGGGAGCCGGGCATGACGGTCGTGACCGAAGGCGAGGTGGCCGACTGCATGTACATCATCCACTCAGGTGAACTGCGCGCTGTGATTGCCGGTGACGGCGGGCGGCAGGTGGAACTCAACACCCTGGGCGCGGGGGAATTCTTCGGCGAACTGATGCTCAGCGGCGCGCTGCGCGCCGCCACCGTCGAGGTGACCGTGCGGGCCCAGCTGACCCGCGTGCCGCGTGCCGAGGTGGAGCAGGTGCTGTCAGCGCGGCCTGACCTGGCGCTGCAGATGATCCACCGCCTGGTGCAGCGCGTACGCGCGCTGACACTCACCGTCGGCCGGCTGGCTTCGGTGGACGTGTACGGGCGGCTGGTGGGCTTGTTCGACCTGTTGGCAGTCGACGACCGCGGGCAGCGCGTGGTGCCCGGCCCGCTGAGCCAGGCGCGCATCGCAGAGCGCCTGGGTGCTTCGCGGGCGATGGTCAACCGGCTGCTGCAGGACCTGGCGCGCGGTGGCTACATCGAGGTCACGCGTGCGCGCATCGTGCTGATGAAGAAGCTGCCGCCGCGCTGGTGAGGCTCAGGCCGGGCCTGCGCTCAGCGCCGCCGGCTTCAATTCCGGCCAGCGCAGACGGGGCAGCAGCGCCCTACTCCGTCGTGATCCTGGCCGCCGCGATGATGCGCGACCAGCGCTCGATCTCGGCCCCCAGGAAGCTGCCGAAGGCCTGCGGGCCGCGCGCGTCGACGCGGAAGCCCTGCGCGCGGGCGCGCTCGTCCATGTCGGGCGTGGCCATGATCTTCAGCACCTCGGCAGACAGCTTGGCCACGACCGCCTCGGGCGTGCTGGCCGGGGCCATCACAGCGGTCCAGTTTTCGACCAACAGTTGCGGCGCACCGGCTTCGGCAGTGGTGGGCACGTCAGGCAGCATGGGGTGGCGCGCGCTGCTTGCGATGGCCAGGGCGCGCAGCTTGCCGCTCTTCACGTGCGCAATGCTTTCGGGGAAGTTGGAGAAGATCACGTCCAACTGCCCGCCGATGAGGTCGGTGATGGCCGGCGCGCCGCCCTTGTAGGGCACGTGCTGGATGTCGGTCTTGTTCAGGTCGTTGAACAGCGCCAGCGTCAGATGCGGCGGCGTGCCGTTGCCGCTGCTGCCGGCATTGAGCTTGCCGCCCTTGGCGCGCTGGATCAGGTCCGCGAAGTCCTTGATGGCGCTGCCCGCCGGCACCACCACCAGCATGGAGCTGCCGGCCAGCAGCGCCACGGGGCGGAGGTCCTTCTGGAAGTCGTAGTTGGCGCGGCCCTTGAACAAGGTGACGTTGGCGGCATGCGCCATGGTGATGGCCAGCAGCGTCTGCCCGTCACCTGCTGACTTGGCCACTTCGGCCGCGCCGATCTGCGCGCCGCCGCCGGGCTTGTTGTCGATGACGACGTTGACCTTCCAGCGCTCGCCCAGTTGCTGACCCACCTGGCGTGCCATCACGTCGGTGAGCCCACCTGGTGGGAAAGGCACCACGTAGCGGACGGTGGCGCCGGGCTTGGGGTAGTCCTGCGACCAGGCGAGGCCGGGCAGGAGCATCAGAGGGGCGGTCTTGACGAGGTCGCGGCGGCGCATGGGGGTCTCTCCGGCTTTTGAATCAGGTTGCCCGCCAACTGGCGAGCATCGAGTCGGCAACGTTAAGGCCTTCAGCCACGGCTCGCAGGCGCAAGGCCTCGCGCCTGGCGCCGGGCAGGCGCACGCCGTCGTCGCTGAGCATTTCCGCCACGAGAACTTCCACGCGGCCCAGATAGCCGGTGTTGCCGGCCAGGGCACCCGGGTCGATGACGATGAAGGCCTGGCCAATGCCAGGGCGGTTGCCCTCGTCGACGAAGAAGCTCGACGCCTCGAAGCCGAAGTTCGCGCCGATGACCGCCGTGACGAGCAGCTCCACCACCAGGGCCAGCATGGCGCCCTTGGGTGAGCTGACGGCGCCTATCGGAAGCATGGACCCGGCCATGCCGGCCTGGGGGTCCGTGGTGGGCTGGCCCGCGGCGTCCAGCGCCCAGCCTTCGGGAATGGCACGGCCTTCCTTGGCCGCCACCATGAGTTTGCCGCGGGCGACTTCGCTCAG
Organism: Burkholderiales bacterium; assembly: GCA_031414735.1. Classification (GTDB taxonomy): domain Bacteria; phylum Pseudomonadota; class Gammaproteobacteria; order Burkholderiales; family Burkholderiaceae_C; genus Rubrivivax. The sequence continues at coordinate 1,715 of JANNWL010000173.1, read as the reverse complement.
GCTGAGGTCGATCATCAGCGCGTCGGCGCCGCCACCGCGCGGGAACACTGCCGCCACCGGGTTGGTGCCGAAGATGGGGTGTTTGCCGCCCGCCGCGGGCATCGCTGCCGGTGAGTTGGCCAGACCCAGGCCGACCATGCCGGCCGCAGCCGCCGCGCGAAGGTGGTCCACCACCACGCCGCAGTGGTGGCTGCGCACCACGCCGGCGATGGCGATGCCGTGCTCGCGCGCTGCGGCCACGGCCTCAATCACGGCCAGCGCGCAGGCGCCAAAGGCCAGGCCCTCTTGCGCGTCGATCACCAGCGCGCCGCCCTTGCGGTGCAACACCTGCGGCACCGCCGCACCGTTGACGCGGCCATTGCGCAGGTGGGTGGCGTACTGCGACACGCGGCTCAGGCCGTGCGAGCCCAGGCCTTGTGATTCCGCAAGCACCAGCGCGCGCGCGGTCGCCGTTGCCATGGCGGCGTTGGCACCCGCGGCCTGCAGCTGGTGCGCCACTAGCGCCTCGACTTCGGAAAGTGGCAACTTCATTTCAGCGCCTCGATCACCTTGTCGGCAATGAGGAAGCTCACCCGCTCGTTGGCCTCGGCCGTCACGCCCGCGACGTGTGGCGTGAGCACGAGATTGGGGCAGCCTTCGAAGTGCGGCGCCGCCGGCAACGGCTCGGTGCCGAACACGTCGATAGCCGCGCCCCCCAGGTGACCGCTGCGCAAGGCAGCCGCCAGCGCCACTTCATCGACGATGCCGCCACGGGCGGTGTTGATGAGCACCGCGCCGGGCTTCATGCGGGCCAGGCGGGCGGCGTCGAACAGGCCGCGAGTGGAATCGACCAGCGGAACGTGCAGGCTGACGACATCCGCCGAGCGGATCACCTCGTCCAAGCCGGCACAGCGCACACCGTGCTCTGCAAAGGCCGGGTGGCCGTCGTCCATCATGGCGTCGAAGGCAATCACGTCCATGCCCAACGCGCGCGCCAGGCGGGAAGTGAGCTGCCCGATCGAACCAAAGCCGATCAAGCCCAGGGTCTTGCCACCGGCCTCGCGCCCGTTGCTGAGGGCGTTGCGCGGCCACGTGCCCGCCGCCACGCCCGCACTCGATTGGTATGCCCCGCGCAGCAGCAGCAGCGCGGTGCCGACCACGTATTCGGCCACGCTCAACGCGTTGGCGCCGGTGGCGGGGATGACCTGCATGCCGCGCGCCTGGCAGGCCGGCACGTCGATGTTGTCCAGCCCCACGCCCAGGCGGCCGATGACACGGCACTTGGCCAACGCGGCCAGCAGATCGCCCCGCACCTGGGTGCGGTTGCGCACCACCAGCACGTCGGCGTTCGCTGCCTCCGCCATCAAGCGCGGCACGTCGTCGACCAGCGCCGGGTCGTACAGCACGCTGTGGACAGCAAGCACCTGCGCCACAGCGCGCTCGTCCATGAACTCCGTGATGACGATCCGGCTCATGCCGACTCGTACAGGCGTGTCATCACGAACTCGCGGTGGCCCAGCGCCTCGGCTGCAGTCAGGCGGCCGTTGGCGGTGCGCAGCATGTTCTCGAGCAGCATGTCACCGGCCTGGTCGAGCGTGATGTCACGCTGCAGCAAGCCCGACGAATCGACGTCGATGTGCTCGCTCATGAGCCGCACCGTGCGCGGGTTGGCGCAGATCTTGATGACCGGCAGGATGGGGTTGCCGATGACGTTGCCCTGCCCCGTCGGGAAGAAG
>JANNWL010000172.1:0-7564 GCA_031414735.1 Burkholderiales bacterium | reverse complement strand
TTCGAGTTCTCGGACCTGATTGCCGAGCGGTTCAAGACCCGCCACCAGAAGTTCCTGATCCCCGACAGCGAGGTCCTGGCACGCTTGCCCGAAGCCGTGGCAGCCATGACCGAGCCCATGATGAGCCACGACGTGATCGCGTTCTACCTGCTCAGCGAGCGGGTGTCGAAGGAGGTGAAGGTCGTCCTGGCGGGCCAAGGTGCCGACGAAGTGTTCGGCGGCTACTTCTGGTACCCGTTGATGGATGCTGAAACCGGCCCGGCGGTCGAGCGCTTCAGCCGGCACTACTTCGACCGCGACCACGCCGAGTACCTGGAAATGATTGCACCGGCGTGGCACGTGCCGGACGTCACCACCGAGTTGGTGACCCGGGAACTGGCCAAGCCGCAGGCCGACACCTTTCTCGACGAGGTCTGGCGCTTCGACGCCACCACCTTGATCGTCGACGATCCCGTCAAGCGCGTGGACAACATGCCGATGGCCTGGGGCCTGGAAGTACGGGTGCCCTTCCTTGACCATGAACTGGTCGAACTCGCGGCCAGGATGCCGCCGGAACTCAAGCTCAAGGAAGGTGGCAAATACCCGCTCAAGGCGATCTCGCGCGGCGTGATCCCGGATGCGGTGATCGACCGGCCGAAAGGCTACTTCCCCGTGCCCGCCTTGAAACACGTGCGCGGCCCGTTCCTCGAACTGATGCGCGGCATCCTGCAGTCCGATGCCTGCATCCGGCGCGGGCTGTACCAGCGCGCCTACGTCGACAAGCTGCTGGCCGACCCCGAGGCGCACTTCACGCGCATCCAGGGCAGCAAGCTGTGGCACATGGCGTTGCTGGAGTGGTGGCTGCAGGTGAATGTGGATGGCATGACGATCGGATCTGCTCTGTGAGCTTCATCACCCGCAGGCATTTCTTCACTCGGGGACCGGCGATCCTCGGTGGCTCAGCGGCCTTGTCCGCTTGCTCATCGGGCACCGACGCCGATGGATATGAGGCCGTCGCGCGACAGGTTTGGCGCCCTGGTGCGCTGGATGGCCTGGCAGGCGCAGCGCTCAGCACGGAACTCGTGCGCTACGCGACACTGGCCCCCTCCAGCCACAACACCCAGTGCTGGAAGTTCGCAGTCGTTGACAAGGCCATCACGATCCTGCCTGACTTGTCTCGGCGTACGCCAGCGGTCGATCCGGACGACCATCATCTCTTCGTCTCGCTCGGTTGTGCCGCCGAAAACCTGGTGCAGGCGGCGCTGGCGCATGGCCTCGCGGGCGAGGTGCGTTTCGACGCTGCGAGCGATGCCGTCCGCGTGACACTGGCACCCACTGCAGCCCGGGCCTCGCCGCTGTTCAAGGCCATCCCTGAGCGGCAGTGCACACGGGGCGACTACGACGGCAAGCCGCTGTCGAACGAGGAGTTACGCCTGCTCGAGAGTGCCGCCACGGCCGAAGGCGTGCGCGTGCTGTTGCTCACCGAACGCAGCGCGATGGAACAGGTGCTCGACCATGTGGTTCAAGGCAACACCGCCCAGATGGCGGACCCGGCATTCGTCAAGGAACTGAAGGCTTGGATCCGTTTCAATGGCACCGATGCGGCTCGCACCAGGGACGGCCTGTACAGCGTGTCGTCGGGCAGCCCGTCGATCCCGACCTGGGTTGGCGATCTGGCCTTTGGCTGGTTCTTCACGCCGAGCAGCGAGAACGACAAGTACGCGCGACAGATCCGCAGCTCCGCAGGCATTGCGGTGTTCGTCGGCCAGGCGGCCGACAAGGCGCATTGGGTCAAAGTAGGTCGCTGCTACGAGCGCTTTGCGTTGCAAGCCACGGCGCTGGGCATCCGCAACGCCTTTCTCAACCAGCCCGTCGAAGTGCCCTCGGTGCGGCCGCTGTTTGCCTCTGCGATGGGGCTGGTGGGGCAACGTCCCGACCTGGTGGTTCGCTTTGGTCGCGGCGCAACTCTACCCCCGTCGCTGCGTCGGCCGGTTCAAGCTGTGCTGGTGTGACGACGCGTGGGCCCAGAACCCAAGGAACTCGAATGACTGCGCTGCTGTGGCTCGGTGGGGTGCTGGGCGCGCTGGTCGTCATTGCGCTTGGATTGAGGACGGTCGGCGCCAGCCGCTGGGCCGAGTTGATCAGCACGCACACGCGCCAGCTCGAGTCGGGCCGCGGGAATGTTCAACGCCCGGCCCAAGGCGGACAGCCGTCTCAGGCGCGCTTCGACGGGCGCTACCACGTCAGCGAGCTCGAAGGCCTGCCCGCACCCGTTCAACGCTACTTCCGCGCGGTGCTGACGGACGGACAGCCGATCATTGCTGCGGCCAGCATTGAATTGGCCGGCACGATCAATTTGTCGGCAAGCGCTGAACAATGGAAGCCGTTCACATCGCATCAGCGGGTCGTCACCTCGGTGGCCGGTTCACGGCCAGGCTTCTTGTGGAACGCCCAGGTGGCCATGTTCCCCGGTGTGCCCGCACGCGTCGTGGACAGCTACGTCGCAGGCCAGGGGCAGTTGATTGCCAAGCTGCTCGGTCTGTTCACAGTGGCCGACGCACACGGTGGCGGCGCGCTGGCGCGCGGCGAGTTCATGCGCTACTTTGCCGAAGCAGCGTGGTACCCCACCGCGCTGTTGCCCAGCCAGGGCGTGCGCTGGCAGGCGGCGGGCGACACTTCGGCCAAGGCCACCATCGTGGATGACCCGATCACCTTGACCCTGCTGTTCAGCTTCAACGAAGCCGGCTTGATCGCCTCGGTACGCGCCGAGTCGCGCGGCGCCGGGGTGGGCAAGGACATGGTCATGCTGCCTTGGGACTGCGCCTTGTCCGACTACCAGCCGCAAGACGGCATGCTGCTTCCGATGACGGGTGAGGCCGCCTGGATGCGGCCTGGCGGGCGCAAGGTGTACTTCGTCGGGCACGTCAGGCAGTTGAGCTACGAGTTCTTGCCGTGAGGCCCGCCACGCGTCGTGGCGGCAAGGTCCTGATGGCCCTGGCCCTGGCACTTGTCGGCGTGGCCGTCCTGACCGGATGGCTCTTCAGCCGCGACATGCAGCGGGCCCGCGCCCATGCCGCGCAGGGCAGCATGCTGATCGCAACAAGCTGCGGCCCGATCGAGTACCAGGAGGCCGGAACGGGCATTCCCTTGCTGGCCGTACACGGCAGCGGCGGTGGACATGACCAGGGCATGGCATTCGCAGGCGCTCTGGCGACACAAGGCATCCGGGTGATCGCGATGTCGCGCTTCGGCTACCTGCGCACGCCCATGCCTGCCGACGCCTCAGCGGCTGCGCAGGCCGACGCGCATGTGTGCTTGCTCGACGCGCTGGGCATCCGGCGGTCCGCCATCATGGGTGGTTCTGCCGGCGCACCCTCTGCGCTGCAGATGGCCATTCGCCACCCCGAACGCACCAGCGCTCTGGTGCTGCTGGTGCCGCTGACCTACAAGCCCCCGACGCAGGCCGACTCGGCAGAACCGATGCCAGCCTGGGTCGAGAACACGATGATGCGGCTGATCGGCTCCGACTTCCTGTTCTGGGCCGCTCTTCACGTCGCGCGCGACCAAGTCATCAAGGTCGTGCTGGCGACGCCACCCGGGTTGTTGACCACTGCCAGCGCGCGGGAGCAAGCTCGGGTGAACGCGATGCTCGACCACATCTTGCCCGTGTCCGCCCGTGCCGCAGGCTTGATCAGCGACACGGCGGCGGGCAAACAGCTGACACCCTCACCACTGCAGTCCATCCACCTGCCGACGCTCGTCATCAGCGCCCGCGATGACCGCTACGGCACCTATGCCAGCGCGAAGTACACCGCCAACCTGATTGCCGGTGCCAAGTTCATCGGCTTCGATGAAGGCGGGCACACCTGGGTCGGGCACGACGACGAAGTGACGGCAGAGATCGTCCAGCTGATCCACTCGCTCGGCCGACCATGAACTTCGAGCCCTGGCTGCGTCGCCATCCGCTGCTGGCTTGGCGTACACCGTTGAGCAGGTCCCCGCTGAAGTTCTTCCTGCTCGGCTTCGCACTTTCCGTTCCGTTCTGGTTGATCGGCGCTGTGACCGACCTGCAGTTGATGCCCGGGCTCTCGGTGAGTGCGCTCATGGCCTTGTGCCCCATGGTCGCCGCGCTGATGCTCGTTCACCGAGAAAGTGGCGCTTCGGGCGCGACCGAGTTGTTGCGAAGGTCCTTCGACTTCAAGCGCATCCGTGCGAAGCGCTGGTACGCACCCATCCTGCTCCTGATGGCCGGCGTCAACGTGGCCGTGTACGGGCTGATGCGCTGGATGGACATGCCACTGCCGGCACCGCAGATCGGGGTATTCGCAGCGCCGCTGATGTTCTTGGGCTTTTTCGTCGCAGCATTGGGCGAAGAACTGGGCTGGTCGGGATACATCACCGACCCGATGCAGGATCGATGGAGCGCGCTGCAGACGGGCCTCCTCCTGGGGCTCGTGGGTGTCCTCTGGCACATCGTGCCGCTGCTCCTGGTGCAGCGGTCGCCGAGCTGGATTGCGTGGTGGTGCCTCTACGCCGTGGCGGCGCGCATCCTGATTGTCTGGCTCTACAACAACACAGGCAAAAGCGTGTTTGCGGTGGCTCTGTTTCACGCCACGCTGAACACTGCCTGGATGCTGTTCCCGGTTGACGGCTCCCACTTCGATATGCGCCTTGGCGGCCTGGTGATGGCGGCCATTGCCGTCACGGTCACCGTTGTCTGGGGACCCCAGACGCTGGCGCGGCACCACAGCGCCAGCCCGAGCGAACGATGAGAACCTGGGAGAGTCTGTTGTTGCTGGCCTTCCTCTTCTTGTCGATTCGACAGGTGTACGGCAGGCGTCGGATGCTCGGTTCGCCAGTCATCGCCTTGGTGGCCTTGGTGGCATTGATGGTGGCCGCCGCGCAATGTCTGGCGGAAGGCCCGCGCTGGCAAATGTTCCCGGCCTCTGCGTTGACGATGCTCTTCTTGCCCGCCTGGCTGGTGCAGAACGCTGCGTCGATGGGCGGACCCGACGGGTGGACACGGCCACATCCGACCGCTGCCGCCGTAGTCATCACGCTGGGTGCTCTGGGGCTGGCGATCGCCGCCGCGCTGCCGATGATGGTCCCGGTGTTTCGCTTTTCGGAACCGAGCGGCCCGTACGCGATCGGCACCTTGACCTATCACTGGGTCGATGGCTCGCGTGCCGAAGCTTTCACCGCCGATCCCAAGGAACGCCGGCAACTGATGGTGCAGGTGTGGTACCCGGCGCAGGCCAATCCGTCAGCGCAGCGATCCACCTACATGGTGAACGCCGACACCGTCACGTCTGCCTTTGCGCGCCTGCAGGACAAGCCCGCGTTCCTCTTTGGACACTTCAAGTACGTCACCACCAACGCACGTTCATCGGCCGCTGCGGCAGCAGATCAAGCTCGCTACCGGGTGCTGCTGTTTCTCGAAGGCGCCACCGGCTTTCGACAGATGAACACGTTCCAGGTCGGGCATCTGGTGTCACACGGCTACATCGTCGTCGCCATCGACCAGCCAGGCGCTGCCGCGGCAGTCGTGTTCCCCGACGGCCGCCATGCCCTCGGGCTGACAGTGCCGCAGTTCCATGCGATGGTGCGCCCGAGTTACATGCCGCTCCAGACGAATTCCCCGGCGACGGGCGTGCTGCTGCCGAACGGCAGCACGTTGCCTGACAACAGCATCATCCCGTACCTTGCGCAGGATGTGAGCTTTACGCTGGACCAGCTTGCCGCTCTGAACCTGGCGGACCCGAATGGCGTGCTTACGGGCAAGCTGGACCTGAAGCGGGTCGGCGTCTTCGGGGTCTCACTCGGCGGCATCGTGGCCGGACAGGCGTGCCACGTTGATGCACGCCTGCGCGCCTGTCTCGTGATGGACGCTCCGATGTCCACCGGCGTGGTCAAGGCGGGCCTGCAGCAGCCCGGCATGTGGATCACGCGCGACGCCGCCAGCATGCGGCTGGAGCGGCAACGCTCGGGCGGATGGCCCGAGGCAGAGATCGAGGCCCACCAGACCAGCATGCGCGCCGTATACGAAGGTTTGTCCGGCGCCGGGTACTTCGTGCGGGTGCCCGGCATGTTCCACAGCAATTTCACTGATGCAGCGATCTGGACACCACTGGCACCGTGGCTGGGCCTTGCCGGGCCTATCGGTGCACGGCGGGCGCACGACATCGTCAATGCGTATTCGCTGGCGTTCTTCGACCGACACCTACTGGGTCGCCCGGCAACACTGCTCGATGGCGCTGCCAACAACGACCCTGAAGTGCTGTTCGAATCGCGCCGGTATTGACCGCCGAAGTGTCAGGGCACGCCCTCGTTCCGGGCTCGCCGATGACGCAGGTCGTTGGCCACGCTGATCAGCAGGGGAATGAAGGTCCCGATGCACATGGCCGCCAGCACGTCCGACGGCCAGTGGACACCGAGTACAAGACGAGAAACGGCGACCAGGCCTGTCCACGTCACAGCAAGCAACATTGCCAGGCTCCCGGCTCGGGGCCAGAGCCGCGCCACGCACAACGCGGCAGCGGTGGAAAACGCTGCGGTCGTGAGGGTGTGCCCACTGGGAAAGCTGGAACCCCAGTACCACTGCGCATCCCACAGTGCCGGGCGGGCCCGGCCAACGATGGCTTTCATGCCCCAGACGACGAGCGTTGCCGCGATCGGCGATGCGCCAACGAGCACGGCCTCGAAACGACGCCGGGCGACGAACAGTGCCACGGCGGCCACGACTGCGACTGGCACCAGAAACCGCGCTGACCCGCTGAGAGTGAACGCGGCGAAGAAGCCGTTCAGCGCGGCGGGCACATGCTCCCGAACAAACCACAGGATGGCCTCGTCAACGGGCCCGGACTCTTTCGCGACCACATCCTCGATGAGCTTGATCCCACCTACGGCCACGGTCAGCAGTCCCAGGACGGCCAAGCGGCGCTTCGTCAGAGGCTCGGTCCATTGCGGCCTTTGCCTCCGCGCATAGGCACCCAGCAACGCATAAGCGCAAGCGATGAAAAGGCTCATCTTGGCGATGTCCGCCACAAGGTTGAGGAGCATCCTTCATCGACCCCGGCGGCGCCTGAGCAGCTTTTGTCCTTCGCTGTAGATCAGCACCCCGCTGGCCATCGCCGCGCACACCAGCCACTGGCCCGGCGCCAGCGGCGCCGTGCCGAAGGCGATGTTCAGGAACGGGACGTGGACGACGGCCACCTGCAAGCTCAGCGACAGAGCGACGGCACCCCACAGCCATGGGTTGACGAAGAGATGGCTGAAGGCGCTGGTGGTGTCCGAGCGCGCGGTGAAGCAGGTGAACAGGCTGGTGAACACCAGCGTCGTGAATCCTGCCGTGCGGGCCGTGGTCAGGTCGCCCGTGCCCTGGATCAACCCGCCCGGCAGGTAGAAGTCCATCGTCAGCAAGCTCACCACGGCGATCACGACGCCAGTCTGGATCACGCTGGACCACATGCGCGCATCGATCAGGCGCTCGTCCACATGCCGCGGCTTGCGCGCCATCAGGTCGTCGGTGGCCGGGTCCACACCCATCGCCAGCGCGGGCGCCGAGTCCGTGATGAGGTTGATCCAC
>JANNWL010000171.1:0-3400 GCA_031414735.1 Burkholderiales bacterium | reverse complement strand
GGCGTGCTGGCGCCGCTGGACGACCACAGCCAGCGCATGCTGCGCGCCCGGCTGCTCAAGAAACTCAACCGCTGAAGGCTTCCCATGAACGCAGATGCACAGAACCCAGGACCGCGCCGACCCGTCAAGCGTGTCGTCGTCGCCGGCGGCGGCACGGCCGGCTGGATGGTGGCGGCCTGCCTGTCCAAGGTGCTGGGCAAGGCGCTGGACATCAAGCTGGTGGAGTCCGACGAGATCGGCACCGTCGGCGTGGGTGAGGCCACCATCCCGACGCTGCTGACCTTTCACCAGCTGCTCGACATCAACGAGCAGGAGTTCATGGCCGCCACCCAGGCCACCTTCAAGCTGGGCATCAGCTTCGAGAACTGGCGTGACGTGGGCCAGGACTACATTCATTCCTTCGGCCTGACCGGCAAGGACCACTGGACCGCCGGCTTCCAGCATTTCTGGCTCAAGGGCCGACAGCGCCAACTGGCCGGCGACTATGGCGACTACTGCCTGGAGCTCAAGGCCGCGCAGCAAGACCGCTTCGCGCACCTGCCGCGCAGCGGCATGAACTACGCCTTCCACCTGGACGCCAGCCTGTACGCCAAGTTCCTGCGGCGCTTCAGCGAACGGCTGGGCGTGCAGCGTGTGGAAGGCAAGATCGTGGCGGTGCAGGCCGACTTGACGAACAACGACATCCAGTCCATCCGCCTCGACTCCGGCGTCGTGTTGGAAGGCGACCTGTTCATCGACTGCACCGGCTTCCGAGGCCTGTTGATCGGCGAGACGCTGGGTGTGCCGTACGAGGACTGGTCGCACTGGCTGCACTGCGACAGCGCGGTGGCGGTGCAGACCGAATCCGTCGGTCCGGCGGTGCCCTACACCCGGTCCATCGCGCATGAAGCCGGCTGGCAATGGCGCATCCCGCTGCAGCACCGGGTGGGCAATGGGCTGGTCTACTGCAGCCGTTACCTCAGCGACGACCAGGCCAAGCCTTTGCTCCTGAGCAAGGTAGTCGGCCCGACGTTGACGCAGCCGCGGGTCATCAAGTTCACGCCCGGGCAGCGCGTTGAGACCTGGCGCGGCAACTGCGTGGCCATCGGCCTGTCCAGCGGCTTCATCGAGCCGCTGGAATCCACCAGCATCCACCTCATCCAGCGCGGCATCGTGCGCCTGATGCAGATGTTTCCTTCTGGCGGTATCAGCCCGGCCGACGTCGCCGAATACAACCAGCAGGCGCGCCACGAGATCGAACACATCCGCGACTTCATCGTGCTGCATTACCACGTCACGAACCGCAACGACTCGCAGTTCTGGCGCGGCTGCCAGGCCATGGACATCCCCGCCAGCTTGCGCCACCGCATCGAGCTGTTCCGCGAGTCGGCACGCGTGTTCCGCAACGGCAACGAGCTGTTCGCCGAGAACTCCTGGATCCAGGTCATGCTGGGCCAGGGCCTCCTGCCGCAGGCCCACCACCCGGTGGCCGACCTGATGGGTGACGCCGAGTTGTCGGGCTTCCTGAACGGCATCCAGGCCCTGGTCGACAAGACACTGCAGCAACTGCCCGCGCACCAGACCTACGTCGACAGCTATTGCCGTGCGCAGCAGCACGCGCCGGTGGCGTGACCAGCGCGCGCCCGTGAAGGGGCCCTGGCCCGGGCTCGGGCCGACACGGCGGGCCCTGCTGGCCTGCGGCGCGCTCGCTGCCTGGCCGGCGCGCGGCGCAGCGCGAACGGCGCTGAACGTGGCGACCTGGCCGGGGCTGGACATCGGCGCCAAGGCCGTCTTGCCGCAGTGGCGACAGCGCCATCCCGACGTCGATGTCGTGATCCTGACCCGCGAATACGGCGACCACCACACCGCCGTGACCACCGCCCTGTCAACCGCGAGTCTGCTGCCCGACGTGGTGGCGGTGGCAGCCGACTACCTGGGGCGTTTCGCGCGGGGAAATGGTCTGCAGGACCTGGCGCTTGAACCCTACCGCTTGGACCGCCTGCGTCCGCGTCTGGTGCCCTATGCCTATGACCAGGCGGTGGCACGCAGCGGGGCCGTGGTGGCGTGTCCGGCCGACATCGGGCCGGGCACGCTGCTGTACCGCGCCGACATCCTGGCGCGCGCCGGCGTGTCGGAAGAGGATCTGGCGCCGTCGTGGAGCAGCTATCTGCAGGCCGGCGCGCGCATCAAGGCCGCCACGGGCGCCTACCTCCTGTCGGACGCAGGACAGATTGCCAATATCGTGGTCCGGACGGGCCTGCAGCCCGGTGAAGGGCTCTACTTCGACCAGGACTCGCGTGTGCTCGTCGGGACCGGTCGCTTTGTGCGTGCCTTCGAGCTGGCCCGAACAGCCCGACAACTGAAATTTGATGCCCGTGTCAGTCCGTGGTCCAACCAATGGGTGGAAGGCTTCAAGCGGGGCACCCTGGCCACCGAATTGACCGGTGCCTGGATGGTCGGCGCGCTAAGCCACTGGGTAGCCCCCCAGACCCGTGGGCTGTGGCGCGCGGCGCAGCTGCCCGCAGGTGCCCATGTGGCCTATGGGGGTGCTTTCTACGCCATGCCACGCCTGGCAGCGCCCGACCGAAAGGCCCTGGCCTGGGAGTTCATCCAGATGCTGACACTCGACCCCGCTCGCCAGCTGCAGGCATTCAAGTCCTACGACGCATTCCCCGCGCTGCTGCAAACCCATGCTGACCCGTTCTTCGACGAACCCGTGCCGTTTCTTGGTGGCCAAGCGGCGCGGCGGCTTTGGCGCGCCGCCGCACGCCGCATCGGCGCCACCCCAGTACACAAGCAGGATGGTTTTGCCAGCGAGGTCGTGGCCAGCGAGCTGGACAATGTGCTCCAGCGAGGCAAAGGCATCCGCACCGCGCTGGCCGACGCACAACGCCTGCTCGAGCGGCGGGCGCTGCGCTGAAGCTGCGTCCATCCCCAACGCCTGCAACCCTCGGCTGCCATGAAACCCCTGATCGCCTGTCTGACCACCCTGCTGTTCGTGGCCTGCGCGGCCGAGCCGCCCAAGGTAGTTGTCGCCAACCAGCCAGCCCCGGCGCAACTGTTGGCGGTGCCTGCGGGCTACGCCCTGGTCTGGTCCGACGAGTTCACTGCAGGCGGTCTTCCTGACACCTCGAAGTGGGCCTACGACACGGGCATGAACAAGCAGGGCTGGCACAACCGCGAACTGCAGTACTACAGCCCGGCACGCGCCGAGAACGCTGAAGCGCGCGACGGCCGCCTGGTCATCCAGGCACGCAAGGAATCGATGTCGCAAGCGGCCGATTGGGGCCGCCAGCGCTACACCTCGTCGCGCTTGTTGACCCGGGGCCGCGCCGAGTGGACCTACGGCTTCTTCGAGGTCCGGGCGAAGCTGGCCTGTGGCAAGGGCAGCTGGCCGGCGATCTGGATGCTCAACAGTGCG
>JANNWL010000170.1:0-12696 GCA_031414735.1 Burkholderiales bacterium | reverse complement strand
CTCGACCTACGCCACCTGGTGGATCCGCCAGGCGATCACGAGGAGCATTGCCGACCAGGCCCGCACCATCCGCATCCCGGTTCACATGATCGAGACGATCAACAAGATGAACCGCATCTCGCGCCAGCACCTGCAGGAGTTCGGCTACGAGCCCGACGCGCCGACGCTGGCCGAGAAGATGGAGATCCCGGAGGACAAGATCCGCAAGATCATGAAGATCGCGAAAGAGCCGATCTCCATGGAAACGCCGATCGGCGACGACGACGACAGCCACCTGGGCGACTTCATCGAGGACACCAACAACACGGCGCCCATCGAGGCCGCCATGCAGGCCGGCCTGCGCGACGTGGTGAAGGACATCCTGGACAGCCTGACTCCGCGCGAGGCCAAGGTGCTGCGCATGCGCTTCGGCATCGAGATGAGCACCGACCACACGCTGGAAGAGGTGGGCAAGCAGTTCGACGTGACGCGCGAGCGCATCCGCCAGATCGAGGCCAAGGCCATCCGCAAGCTCAAGCACCCCAGCCGCTCGGACAAGCTGCGCACCTACCTGGACAACCTCTGACCCGGACGGGCTTCAGCCCTCCCGGCGTGCAGCGGCGGCTACACTTTCGTGCGACATGACCAGGATCTCCGACCGTACCGTGGTGTTCGCCGACTTGCGCGGCAGCACCGCCCTCTTCGAGACTTTGGGCAACGCTGAGGCGACTTCGGTCGTCACCCACTGCATCAATGCCCTGGGCGCTCCGGTCACGGGGCATGGTGGCCATGTGGTGAAGACCCTGGGCGATGGCTTGATGGCGGTCTTCGGCGACGCCACGTCGGCACTGAACAGCGCCGCGCAGATGCACGATGTGTTGGACAGCATCGTCTCGCGCGGCCAGGAACGTGGCGCCTCTTCCGGCCTGCGCGCCCTGCGCCTTCAGGTGGGCATGGCGCGCGGCGAGGTGGTGGAGATGTCGGGCGATTGTTTTGGTGACGCCGTCAACGTCGCCGCGCGCTTGCTCGACCACGCTGGCGACAACGAGACCCTGGTCACCGCCGAAGTCCTGCACGGTCTGCCAGCGGTTCTGCGCGGACACTTTCGCAGTCTGGACCGCCTGGTGCTGCGCGGCCGTGTCGAGCCGGTACACGTGCACGTGATGGGCGGCAAGCGCTTCAATGACCAGGCCGTGACCCAGTTCGGCGATGTCGCCTCGGTGCTAGAACCCGACGGCTTGCGCCTGATGTGGGTAGACATGAACCGCATGTTTGCCAACGCCCAGATGCCCGTGGTGCTGGGCCGCAGCCCGCAGGCCACCTTCTGCGTCGACGACTCACGCGTATCGCGCTCGCACGCCCGCGTCGACTGGCATGGCGGCAGCTTCCAGCTCAGCGACCTCAGCTACAACGGCACTTATGTGCGCTTCAGCGAAGGTGAAATCGTCAGCCTCCGCCGGGGCAATTGCACGCTGCACGGCAGTGGCTCGATCGGACTGGGCGGTTCGCCCACGGACCCGAACTCGGCCTGTGTCAGCTTCGAGGTGCTGCGCTTCGCCGACACCCAGCCGCAGTTCGGCCTGGACCTGCGCTAAGCCATGCATGCACGCTGCATGGCCGATGCCCGCCCCTGCCCGCCGCACGCCAAGCAGGCCTCCTCGACCGGCTTGAGCAGGACCCGGCCATGACGTTTGCACCCGAGGCGGCCTACCGTCACGGCCAACGCCCGCGCACCGCGCTGCTGGTGGTAAACCTGGGCACGCCAGACGAGCCCAGCGCGCCGGCCCTGCGCCGCTACCTGGCCGAGTTCCTGAGCGACCCGCGCGTGGTGGAGATCCCCCGCCTGGTGTGGTGGCCCATCCTGCACGGCATCATCCTGCGTACACGCCCGGCCAAGTCGGCCGCCAAGTACGCCAGCGTGTGGATGCCCGCGGGCTCGCCGCTGGCCGTGTGGACGCAACGCCAGACCCTGGCCGTGGCCGAACAACTGCAGGCCCGCGGCCACGACGTGCTGGTGCGCTACGCCATGCGCTACGGCAACCCCGGCCTGCCCGCGGTGCTCGACGCCCTGCGCGCCGACGGCGCCACCCGTGTGCTGGTGCTGCCGCTGTACCCGCAGTACGCGGCCGCCACCACCGCCAGCATCAGCGACCGCGTGCTGGCCTGGGCCTGCACCGCACGCCGCATGCCCGAACTGCGGTTCGTCGCCGAGTACCACGACGACCCCGGCTACATCGCAGCCCTGGCCGAACGGGTGCAATCGCACTGGCAGGCAGTCGGCCGCGCCGACAAGCTGGTGCTCAGCTTCCACGGCGTGCCGCACCGGTCCTTGCTGCTGGGCGACCCCTACCACTGCCAATGCCACAAGACGGCGCGCCTGCTGGCCGCCGCACTGGGTACCGATCCCGACCACATCCTGGTCACCTTCCAGAGCCGCTTCGGCAAGGCCAAGTGGCTGGAGCCGTACACGGAACCCACGCTGTGCAAGCTGGCAGCCCAAGGGGTCGGCAGCGTGGATGTGATGTGCCCGGGCTTCGTGGCCGACTGCCTGGAAACCCTGGAAGAGATCGCCCAGGAAGCGCGCGATGCCTTCATCGAGGCCGGCGGCAAGGAATTCCGCTACATCGCCTGCATGAACGACAGCCCCGCCTGGATCGATGCCCTGACCACCCTGGCCGAACGCCACATGCAAGGCTGGGACACGCGCGGCGCCAGCTACAACGAGGCCGAAGCCGCCGCCCAGCGCGAACGCGCGCTGGCGATGGGCGCCACCGACTGAAGCCGCCGACGCAGCCCGCCGGTTTTCAGGCGCTGCGCTGCCTCTTGCGCCAAGCCATGAAGCGCGGCAACACCAGCACGGCCACCACGATGGCCAGCAGCGTGGCCGACATCGGGCGCTCGATGAACACGCCCCACTTCCCTTCGCCGATCGACAGCGCATTGCGCATCTGCGCCTCGGCCATGGGGCCCAGGATCATGCCCACGATGACCGGTGCGGTGGGGAAGTCGAAGCGGCGCATCAACACGCCCATCAGTCCAATAAAGAACATCAGGAACAGATCGAAGGCGCTTTGCCGCATGCCGTACACGCCAACGGTGGCGAAAATGAGGATGCCGGCGTAGAGCTGCGGCCGGGGGATCTTCAGCAACTTGACCCACATGCCCACCAGCGGCAGGTTCAGCACCAGCAGCATCACGTTGCCGATGTACAAGCTGGCAATCAGCGCCCAGACCAGCGCGGCGGAGGTCTGGAACAACTGTGGTCCGGCGTTGATGCCGTAGTTCTGCAGCGCGCTCAGCAGGATGGCGGCTGTCACCGAGGTCGGGATGCCCAGCGTCAGCAGCGGCACCAGGGTGGCGGTCACCGCGGCGTTGTTGGCTGCCTCGGGCCCGGCCACGCCTTCGATGGCGCCCGTGGTGCCGAACTCTTCCTTGTGCTTGCTGAGCTTGCGTTCCACACCGTAGCTCAGGAAGGTGGGAATCTCCGAGCCCCCGGCCGGGATGGTGCCGAACGGGAAGCCGATGAAGGTGCCGCGCAACCAGGCCGGCCACGAACGCTTCCACTCGGTGCGCGTCATGTGCACGCTGCCCATGCGGTTCATCTGCTGTTCGACACGGCCTTCGTAGAGCACCGTGTACAAACACTCGCCGACGGCAAACAGGCCCACGGCCACGAGCACCACCTCGATGCCGTCCATGAACTCCGGCACGCCAGCGGTGTAACGCACCTGGGCGGTGATCTGGTCCAGCCCGACCAGCCCGATGGCCAGGCCGATGAACAGCGCCGTCATGCCGCGCAAGGTGCTCTTGCCGAGCACCGCGCTCACGGTGGTGAAGGCCAGCAGCATCAGCATGAAGTACTCGGGCGGACCGAGCTTGACGGCGTAGGTGGCCACGATGGGTGCGAACAGCGTCACCAGCACGGTCGCAATCGTGCCGGCCACGAAGGAACCAATGGCCGAGGTGGCCAGCGCCGCGCCGGCGCGGCCGTTCTTGGCCATCTTGAAGCCTTCCAGCGCCGTCACCATGGTGCCCGTTTCACCTGGCGTGTTGAGCAGGATGGAGGTCGTCGAGCCGCCGTACATGGCGCCGTAGTAGATGCCGGCGAAGAAAATCATCGAGGCCGTGGGTTCGACCTGTGCCGTGATGGGCAGCAGCATGGCCACCGTGACCGCCGGGCCGATGCCTGGCAGCACGCCAATGGCCGTGCCCAGGGCACAGCCGACAAAGGCCCACAGCAGGTTGATCGGCGTGCCCGCCGTGGCAAAACCGTTAAGGAGGTTGGTCCAGATATCCATCAAAGCCACCCGGTGTTGGTCAACCCAGGCAGGTTGATGCCGAGCAACTTGGTGAACAACCAGAACGCTGGCGCAGCGATGAGAAAACCGGTCACGAAGTCCAGCACCAGACCGCGCATGCCACCATGGGCCTTGCCTTCAGACTTGCGCAGGCCCCGCACCGCCAGCATGAAGCACAGCGTGCAGCTCAGAATGAAACCCAGGGTCGTCAACAGCGCGGCGTTGGCCAGCACGCCGGCTGCCACCCAGACGAAGGCGCCACCGTCGGCGCGCTCGGCGCCCGAGGCTTCGTCCATTTGGCGGAAGCCGCCTGTCCGTGCCTCAAAGATCAGCCACCCTCCACACAGCAACAGCACGGCGGCCACCACCCAGGGCAGAAAGTTCGGACCGACGCCTGCATACCCGGCCTCCGACGAGATGAAGGTCGCGCCGTAAGCAAGCAAGGCGCCCAGCGCCAGCGCGCCGGCGCCAATGAGCGTCTGCGGCAGGGCCGCCGATGAACTGTCTGCCATGGTGATGGTCTCCTCGAAATGCAGCGCGGGGGCACATCGGCCCCCGCTTGTTCTGGTCATCGTGCCGGTGGGGCCTTCAAATCATTCCTGCCTTGACCATGGTGGCACGCAGCGAGGCGAACTCACGGTCAACAAACTCCTCGAAGTCCTTGCCGGTCATCAGCGCCGGGGTCCAGTTGTTCTTTTCCAGCGATTCAGTCCACGACTTGGTCTTGGTGGCCTTGACGATCATGTCGATCAGCACCTTGCTCTGCGCCGGCGTGATGCCGGGCGCACCGTAGATGCCGCGCCAGTTGCCGATCTCGACGTTGTAGCCCTGCTCTTTCATCGTGGGAATGTTGATGCCCTTGAGCCGGGTGGCCGAGGTGACGGCAATCGCCCGCATCTTCCCGGTCTCGATGTACTGCTGGAATTCGCTGTAGCCGCTGCCACCGACGCTGACGTTGTTGCCCAGAATGGCTGCCGTGGCCTCGCCACCGCCACGGAAAGGCACGTAGTTGACCTTGGTCGCGTCAACACCGACTTCGCGTGCCAGCATGGCTGCGGCAATGTGCTCGGTGGACCCGCGCGAACCGCCGCCCCACTTCACGCTGCCGGGGTCCTTCTTGAGCTGCTCGACCACGTCCTTCATGGTCTTGAAGGGCGACGCCTCGGGCACCACGAACACGTTGTACTCGCTGGTCAAGCGCGCCAGCGGGGTGGCCTGGGTCACGTTGACCGGCGGCTTGCCGGTGATGATGCCGCCCAGCATCACCGCGCCCATGGTCATCATGGCGTTGCCGTCGCCCTTGGAGGCGTTCACGAATTGCGCCAGGCCCAGCGCGCCGGCCGCGCCGCCCTTGTTTTCGTACTGCACCGACGCCGCCGCACCAGCCTCTTGCAAGGCCTTGCCCAGAGCGCGGGCGGTGGTGTCCCAGCCGCCGCCCGGGTTGGCCGGGACCATCATCTTCAGGTTGACAGAAGCCCAGGCCGGCAGGGGCACGACACCGGCAACTGCCAGCGCAGCCAAGGACTTGAGAAAGTGATCACGGCGCATTGAGAGAGTCTCCATCTGTAGGGGTGCTTGACGCTGAGATTTTCCCGCCATAAGGGCCCGTTGAAGTGGCCGATCGCACCGGGGAAACCATGACATCGGCGCGCGGATAATCTGAACGGAAGCAATCACCGCCCCACGCCACCCGTGACCACTGAGCCCACCACACCCGGCCGCATGCGACTGGACAAGTGGCTCTGGGCTGCGCGCCTGTACAAGACCCGCTCGCTGGCGGCGGCCGAGGTCACGATGGGTCGCGTGTCGGTGAACGGGCTGGCGGCCAAGCCGGCACGCGAGGTGCGGGCAGGCGACCTGCTGCTGCTTCGCCAGGGCCCTGTGCAGCGCACGCTGGAGGTGCGCGGCGTCAGCGCCCAGCGTGGCCCGGCGCCGGTTGCGCAACTGCTCTACGCCGAAACGGCCGACAGCCTGGCCGCGCGCGCGGCCGCCGCGGACCGCCGCCGCATGGGCGTGGAACCGGCAGACAGCCTGGCCGAGGGCCGACCGACCAAGCGCGACAGGCGCCAATTGGCCGAGTGGAACCGCTGGAGCGCAAGCAGCGACGACCTGGTCAAGTAGGACGGCGGCGCGCCCGGCCCACAAAGCCGTGCCACACGGGGTTGAACTTTCCACTCTTGAAGCGGTCCCGGGCGGCCCCATATCTCCTAAGTACATATTTTGTCGACCCATGAACGAGAACAACACCCCCTCAGAAGCAGCGCCGGATCCAGCGGATGCCGCCCCGGCCCAAGCCGCCGAAGTCCACGAACTCACTCTGGAGGCGCGCTACGCCGAACTCCAGGCCAAGCACACCGAGGTCGCCGACGCCTTCCTGCGCGCCAAGGCCGAGGCGGAGAACACCCGCCGCCGGGCCGACGAAGAGATGAGCAAGGCGCGCAAGTTCGCCATCGAGTCCTTTGCCGACAGCCTGCTGCCCGTGAAGGACAGCCTGGAAGCCGCCATCGCCCTGCAGGCCGCCACGCCCGAGCAGATGCTCGAAGGCGTGCATGCCACGCTGCGCCAGTTGAATGCCGCGCTGGAGCGCAACAAGGTGATGGCCATCGCGCCGCCGGCTGGCACCAAGTTCGACCCGCACCAACACCAGGCCATCAGCATGGTGCCAGCCGAGCAGGACGCCAACACCGTCGTGGCCGTACTGCAGAAGGGCTACCTCATCGCCGACCGCGTGCTGCGGCCGGCCCTGGTGACGGTGGCCGCGCCCAAGTAGGCACGGGCCACAAACCCTTCCACGCTGGCAGGCCTTGAAAGCGGGCCAGCCAGCCGCAATTCATAGAACAGCAAATCACTCCTCAGGAGCAAGACGACATGGGCAAGATCATCGGTATCGACCTGGGCACCACCAATTCGTGCGTGGCCATCATGGAAGGCAACACCACCAAGGTCATCGAGAACAGCGAGGGTGCGCGCACCACGCCGTCCATCGTGGCCTACCAGGAAGACGGCGAAGTGCTGGTCGGCGCTGCCGCCAAGCGCCAGTCGGTGACGAACCCGCGCAACACGCTGTATGCCGTGAAGCGCCTGATCGGCCGCAAGTTCGCCGAGAAGGAAGTGCAGAAGGACATCGACCTGATGCCCTACAAGATTGCTGCGGCCGACAACGGCGACGCCTGGGTGGAAGTGCGTGGCAAGAAGTTCGCGCCGCCGCAGATCAGCGCCGAAGTGCTGCGCAAGATGAAGAAGACCGCCGAGGACTACCTGGGCGAAGAAGTCACCGAAGCCGTCATCACCGTGCCGGCCTACTTCAACGACAGCCAGCGCCAGGCCACGAAGGACGCCGGCCGCATCGCGGGGTTGGATGTCAAGCGCATCATCAACGAGCCCACCGCCGCGGCCCTCGCCTTCGGCCTGGACAAGCACGGCAAGGGCGACCGCAAGATCGCAGTGTTCGACCTCGGCGGCGGCACCTTCGACATCAGCATCATCGAGATCGCCGACGTCGACGGCGAGAAGCAGTTCGAAGTGCTGTCCACCAACGGCGACACCTTCCTGGGCGGTGAAGACTTCGACCAGCGCATCATCGATTTCATCGTCACCGAGTTCAAGAAAGAGCAAGGCGTCGACCTGACCAAGGACGTGCTGGCCCTGCAGCGCCTGAAAGAAGCGGCCGAGAAGGCCAAGATCGAACTCAGCAACAGCACACAGACCGACGTCAACCTGCCCTACATCACGGCTGATGCGTCGGGCCCCAAGCACCTGAACATCAAGCTCACGCGCGCCAAGCTGGAAAGCCTGGTCGATGAGTTGATCGAGCGCACGATGGAGCCGTGCAAGATCGCGGTGAAGGACGCCGGCGTCAAGCTCAGCGAGATCGACGACATCATCTTGGTCGGCGGCATGTCGCGCATGCCCAAGGTGCAGGAGAAGGTGCGTGAGTTCTTCGGCAAGGAGCCGCGCAAGGACGTCAACCCCGACGAGGCCGTGGCCGTGGGCGCGGCCATCCAGGGCCAGGTGCTGGGCGGCGACCGCAAGGACGTGCTGCTGCTCGACGTCACCCCGCTGAGCCTGGGCATCGAGACCCTGGGCGGCGTGATGACGAAGATGATCAAGAAGAACACCACCATCCCGACCAAGTTCGCGCAGACCTTCAGCACGGCCGACGACAACCAGCCCGCCGTCACCATCAAGGTCTTCCAGGGCGAACGGGAACTGGCTTCGGGCAACAAGAGCCTGGGCGAGTTCAACCTCGAGGGCATCCCACCGGCGGCGCGTGGGCTGCCGCAGATCGAGGTCAGTTTCGACATCGACGCCAACGGCATCCTGCACGTGGGCGCCAAGGACAAGGCCACGGGCAAGGAAAACAAGATCACCATCAAGGCCAACTCGGGCCTGAACGAAGCCGAGATCGAGAAGATGGTGAAGGACGCGGAAATGAATGCCGCCGAAGACGCCAAGAAGGTCGAGCTTGTGCAGGCCCGCAACCAGGCCGACGCCATGATGCACTCGGTGAAGAAGAGCCTGGCCGAACACGGCGACAAGCTCGACGCCGGTGACAAGGAAAAGGTCGAAGCCGCACTGAAGGATGTCGACGAAGCCATGAAGGGCGACGACAAGGCCACCATCGAAGCCAAGACCGAAGCCTTGATGACGGCCAGCCAGAAGCTGGGCGAAAAGGTCTACGCCGACACGCAGGCAGCCCAGGCCGCAGCAGCTGCCGGCGCGGCCGGTGCGGCGCCCGGCGCGGGCGAAGCGCCCAAGGCCAAGGCGGCTGACGACAACGTGGTGGACGCCGAGTTCACCGAGGTCAAGGACCGCAAGTGACCGGCGTTCGGTAACCGCGTCACGCGGGCAGGCAGCTGGCCTGCCGTGTCACGGCGCCGCGCTCGGGTTGGCAGGTGGGTCCTGCAACCGAGCGCGGCGGTTTAGCTTCATAGATGTAGAGAACCTTCATGGCCAAACGCGACTTCTACGACATCCTCGGCGTCCCCAAGAACGCCTCCGACGAAGACATCAAGAAGTCCTATCGCAAGCTGGCGATGAAGTACCACCCTGACCGCAACCAGGGTGACGACGCCAAGAAGTCGGAAGAGAAATTCAAGGAGGCCAAGGAAGCCTACGAGATGCTCTCGGACGCGCAGAAGCGCGCAGCCTACGACCAATACGGCCACGCCGGCGTCGACCCCAACATGGGCGGCCGCGGCGGCGCGCCGGGGCAGGAAGGTTTCGGCGGCTTCGCTGAGGCCTTTGGCGACATCTTTGGCGACATCTTCGGCGGCGCCGGTGGCGCCGCAGGGGGGCGGCGCGGCGGCGGTGGCCAGCAGGTGTACCGCGGCAGCGACCTGTCTTACGCGATGGAAATCACGCTGGAAGAAGCGGCTGCGGGCAAGGAAACCCAGATCCGCATCCCGGCTTGGGAAAACTGCGAACCCTGCAAGGGCACGGGCGCCAAGCCGGGCACCAGCGCCAAGACCTGCCCGGCCTGCAACGGCGCGGGCACGGTGCACCTGCGCCAGGGCTTCTTCAGCATCCAGCAGACCTGCCCGCAATGCCACGGCAGCGGCAAGATCATTCCCGAGCCCTGCACCACGTGCAGCGGCGCCGGCAAGATCAAGAAGCAGAAGACGCTGGAGGTGAAGATCCCCGGCGGCATCAACGAAGGCATGCGCATCCGCTCGGCCGGCAACGGCGAGCCGGGCACCAACGGCGGGCCGGCCGGCGACCTGTACATCGAGATCCGCGTCAAGCAGCACGAGATCTTCGAGCGCGACGGCGACGACCTGCACTGCTCCGTGCCGGTGGGCCTGACCACCGCCGCGCTGGGCGGCACCATCGAGGTGCCCACGCTGGGCAACAAGGCAGAGATCGAGCTGCCCGAGGGCACGCAGCACGGCAAGACCTTCCGCCTGCGCGGCAAGGGCATCAAGGGCCTGCGCTCAAGCTACCCCGGTGATCTGTACTGCCACATCAGCGTGGAAACACCGGTCAAGCTGACGGAACACCAGCGCAAGCTGCTGAAGGAACTCGACGAGGCCTTCAAGAAGGCCGGCGACCGCCATTCGCCCACGTCCAAGAGCTGGACGAACCGGGTCAAGGACTTGTTCAAGTAGGGCAGCGCGCCATCCGACCCCGAGGCGGCTTCGGAACGATCAATAGTCGCCGCTGTTGCTGCCGGGGGCCAGGTTGTCGAAACGTGTCAACGGCTTCAGGAAGGTCAGCTTCACTGTGCCGACCGGCCCGTTGCGCTGCTTGCCGATGACGATCTCGGCGACGCCGGGCTCCTTGCTGGCCTTGTCGTAATAGTCATCGCGGTAGATGAACATGATGACGTCGGCGTCCTGCTCGATGGCGCCCGATTCACGCAGGTCGCTCATCATCGGGCGCTTGTCGGTGCGGCTTTCGACGCTGCGGTTCAGCTGCGACAGCGCGATCACCGGACACTGCAGCTCCTTGGCCAGCGCCTTCAGGCCGCGGCTGATCTCTCCGATCTCGGTGGCGCGGTTCTCGTCGCCGCTGCTGGAGCCGCTCATCAGCTGCAGGTAGTCGATGACGATCAGGCCCAGTGTGCCGAACTGCCGCGCCATGCGGCGGGCGCGCGCACGCAGCTCGGCGGAATTCAGCGCCGGCGTTTCGTCGATGTACATCTGCACCTGGCCCAGCCGCTCGACGGCCTCGGTCAGGCGTTCCCATTCGTCGTTCTTGAGGCGACCGGTGCGCAGGCCCTGCTGGTCGATGCGGCCCAGGCTGCCCACCATGCGCAAAGCGAGCTGCGAGGCGCCCATTTCCATCGAGAACATCAGCACCGGCAGGCCTTCCTGCACCGCGACGTGTTCGGCGATGTTCAGCGCGAAAGCCGTCTTCCCCATCGAAGGTCGTGCCGCCAGCACGATGAGATCGCCCTTTTGCAGGCCGGCCGTCATGCGGTCCAGGTCGTAGAACCCTGTACGCACGCCGGTAACTTCTTCGGCGCCGTTGTCGTGCAGTTCCTGGACGCGGTCGATCAGCGCCACCACCAGCTTGTCGATGCCCTGGAAGCCCTGGCGCTGGCGCGAGCCTTCTTCGCCGATCTTGAAGATCTTGCTTTCGGCCTCGTCGAGGATGCCGCTGACAGCGCGCCCCTGCGGGTTGAAGGCGGTGGTGGCGATCTCGTCGCTGGCAGCAATCAGCTTGCGCAGGATGGAGCGCTCGCGGACGATCTCGGCGTAACGCCGCATGTTCGCGGCACTGGGCACGCTCTGCGCCAATGCGTTCAGGTACGCCAGCCCGCCGCAGTCGTCGGCCTTGCCGTGGCTTTGCAACTGCTCGAAGACGGTAATCACATCGGCCGGCTTGCTGCCGGCCACGAGTACACCGATGGCGGCGTAGATCAGGCGGTGCTCGTAGCGATAGAAGTCGCTGTCGGTCAGCAGATCGCCGGCGCGGTCCCAGGCCAGGTTGTCCAGCAGCAGGCCGCCGAGCACGCTTTGCTCGGCTTCTACCGAGTGCGGTGGCGTGCGCAGACGCGCCACTTCATCGTCACGTGGCGGGGCGTTGTCGCGGGGTTGGAAGACGACGTTCATCTTGAAGACAATCTTAGTTCGGCGGTCGGTTGATGTCTCGTGGACAAGCTGTGCACAGCCGGTGGAGCACGCGGGACAACGCGAAACAGAAAAGAAAAAGCCGGCTTCCGCCGGCCTTTGGCTGACACCCGCAGGTGTCGGACAGCTTGGTCAGTCGACCTGCGGCACCACCTGCACCAACACGTCGACCACCACATCGTGGTGGGCAGCAATGCTGACGGTGTGTTCGCCCACGGTCTTGAGCGGGCCGGTGGGCATGCGCACCTGCGACTTGACCACGGCCAGACCCATCTTGGTCAGGCCTTCGGCCACATCGGCATTCGTGACAGAGCCGAACAGGCGCCCGTCGACACCGGCCTTCTGGGCGATGCGCACGGTCTTGCCGGCCATTTGCTCGCCCAGCGCTTGTGCGGCAGTCAGCTTGGCAGCAGCGGCCTTTTCCAGGTCGGCGCGGCGGACTTCGAACTCCTTGATCGCGGATTCGGTGGCGCGGCGTGCCATCTTGCCCGGGATCAGGTAGTTGCGGGCGTAGCCGTCCTTGACCTTGACGACATCGCCCAGGTCACCGAGCTTGCCAATCTTGTCGAGAAGAATGATTTGCATGGTGTGCTCCTCAGACCTTGTGCTGATCAGAGTACGGCAGCAGCGCCAGGAAGCGCGCGCGCTTGATGGCCGTGGTGAGCTGGCGTTGATAGAAAGCGCGGGTGCCGGTCAGGCGGGCCGGCGTGATCTTGCCGTTCTCGCCGACGAAGTCGCGCAGGACGTCGATTTCCTTGTAGTCGATTTCTTTGACGCCTGCAACCGTGAAGCGGCAGAAGCGCTTGCGACGGAACAGCAGAGCCTGGGTGTTGCGCTTGGGGCGC
>JANNWL010000169.1:0-3765 GCA_031414735.1 Burkholderiales bacterium | reverse complement strand
TCCTGCTCGGCGGCCACGGGCTTGCCCACGATCTGCGGCTTGACCTCGATGTCGGGCGCCACGTTCATCATGCGCAGCGTCTGCTGCACGACCTGGCTGAACACGGGGGCGGCGATCTCGCCGCCGTAGTACACGCCCTTGCTCGGTTCGTCGACCATCACCGCCACGACGATGCGCGGGTTGACGGCAGGCGCCAGGCCCACGAACCAGGCGCGGTACTTGTTGGTGTAACTCTTGCCTTCCTGCTTGCGCGCCGTGCCCGTCTTGCCGCCCACCGAGTAGCCCAGCGCCATGGCCTTGGGCGCCGTGCCGCCAGGGCCCGCCGCCATGCGCAGCATCTCGCGCACCTGGCGCGCGGTTTCGGGCGAGACCACGCGCTGACCGTGCAGCGGCTCGTCCTGGCGCAGCATGGTCACGGGCATCAGTTCGCCGTCGCGCGCGAACACGGTGTAAGAACGCGCCAGCTGGAACAGGCTGGCTGACAGTCCGTACCCGTAGCTCATGGTGGCCTGTTCGATCGGCCGCCAGGTCTTGTAGGGCCGCAGCCGGCCGGTCACGGCGCCGGGAAAGTCGATCTGCGGCTTCTGGCCCAGGCCGATGGCGGTGTACATCTCCCACATCTCGCGCGGCGGGATCTGCATCGCCATCTTCACGGTGCCGACGTTGCTGGACTTCTGGATCACCTCGGCCACCGTCAGCGCGCCGTGCGGGTGCGCGTCGGTGATGGTCGAGCCGGTGATGGTGATGCGGCCCGGCGCGGTCTGGATGACGGTGTCGGGCTTGACGCGGCCGGTCTCCAACGACAGCGCTGCGGTGAAGGGCTTCATGGTCGAGCCGGGCTCGAAGATGTCGGTCAGCGCGCGGTTGCGCAGTTGCGCGCCGGACAGGTTCTGGCGGTGCGCCGGGTCGAAGCTGGGATAGTTGGCCAGGGCCAGGACTTCGCCGGTGCTCACGTCCAGCACCACCACGCTGCCGGCGCGGGCGCCATGTTCCTTGACCGCCTCGCGAACGCGCTGGAAGGCATAGAACTGCACCTTGGAATCGATCGACAAGGTGATGTCGCGGCCATTCACCGGACTGGCCTGGTCGCCGACGTCTTCCACCACGCGGCCCATGCGGTCACGCACCACCATGCGCTGGCCATCGCGGCCCAGCAGCTGGCGCTGGAAGCCCAGCTCGATGCCTTCCTGGCCGATGTCGTCGATGCTTGTGAAGCCCACCACGTGCGCAGCGGATTCGCCTTCGGGGTAGCGGCGCTGGTACTCGCGCACTTCCTGCACGCCCTTGAGCTTCATCGCCTTGATCTGCTGCCACACCGCTTCTTCGACATGGCGGCGCAGGATGACGGTGTTGGCCGGGCCGTCCAGGCGGTCGGCCAGCTCAGGCAGCGTCATGCCCAGCAGGCCGGCCAGGGCCTTGCGCTGCACGGCGTCGGCGGTGAATTGGCGTGTCTCGACCTGCACCGTGGGCATGGCGATGCTGCTGGCCAGGACCAGGCCGTTGCGGTCCAGGATGCGGCCACGGTGGGCAGGCAAAGCCTGCTTGTGGACGAAGCGCTTTTCGCCCTCGGCCTGGTAGAAGTCGGTGGCGAAAATCTGCACGTAGACGGCCTTGCCCAGCAGCACGGCGAAGGCCGCGCCCACCAGCAGCACCACGAAGCGCGATCGCCAGGGCGGCGTCTTGCTGGCCAACAGGGGGCTGGTGGCGTAGTTGACGCTGCGCACGCTGGTGCCGGTCTGGCGCAGGGCGCGGACGGATCCGGCAGGCTTGCTGCTCATCGCGGCGCCCTTGTGTCTGGCGCAGTGGGCGTGTCGTGAACGTACTGCGTCACACCCGGCGTGGCCGTGCGCATGCCGAGCTTGTCGCGGGCCACGCGGTCCACGCGCAGGTTCGTGGCCTGGGCCTGACGCTCCGAGTCCAGGCGCTTGAATTCCGCGTCGAGCTGCCGCTGTTCGCCCCGCGCCTTGTCCAGCGCGGCAAACACCTGGCGCGATTCGTAGGCCGTGCGCACCAGCACCAGACTGCTGGCCAACAGGGCCAGCAAGAGCAGCAGCTCGAACTTGTTCATCACGCCGCCACCTCGGTGCGTTCGGCCACGCGCATCACGGCGGAGCGGGCGCGCGGGTTGGCCTGCAACTCGGCCGCGCCTGCCTTCACACGCCCCAGCGCGCGCAGGCGCAGCGGCCGCGGCGGCGCAAAGGGCGCACGGCGGTCGTATTCGTCCTTGCTGTGCTGGGTGATGAAGGTCTTGACGATGCGGTCTTCCAGCGAATGAAAGCTGATGACCACCAGCCGGCCGCCCGGGGACAGCAAGGCCAGCGCCGCCTTCAACCCGATTTCCAGCGCTTCAAGTTCGGCGTTGACGTGAATCCGAAGAGCTTGAAAGGTGCGTGTGGCGGGGTTCTGCCCAGGCTCGCGGGTCTTGACCGCACCAGCCACGAGGTGGCTGAGCTCACCGGTGCTGCGCACGGGCGCGCCGCTCGCGCGGCGAGCCACAAGCGCCTTTGCAATCGAAACAGCAAACCGTTCTTCGCCGTAGTCACGTATCACCTCCACGATCTGCTGTTCGTCGGCGCGGGCCAGGAACTCGGCCGCCGTTTCGCCGCGCGTGGTGTCCATACGCATGTCCAGCGGCGCCTCGAAGCGAAAGCTGAAGCCCCGCGCTGCCGTGTCGATCTGCGGCGAGCTGACGCCCAGGTCCAGCAGCACGCCGTCCACGTGCGTCACGCCGCGCGCGGCCAACTCGCCGGCCATGTCGTCGAAGCCGGCATGGCAGATGGTGAAGCGGGGGTCAGCGCTGAGCGCGGTGTCTGCCAGCGCACTCGCCACGGCTTCCGGGTCTTTGTCGAAGGCCACCAGCCGCCCCTGTGGCGACAGCCTCGCCAGCACCGCGCGGGCGTGGCCGCCGCGGCCATAGGTGCCGTCGACATAGAGGCCGTCGGGACGCATCACCAGCGCGTCCGCCGCTTCGCTCAGCAACACGGTGTCGTGGCCGGCGGCGGCCTGGACTCGGCTCATCGCACCACCAGCATGCGCAAGGCTTCGGGCCGGCCGGCGGCAATGGCAGCGACTTCACGCGCGTCGTAGCGGGCGCTGTCCCACAATTCGAAGTTCGGGCCCACCCCCATGAACTTCACATCGCGCTCCAGACAAGCCCAGGCACGCAGCTCGGGCGGGATGTTCACGCGCGAGGCGCTGTCGATCTCGACCTCGGTGGCGCTGCCCACGTACACCCGGCGCCAGGCGTCGTACTCGATAGGCAGGGCCAGCACATTGGCTTCGAACTGCTCCCACACCGGCAGCGGGAACAGCGAGAGGCAGCCGTCCGGGTTCTTGCACACCACCATCTGCCCGTTCACGGTGGCCATCAGCACGTCGCGGTACCGGGCCGGGACGTTGATGCGTCCCTTCCCATCCAGCGTCAGTACCGGGCCGCCCCGAAAAACAGTTGAAGACACAAAATCCCACCGAATCACACGAAAACCCACTGTATCGGAGCGGGATGTCGCGGTCAATGGCCTTTGCGCCTGAAAAATCAATCAAATCAAGGACTTACGGATCGTTTCGAAGTCCTCTGAAAGCAAAAATACGTTGAGAATTAAGCACTTGGCGTAGTGACTGAAAGTGCTTTGTACGGTCCGGCGCCTCACCCACCCAGAATTCGATGATGGAAAACGACCCGCTCTGGAAGCTTCGCCACGCACTGACCGGCATGGCACTGGCCTTGTTGGCGTCGGTGCTGATCGCAGCACTCGCCGGGCGCTT
>JANNWL010000168.1:0-5609 GCA_031414735.1 Burkholderiales bacterium | reverse complement strand
GATCGACTGGGCCGTGCGCTGGTGGGACGAAGCCCGCCGCACCGGCCTGCCCCTGGGCCCCGTGCTGGGCAGCGACTTCGGCGAGTTCTGGCGCGCGCTCGAATACATGGGCCTGCAGCGCCACCTGAAGGTGATGGGCATTTTCTGCCGCCTGAAGCACCGCGACGGCAAGGCCGCCTACGCCGCCGACCTGCCGCGTTTCATCCACTACGCGACGAAGGTGGCGCTGCGCTACCGGCCGCTGGGGCCGCTGCTGGCGCTGATCGAGCCGCTGGCTGCGCAGCCCTTGCAAACGGGCTACACGTTTTAGCGTGTCGTGTCGTGCGGCTCCGTGCTGTGGCTGACCGAAACCGGTGGCAGGTCGAGCCGGTAGCCCGTGCCGTAGACGGTGGCGATGCACTCCGCCCCGCCCAGCACGGCCTGCAGCTTGCGGCGCAGGTTCTTCACATGGCTGTCTACAGCGCGGTCGCTGACGTCACGAAACTCGGCGTGGATGGCGTCCAGCAGTTGCGCGCGTGCAAAAACCCGGCCCGGCTGTTGCAGCAGGGTGCGCAGCAGCCGCCACTCGATCGGCGTCAAGGGCAGGTTGTGCTCGCCCCACCAGGCGCGCTGACCGGCGTCGTCCAGACCGAAACCACCCACCCTCAAGCGGGGTGCGGCCGTGCCCGCCGACAGCCGCCCGTCGGAGCGGCGCAGCAGCGCCCGCACCCGGGCCACGACTTCGCGCGGGCTGTAGGGCTTGCACAGGTAGTCGTCGGCACCGACTTCCAGCCCGACGATGCGGTCGATCTCGTCGACCCGGGCGGTCAGCATCAGGATCGGCACGTTCGACTCCCGGCGCAGGGCCTTGCACACTTCCAGGCCGTCCAGCCCCGGCAGGTTCAGGTCCAGCAACACGATGGCCGGCGCCAGGCGGGCAAAGAGCGTTTGTGCCGAGAGCCCGTCAGGCGCCACGTGGGGCTCGAAACCGGCGGCGCGCAGGTAGTCGCACAACAACGCAGCGAGTTTGATCTCGTCCTCAACCACCAGCACAGCACGCGGCGTGTTCATGCTGGGCCCGGCGCCTGCCGCGGCAAGCTCACCACCACACGCAGGCCGCCCCAGGGCGATGGATCGGCCCGCACCTGGCCGCCGTGGCTGCGTGCGATGGCGCTGCAGATGGCCAGACCCAGCCCGCTGCCCCCCGAGCGGCGGCTGCGCGACGGATCGGCCCGGTACAGCGGCTCGAAGACCCGCTGCAGGTCCTGCGCGGGCACGCCCGGCGCGCTGTCCTGGACGCTGATCTCCAGCTGCCCTGCGCCTGTGGCTGCCAGCGACACCTCGACCCGGCCCGGCGCGTCGGTGTAGCGCAGGCTGTTCTCGAGCAAGTTGTCCAGCAACTGCTGAATGCGCTGCGGGTCCCAGCGCACCGAACCTGCCGGTGCACTGGCATGGGCGCTGATCTGCAGACCCGCCGCCCGTGCGCGCCCGGCAAACCGTGCCACGGCCTGCTGGACCAGTTCCAGCGGTTCCGCATGCATGAAGTTGCAGGGCAGGGCGCGCAGGTCGGACAAGGCCAGCTGGTGGAAGTCTTCCATCAGGCGGGTCACGCGTGCCACTTCTTCCTGCAACGACACCAGCGCCTGGGCATTCACCGGGCGAACCCCGTCGATCAGGGCCTCGACCTCGCCACGCAGCACCGCCAGCGGCGTGCGCATCTCGTGCGACAGCTCGGCCAGCCAGCGGCGGCGGCTGGCCTCGAGCTGCTGCAGCGACGCGGCCATGGCGTTGATGTCCAGGGCCAAATCGGTGAATTCGTCGTTGCCACGCGGGTCCAGACGCACGGTCAGCTCGCCCTGGGCCAGCCGGCCCGCGGCCTGCTGGGCCTCGCGCAGGGGGCGCAGCCAGCGCCGACCTGTCCACACGGCGCCTGCCACGGCCAGCACCAACAAGCCGACCGCCGTGGCCAGGATGCCGCGGTACTGGCGCGCCAGGAAGGCCAGGTCGACCCCTCTGGGCGCCAGATTGCCGTGGGCCAGCCGGGCAAAGGCCACGGTCTGTCCGTCATGGATGATCGGGCGCTGGCTGTAGGGCGCAGAACCCCAAGCTTCACGGCCTGACAGCGGACGGCCCTGCAGATCCACCACCCGCAGCCTGGAAGAGGGCCGCTGCGGCCCCGCAGGCGGCGCACCGGCCTTGCCGCCTGCGGGCCCTGCCTGACCCGGCGGGCCGCGTCGGGGCGGACGGTCCGGATCGGGCCCGCGGAAGCCGCCCCCGCCTGCAGGCGCCAGCGCCTCGAACAAGGGATTCAGGCTGCCCGGCGGGCCGGCGATGGCGGCCATCCCTTGTCGCGAGACGGCATCGGAAGCCAAGGTTGCGAAACGGTCCAGCCAGTCCTCGTCCTCGGCGCGCAGGTAGGCCCGGAACCCTTCACGCAGGCTCCACGCCGTGACGCCCCCCAGGACCGTCACCGCCAGCAGCACGCCAGCCACCAACAGCAACACCAGTTGCTGGACCAGGGTCAGCCGCCAAGGGCGCCGGGACATTGTTGACATGGCTCGGGCCATGTTAGCGGCCGAGCCCAGGGCGAATGCGGAGACGGCATCCACATTGCCTCCATCGTCACTGCCCAATCTCCGGGCATCGTGCGGCGATCATCTGTGGCCCTAGAGGAAACCGCTCCATGCATCGCCATTCACCTTCGCGCTTGTCCACCGGGCTCATCACGCTCGCTGCCGTCGTCGTCTTGACGGCCTGCGGGGGTTCTGGCGGCGAGTCCGCCGCGCCGACTGCCACGGCCAGCGTCCTGGCCGTGGCCGCCGCGCCCACCCTGGCCGACAAGGTGGCCGTGGGCGACAAGCTGTTTGATGAGGTGCGGCTGTCCGCCGGCGGCAACCTGGCTTGCGCCACCTGCCACGAGGCCGCCCGCGGCCACGCCGATGCGGAAGGGGTGTTCCTGCCGCTGGGCGGGCCGCGCCGAGACCAGCAAGGCCTGCGCAGCACGCCGTCGGCCAACTACCTCAACGACAACACGGCGTTTCGCCTGCCCCGCCAGGGCCCGCCCCAAGGCGGCTTCACCTGGGACGGCCGCGCCGACAGCCGCGCTGCCCAGGCCCTGGGGCCGCTGCTGGCCGCCAATGAAATGGCCAACAGCAACGTCGCCGAGGTGGTGGGTCGGGTGCGCGCCCTGTCCTACTTCAGCGAACTGGCCTTCGCCTATTCCCTGGCCAACAACGCCAGCGACGCTCAGGTGATGCAAGCGCTGCAGCAGGCCCTGGCGGACTACCAGCAGGGCGACATCGACTACCAGCCCTACACCAGCAAGTTCGACGCCGTGCTGGACGGCCGCGCCACGTTGACACCGCAGGAAGACCGCGGACGCAACGTCTTCAGCAGTCCGCAGCGCGGCAACTGTGCGTCCTGCCACAGCATCGCCCCGCCGCCAGGCAGCACCAAGCCCTTGTTCACCAACTTCGAGTTCCATGCACTGGGTGTGCCGCGCAACGCCAGCACGGCCACTGCCGACCCCAATTTCTTCGACATGGGGCTGTGTGGCCCGCTGCGCACCGACCTGGCCAACCGCACCGACCTGTGCGGCCTGTTCAAGGTGCCCACGCTGCGCAACGTGGCGCTGACGGCGCCGTACTTTCACAACGGCGCGGTCGCCACGCTGGAGCAGGCAGTGGACTTCTACGCCACCCGCGACACCGACCCGGCCCGTTGGTACCCCACGCAGAACGGCGTGGTCGTGAAGTTCAACGACCTGCCGGCCGCCTACCGCGGCAACGTCAACCAGCAGGCGCCCTTCGGCCAGGCCGCCGGCCAGCCGGCGCGCTTGTCGGCGCAGGACGTGCAGGATGTGGCGGCCTTCTTGCGTACCTTGAGCGACGGTTTCAGGCCTTGAAGGACTGGACAGCGCGGAGGAGGCCGGCGGCACCACAGTCGGGTCAGGGCCTCGCGCGACTGGCGGTAGGCGGGTGGTGATCTTGTCGGGCACATCGCCCCAGGTGCGGTGCAGCTTCCTGCGGCGTGGCCGGGTCCATGGGCGCACCAGCGTGGGTGAGGTAGACCGAGCCCAAATGCAACGGCTGGTGCAAGTCGCCCACACAGTGCGTGAGCAGGCGCAAAGCCTCCTTCTGGCCGGCGTGGGCTCAGCCCGGGCCTTTGTCGTTGGCCGGCGCTGCGCTCGGCGCCGGCGGCGTGTCGGAACCCGAGGTCCCCGGCCGGTAGCGGTCTTGCGTGCCTGCGGTGTCGAGCTTGGACTCGGTCTTGGCCAGCAAGCCCGGAATGAGGCGCTCGGAAAAGCCGGCGATGAAGCACCACACCACCAGCAGCGCGAAAACTTCCAGCGGCGGCTGCTTGGCCGCTTGCTGCGGGCCGGACACGGCGGGTGCGAGAGTCGCGTCGGCAGCACCGGTCGGTTGCGGGGCCGGCGCCGGGCGCTGCCGACTGGTGGCGTACTGCTGGGCCTCGGACTTCAGATCGGGGAATGCCGGGCCCGTGACCATGCCGGAAACGAAGAAGAAATACAGGATGCTCGCGCCGCCTGCGCCGATCAACACGCGCGAGGCGAGTACCCAGCGAGCGCGCATGACTTTCAATGCGTCCAGGTCGCTCGTGTCCAGCCTGTCCTTCAGGCTGCTCAGCATGCTGAAGGACGCACCCCAGCATCCGGCCAGCACGGCAGGCACCAGCAGGCGCACATCGAACTGCAGCAGGTCGGGCAAGGCCAACGTCATCAGCACCGCGGCGGCGAAAACCAGCATCGAGGCCATGAACAGCTGGCCTGTTCGCAATGTGATCTGCTTGGCGTAGCCGCGCTTGACCTCGTCGACCGTGTAGCGCCACTGCAGGTCGTTGACGAGTCGGCTCAGGAGTGCCCGGCGTCCGGCGTCCGACAGGGCTGGCTTGTCAGCCTCGCCCGCGTAGTAGTCGGCCTGCGGCTGTTTCAGCGACGCCTTGGCTTCGCGCACCCGAACCTGCAGTTCACTGGCCAACGTTTCGTCGTCGAACAGGTGAATCAACAACTGCTCGATGGCGTAGGCGTTCGTCCAGCTGCGCGGCTCCTGCTCCAGCAGGTGGCCGACGCGCTCGAAGGCCTCGGGGCTGCGCGGCGGCTGTTGCGCCTTGACCTTCGCGAAAGAGGCCTCCAGCGTGACAAAGAACTGGTCTGTCAACTCCCGGATCTCGTTGGCCGGCAACTCCGAATTCAGCGCCTGCCAAGCGTTCATGAAGAATGTCATCGGACGATTGTGCAAGGGCCCCTGGCACCTTGAAATCCCTAGGTACCCAGACGGCAGATGCCGAAGCCTCAACCGCGTTCCGCCCGCAGAAAACCCGCCGCGGCTTGCGCTGCGGCGGGCAGGTCATCACTTGGGCAGCAACACCGTGTCGATGACGTGGATCACGCCATTGCTGGCCTTCACGTCGGCCTTGATGACCTTGGCGCCGTTGACGGTGACGCCGCCTGTGGTGGCCAGTGTCAGGTCGCCGCCCTGCACGGTCTTGACCATGCCGGCCTTCACGTCCTTGGCCATCACGGCGCCGGGCACCACGTGGTAGGTCAGCACGGCGGTCAGCTTGGCCTTGTCCTTCAGCAGCGCGTCGAGGTCGGCCTTGGGGATCTTGGC
>JANNWL010000167.1:0-4391 GCA_031414735.1 Burkholderiales bacterium | reverse complement strand
TGAAGCTGACTCCGACAAGCTCAGTCCGTCGGGACCAAAGAACGTCTGCCGGACGAATTCCGCGCTGAAAGTAAGCGGCTTCTGAAGCCAGCGACCGACTCACCACGATCGACTGCTGCTCGAGGGCGCGAACTCGCGCTTACGACCCATTGCTGCCGTTCGAGGATGCCGGAAGCAGCCGGACGACCAAGACTCGGTGCCGCTGGGCTCGCGTCCAGGAAGCTGTCGGTCGTGATCACGGGGACTCGGCCACGAGCCGACGCTGGCCACCGGCTGCCTACTGGCATCCTGGCCCGTCGCCCCAGTGTCGGTGGCCAGCTCAAATTGTCGCGACACAACAAGGCTTCTGCTCAAAGTCGGGGGGTCGACGCCCAAGAGGCGTGCCCGTCTCGTGGGCTTTCGTAGCGAAACGCATTTCGACGGCGAGCATGGGTTGGGTGGAGCTCGCAGGGCGCCATGCTCCCCACGGCCCGTGCTTCCCCTATTCAGCCTGAAATGGGGAATGAAGAGGGGCATCTGAAAAGTTATGCTAGTCCATTCACGAACTGGATTGCTTGCATGTCACCTGGGGCTTCCGATCTGACTGTGTTGCTGCGCGCCTGGCGCGACGGCAATGGGGATGCATTCGAAGCCGTCGCTCGCGCGGTGCAGGGTGAGTTTCTGCGCATGGCTGCGTCCCGTCTGGCTGGTCACGACCAGGCGACCCTGGCCAAGGGCGATGTTGTCAACGAGGTCTGGCTGCGCCTGATGCAGTCGGACAAGGGCTGGGACAACCGTGCGCACTTCTTTGCCACCGCGGCACTGACGATTCGCAGCGTGCTGACTGACCACGCCCGGGCGCGCTTGGCCGACAAGCGCGGCGGTGGCCGCGTGCGCATGACGCTGACGGAATCGGCCATGGGCGAAGAGTCGATGGCTGCCGACCTGCTGACGCTGGACCAGTTGCTGTCGCAACTGCAGACGCTGGACCCGCGCACTGCGACCGTCGTCGAACTGACCTACTTCACCGGGCTGCAGCGCGAACAGATCGCCCAGGTGCTGGACATCTCGCTGGCCACGGTGGACCGCGAGTTGCGTTTTGCCCGCGCCTGGCTTGGCCAGCGCATGGGCACGGAATTGGCCTGAACGCCCACGCACGGGATCCCGCATGCAAGCTCCGCACTCCTTGCCTGGTCCGTCTTCCGGCAAAGTCACCGCCGGCCTGGACTCCCAACCGCTGCCGCCGATCACGGCCGAGGCCTTTGCGCGGTGCAAGACGCTCTTCGACGCCGTGTGTGAACTGCAAGACGCCCAGGCCGTGCAAGACTGCCTGCAGGACCTGGGCGCCACCCCGGCAGAACTGGCCGAGGTGCTGGGCCTGTGGCGTGCCGACGCCGCCGGTCGCACCCACCTGGGCGCGCCGGTGGCCGGCATGCTGGCCAGCGCCAGCCTGGCGGGGCCGTCGGAGCTGGCCGTGGGCGACCGTCTGGGCCCCTGGCAACTGGTGGCTCCCCTGGGGTCTGGCGGCATGGGGCAGGTCTTCCTGGCGCAACGCGACGACGGGCTCTACGAGCAGCGCGTGGCCGTCAAGCTGCTGCGCGGCTGGCAGGGCCCAGCGGCACAGGCCCTGCTGGCGCGCGAGCGGCGCATCCTGGCGTCGCTGCAACACCCGCACATCGCCGCGCTTGTGGATGGGGGTACCACGCCTGCGGGGCGGCCGTATCTGGTGATCGCCTTCGTCGATGGCCAGCCTCTGGACGTCTGGTGCAAGAAGGCGAACGCAGGCTTCGACACGCGGCTGGCGCAGTTGCAGACCGTCGCCGAGGCCATCGCCTACGCCCACCGCCGGCTGGTCGTGCATTGCGACATCAAGCCGGCCAATGTGCTGGTGGATGCCGAGGGCCGCGCGATGCTGCTGGACTTCGGCATCGCGCAACTGCAGGACCGCGGCGGTGACGGCGACAGCGACGCCCCGCGTGCGCTCACGCCGCGCTACGCCAGCCCCGAACAGCAGGCCGGTGAGCCAGCGCAGATTGCCAGCGACATCTTCGCGCTGGGCCGGGTGCTGGACGAACTGCTGGCTGCGCCCGAGGCTGGGCCTGAAGCTGCCCGCCGGGGTGTTGAATGGCAGGCCATCGTCGCGCGCGCCTGCGCCCCCGCGCCCGCCGACCGATACGCCAGCGTCGACGCCTTGCTGGCCGACCTGCGTCGCCTGCGCACCCACCACCCGCTGCAGGCCCTGCGCTCTGCCGGCTGGCCCTACCGCACGCGAAAGCTGCTGCGCCGGCAGTGGCCGTGGGCGTTGGCTGGCAGCGCGGCGCTGGCCTTCGCCGTGCTGGGCGTGCTGCAACTGATGCACCAGCGCGACCGCGCGCTGCTGGCGCAAGCCCAGGCCCGTGCCGAAGCAACAACGGCCCGCCAGGTGGGCGACCTGCTCATCAAGCTGTTCGAAGGCGCCGACCCCGCACGGGGCGGCCGGCCCGACATGCCTGCCACCACCCTGGTTGACCGCGGCCGCGACCGCGTGCAGACCGACCTGCAGGCGCAGCCCGAACAGCAGGCCGTGATGTTGTCGGTGCTGGCCCGCGTGTACGACAACATGGGCCGCCACGGCCCCGCGGCTGACGCCTACCGCGACGCCGCCGCCGTCGAAGAGCGGCTGGGCCGCCCGCTGCGCGCTGCGGCGCTGTTGCGCGCCCAGGCCTTCGCGGCCAGCAATGACGGCCAGACCGCGGCCGCGGTGGCCCCGGCGCGGCGTGCTTTGGCGCTCTTCGAAATTGCCATGACTGCACCCGGTGCGTCAACGCCCGCCGCGACATCCGGCACGGGCGCAAACGCTGCAGCGGCGGCCAGGGCCGTGGACCTGGAAGCTGAAGCAGGTGCCGGCCTGGCGGTGCCGACGCGGGCTGCCATGGTGGGCATGCTGGGCACGGTGCTGGCCGTCAGCGGCGGCCTGACCGAGGCCGAGCCGCTGCTGCAGCAGGCGCTGGAACTGACGGCCCAGGCAGCACCCGGCGACCGCGAGGCCCAGCTTCAGCAAGCGCAGGCGCTGCACTCGATGGGCATCCTGCAGGACCGTCGGTCCAAGCACGCCGAGTCCGAGCGCTACTTTCAGCGGGCGCTGCTGATCAAGCGGGCGACGCTGGGCGAGTCAGACCTTTCCACGCTGACGACGGCACAGCGCATGGTGCCGGTGCTTGCCCGCCTGGGCCGAATAGATGAAGCCGAACGGCTGTCGCGCGATGTCGTGCAGCGCCGAACGGCGCTGACCGGGGGCGCCAGCGAGCCGGTAGGGCGGGCCCTGAACGAGTTGGGCAACGTGCTGCAGGACGGCGGCCGGCTGAACGACGCCATCACGGCCTACGCCCAGGCCGCGTCGATCACGCGGGCCGTCACGGGGCCGGACTCCGTCGTGCTGGCGCAGCAACTCAACAATCTGGCCAGCGCCTTCGAAGAGCAAGGGTCGCCTGCAGCGGGCGCCTTGTACCGTGAATCGCTGCGCATCCGCGCCCTAAAGCTGCCGCCTGGCGACCAGGGCCTCGCGCGGGCTGAACACAACCTGGGTCGCTGGTTGCTGCGTCAGGGCGACGCCGCGGCGGCGCGGCCGCTTTTGCAGGCCGCTCTGCTGTCGCGCCAAGCCAGATTGCCGGCCGGCCACGATGACATCGTGAATTCGCAGCTGCTGATGGCCGAGGCCGAACTGCTGCTGCGGCGGCCCGGCGAAGCGCAGGCCATCGCCAACGTCCTGTTGCCGCTGGAACCGCAACTGCCGCCCATGCGCCAGGCCGCACTGTGGCGGCTGCAAGCCCTGCTGCTGAAGGCCGGCGGCGACCGTGCCGGCGCGCTGGCACCCACCGAACGCGTTCTTGCGCGGGTGATGGAACGCCTGCCCAGCATGCCAGGCCTGCTGCAACCCCGCATCGAAGCGGCCGAGTTGCAGTGGTCTCTTGGGCGGCGCGACGCGGCAGACACCACGCTGCGCGCCTTGTGGCTGCTGGCCCTGGCACAACACCCCAGCTCCCCCTGGCGGCAGCGCGCCCTGCGACTGCAGGCGCAGATGGGGGCGACAGCACAGGCCCCTGGGATAAACCCTGGTCTTTGACAGTCGGCCCCACCGGGTTGCGATTAGTCCATCAGAGCCGCCACGCGCAGCGGGCGCCGACCACGGGCCGGCACTGCGCAACGCGGACCCCTGCTGACACCACACCAAGGAGCTCTCCATGAACCCACTGTCGACCTTTCGCGCCCGCCGCCTGGCGCGGCCCCATCTCCTGGCGCTGGCCGCTGCGCTGTCGCTCTTGGCCGCCGTCCCGGCCAGCGCCGCCACCAACGCGCTGCTGTGCCCAGGCGGCAACCTGCAAAGCCAGAACAACTGCTGGTCGCTGAACCGCACGCCCATTGCGGCCGACGAC
>JANNWL010000166.1:0-11586 GCA_031414735.1 Burkholderiales bacterium | reverse complement strand
CTGTGGTGCAACAGGCGCTGGCGCTGCGCGACGCCCACGGCCAGCCGGTGTTTGCCCGTGTCATCGTGGTCGACAACGCCAGCAACGACGCCACAGCGCAACTGGCGCGTGACGCAGGTGCAGAGGTGGTCTTTGAGGGCGAATGTGGCTACGGGGCAGCCTGCCTAGCGGGTTTGGCCGTGGCCACCGACGCCGGCACCGTGGTGTTCATCGACGGTGACGCTTCCGTTGACCTGACGCAAACCGCCGCGCTGCTGGCGCCCCTGGCGCAGGGCGCAGACCTGGTGATTGGCGCTCGCCATGATTGCCAGCCAGGCGCGATGAGCTGGCCTCAGCGGGTGGGCAATGTGCTGGCCAGTGGGCTGATTCGCTTGTTGTGGCGGGCACCGGTCAGCGACTTGGGGCCTTTCCGCGCCATGCGCGGGCCGGCTCTGCGACAACTGGGCATGCAAGACCGGCGCTTTGGCTGGACTGTTGAAATGCAGGTGCGCGCCATCCAGCACGGGCTGCGCACGGTGGAAGTGCCTGTGCGTCTGCTGCCAAGGGTGGGGCGCTCGAAAATCAGCGGCACCTTCCAAGGTGTGCTCGGGGCGGCACACGGCATTTTCAGCACCATCGGCGCCTTGTGGTGGAGGCAGCGCCAGGCGCGTCGCCAGCGGCTGCCGCCGGGCTCGGGAAAAGCGTGCCAAGCCAGGTGATACCCACGCAAGGACACTCCCAACGACACACGCAAGGCTTGAGAATTCAGCGGGCCTGGGCTGTGCCCGTGCTGTCCTGCGGCACAGCCTGGCTTGCCCGCTTTCAGCCAAAACTAAGCCTGCAAGTTGACCCAACTGCCCAGGCTGTCAAAGCGAAGGCCTTGGCTTGGCTGGGCGGCTGTTGCAGTCACTTCCTGTGGCGCCGACGACGGCGTGGCCCGAGTTTCCTCAGCCTGTTTGATCTGTGCTTTGAGTTTGACGATCTGCGCCGAAATCTCCTGGATATGGGCGCGGCCGGCAGGTGTCTCGCCAGAGGAACAGTTCACCCAGTCGGACAGCTCGCTTTCGCACTTTGCCAGTTGGCTGGCGACCACCACCACCACCGCCGGCCGCTGTTCGGCAGTTGCTGCCAAAGCGGGCGATGAAACACCGATCGGACTGACGGAAAAGGTCATCGCAGGATCAGATTCACTTGACACCCCTGTTTTCGGAATTTGCCGCCCTCACTTGAGGGTGGGTGCCAGGCAGCGTTGGGATGGCAAGTCCCGGTGCCTCAGATCAACTCGGCATCGGTCATCACCTCGACCAGCGCCGGCCCCTCAAAAGCCAGTGCCTGCGCAATGGCGGCGTCCAGGCCGGAGGCCGCCGTCACCTTCAAACCCAGGCCGCCGCACTGTTTCGCAAACATCGCAAAAGAGGGGTTGCGCAGATCGGTTTCCCAGACCTGCAGCTCGCCCGCGCGCTGCTCTTTGGTGATTGTGCCGAGCTGCGCTTTGTTGAGCAGGATGTGCGTGATGTCCATGCCGTACTTCACCGCGGTGGTGAACTCCATGGCGTGCTGGCCGAAGCCACCGTCGCCGGAAATCGACACCACCTTGCGGCCACGAAATTCCTCGAAGTCCTGCGTCGCGGCCCAGGCGCGTGGGCACCTACTTGCCAGGGCGGTCCTGGGACCTGCCGAACCTGGTCTCGACCGTCGGTGCCTTCATCATGGCGGCCGGCGTGCTGCTGTTCCTGATCGACGCCATCCGCGTCTACAGCCGCAAGGGCAAGGACGACGGGACCGCGCGCAACGTGTTCAACGGCGGCACGCTGGAATGGCTGGCCACCGGCAACTACGCGGTGCGTTCGATCCCGGTCGTCGCTGACCTCGAGCCCTTGTGGGGCGATGCCCGGCTGCGCGAGGATGTCGAGGCTGGGCGCTACTTTCTGCCCGGCACGGCCACCGGCGCGCGCGAAACGCTGATCACGAGCAGCTCACGCGCCGAGCCGCAGTACGTGCAGATCATGCCGGGGCCTTCCTGGTGGCCGCTGCTGGCGGCGTTGTTCACCGCAGGCTTCTTCCTGCTGCTGACGGTGAAGGCCGTGACACTGAGCGCGGTCTGCGGCGTGCTGACCGTCCTGTGCCTGATGCGCTGGGTCTGGGACAACGACCGCCACCTGCCGCAGAAGCAGGTCGACGCGGGCGCCGGCATCATGCTGCCGACCTACGTGACCGGCCCGCAGTCACACGGCTGGTGGGCCGCGGTGCTGCTGGTCATCGTGCTGGGGATTATTTACCTGATGGCGCTGTTTTCCTACCTCTACCTGTTCGGGTCCCATCCCGATTGGTGGAAGGTCGCTGCGCCGCGCGGCGCGCTGGTTCCTGGCCTGCTGCTGGGTGCATCGGCGGGCCTGGCCTTTGCGGCCCGGCCCTTGATGGCCAAGCGCAAGCGCGGCAGCGGCCTGAGCGCCGTGGCAATGACGCTGAGCATGCTGTGCCTGGTGGCTGCGCTGGCGGTGGACGGTCTCGACTGGTGGCACGCCGGACTGCGCGGGGACGCCAGCGAGCAGGGCGCCACGATCTACGCCATGCTGGCGTGGCACGGCACCATCGTGCTGGCGGTCGTCCTGTCAGCCCTCTACTACCTGGCGCGCTGGATGCGCGGCCTGGCGCCGGGCCCGGCCAACAAGACCCTGGAAGCGTTGCGCATCCTGTTCATCTACGCCGCAATGGAGGGCGCTGCCGGCCTGCTGCTGCCGCGCTTGCTGCCGTGGGTTGGACTGTGAAGAGACTAAAGCAGTCGAGCGAGCGGCCGATCGTCACGGCCTTCGTGATCTGGTTCCTGCACTTCATGGTGATCTGGGCAGCGGGCGAGATCTGGCCGCACCAGTGGACTGCCAACGCGTGGGCGTGGGGGGCCACTGCGATTGCGCTGCTGGCCGTGGGTGTGCATTGCGTTCGATTGAAGGCTCGATACGCCGATGGTGGCATCGCGGACTGGAGCTACCGCCTTGCGCGTGGGGCTGTCGCCATTGCCACAGCGGCGGTGGTGTTCAGCGCCCTTCCTTCATTCGTTCATCTGCCTTGAGCGGGAACCTCAGTTTCAGGGCGCGCGCGCACGACGCGGCATTTGAAACAAAGGGCGCACCGATCGGTGCGCCCCGGGTTCAGGTCAGCGGGGTCGGCTCTGCTGTCTCATCCGCAGGCACGGTGAACGAATCCTTGATTGTCGAGGGTTCCGACGACTCGTCACTGGCACCCATGCCGAGGATGAAGCTGACAAATGCCGCCGTGCTCACACCCGCGCTGTCCGGCACTTCGGAGCTTGCGGTTGGCGGCACGGCATCATCGTCATCATCGTCCCAACAGCCGGCCAAGCCGAGTGATGCAACGAGGCCAAGCGAGGCCAGTAGCTTTCGGTGGGTCTTCATAGCAGCCTCACGGGTAGACCGTGCCGGCGGCAGCGGTCGGGTTCAGGTTGCCAGGCAACGGGGTCGTCAGGTACGGGAACGTGACGCCGTAGTTGGCGGGCGTCTTGCGCACGCCGTCGGTCAGAGCCAGGCCACCGGCTGGCGCGTCGGACGGCTTGCAGCCCACCTTCAGCGTGTCGGCGGCACCGGTCAGAACACATAGCGCACCCATCGAAACGCGCAGCGAGAGGTCCACCACGTCGTCGGCCGGGCGGCGGCCGTTCGGGAAGCCGGCGTTGTCGCCAGCCGCCACGCCCAGCGGGTTCTGCGCACCTGCAGCGGTGACCGCGATGGACGTGTTCAGGCGCAGCATCTCGGCCGAGACCACAGTCGTCGGCTGGTTCACGCCGCTGATGCCCTTCAGGAAAACGGTGACGAGATCGGTGCGCGGGAAGTTGGTCGGCGCCAGGGCCGCAGGAAACAGCGTCTGGATCAGCGCCGGCAGCACCGGGTTGGTGACGTAGTCGGCGAAGTTGGTGCCATCGTTCCTCGGCTTGGAGGCGTTGAACTTGTCCTTGTCGTCGATGCCGATGATCAGCTCGTTGACCAGCGGCATGCCCAGACGCGAGACCTGCGTCCACGCGCCGCCACTGCGCGTGACCTTGCCCAGGCCGGTGGCGGGTGCGCCGTCCAGCAAGCGGCCCTGGCGCAGGCTGGCGGTCGTGTAAGCGCCGATGACCGGGTCGGTGCCGGCAGTCAGGCAGCTGATCGGCACTTCCATCGCCAGGGTGCTGACGTTCTTGCCTTCCAGGTCGTTGTTGTTGCCGCCGACCTCTGCGCCG
Source organism: Burkholderiales bacterium (assembly GCA_031414735.1). Classification (GTDB taxonomy): domain Bacteria; phylum Pseudomonadota; class Gammaproteobacteria; order Burkholderiales; family Burkholderiaceae_C; genus Rubrivivax. Next base: position 7,373 of record JANNWL010000166.1, on the reverse strand, counting down.
AGCGGGTTCAGGTTGAACAGGTCGAAGGCGCGACCCACGGCGATGTAGAAGGGCTCCTTGCGCTGGCCGACGAAGACGCGGCCGGGCGTGGCGCAGCCGGGGATGACGACGTCGTAAATGTGCTGGTTGGCATACGTGGCGTAGCCCGAGGTGCTGCCGAAGACCTTGTCGCCGATGTTGTCCGCCGGCTTGTCGAAGACCGAGGCGCCGCCCGCTGCGTTCGTCACGGTGCTGCGCGCCGTGCGGCGCCCGCCCCGCAGGACATCGATGGTGAATGTTTCGCGCACGTTCAACGCAGCCGGGTTGACGCCGGCAATCACGCCGCTGTTGATGAGCGGAATCTTCACCGCCTTGCCACCGACCGTCAGCGCCGTGGCCTTGGAGGTGTTGGTGAACCTGAACTGGAAAGTGATGTCCTCCACCGCATCGCCGTTGTTGTCGATGTGGATCTCATACAGACCTTCAGGACTGAACATGTGGAAGTTCGGCCCGCCCTGCGGGTCCTGGAAGGGGTTGTAGTTGGCCAGGATGGTGACGAAGCTCTGGCGGCCCGCTTCATAGCTGCGAAACATGTACAGATCAGTCGCATCCAGCTTGGGCGAACCGGCAATGTACGGCGCCTCACGGTGGCTGGAAGCGTATGCCGATGGCGAGGCGACCAGCACGGCGGCGAGGCCAAGGCCCAGCGAGCCAACGGCCCGACTTAGGCGCGAACGGGCAAAGGTACAGGTGGTCATGGGCATCTCCGGACAGTGGGGTTGGACAGGTTGTGGTTGGGCGCCTCGGACACCCGAGTGCCATCCAAACCCTGTGCACGCGTCGCGCATGCGAACGCGTTGCAGGGTGGACCGTAGATTCAGATCGGCTCGCTCACCGTGCGTTGGCGAACAGGAGCGCTAAGAAGCTCAGACCACCGTGCTGCGGCCGACGTGAATCGGCCAATCACCGCCTGTCTCAGTCTGCTATCGCACCGACCAGGTTTCCTTTCAGGTCGATCATCCGGGAGCGGAGCACCGGGTGAACATCTTCAACTTCAATTTGACGGGCATCTTCTACTTCACGGTGTCACCGCTGGAGTTGATGCTGCGCGGCTCGCTGATGTACTGGTTCCTCTACATCGTCTTTCGCTTCATCTTGCGGCGCGACGTGGGGTCGCTGGGCATCAGCGACTTCCTGTTCGTGGTGATCCTGGGCGATGCAGCACAGAGCGGCATGATCGGCAGCGCCACGTCGGCCACCGACGGCATGGTGCTGATCGCCACGCTGGTGTTCTGGAGCTACATGCTCGACTTCATGAGCTTTCACTACCCGCTCGTTCGGCGTCTCACTGCGGCACCTCGCTTGTGCCTGGTACGCGATGGAAAGCGGCTGCGCAGAAACATGCGCCGCGAGCTGATCACCGACGAAGAGTTGAATGCGAAGATCCGGCAGGAGGGTATCGAAGACATCGCCACCGTCAAGCGCATGTACCTGGAAGCAGACGGCGAGATGAGCCTGATCCGACGTGATGAGCACAGGGTCGGAACGTGACGCGGCTTCCAAAGCCCTCGATGGAGCCGGCAAGCGATCCCCTGCGTGCCTACAAGTCGAAACGCGACTTCGCGCTGACGCCGGAGCCCGCAGAGGGCGGCCGGTCTGCTGCCGATCAGCTGATCTTCGTCGTTCAAAAACATTGGGCCAGCAGCCTGCACTACGACTTCAGGCTGGAGCTTGACGGGACGATGAAGAGCTGGGCCGTACCCAAGGGGCCCAGTCTCGACCCGAGCGTCAAACGCATGGCTGTTCAGGTTGAGGACCACCCTCTGGCGTATGCCGACTTCGAAGGCACCGTGCCCGCAAAGCAATACGGCGCGGGCAAGGTCATCGTGTGGGACGCGGGCACATGGACGCCGTTGCTCGACCCGCAGCAAGGGTTTCGAGACGGCAACATGAAGTTCGAGTTGCACGGCCACAAGCTGAGAGGCAGGTGGGTGCTCGTCCGCATGAAAAGCAAGGGTGAGAAGCAAGTGCCCTGGCTGCTGATCAAGGAGAAGGACTCGTTGGCACGCTCATCCGCCGATTTCAGCGTGGTCGATGAACTGCCCGCAAGCGTGAAATCTCTCGGGCCTTCATCGCGCGGCGCCACACCAGCCGCCGATGGGGAACGGTCGTCTTCCGATCGGGGCCTTCCCGTCGAGGCAGTGTCCTCTGGGTTGCCGCACACGCCGTCCCCTCAATTGGCCACCCTGGTGGCCGGCCCGCCACTGGACACCGCCGAGTGGCTCTACGAGATCAAGTTCGATGGCTATCGCATGCTGGTGCGCAACGACACCACCGGTGCATGCCTGCTGACGCGCAATGGCCACGACTGGACAGCAAGACTGCGCACGTTGCAGAGCGCCTTCGAACGCCTGAACTTCCCGCCGGGCTGGTACGACGGCGAAATCGTTCTGCCCAACGAAGCCGGCATTCCCGACTTCGGCGCGCTGCAACAGGCATTCGAAGCGCAGCAAACGGATGATGTGGTCCTGTACCTGTTCGATGTGCCCTACGCGGCCGGGCACGACTTGCGTGCCGCACCCCTGCAGGCGCGACGCTCGTTCCTGAAGGGGCTGCTGGCGGCTTCGAGTTCCGACCAGATCCGCCTGAGCGAGGAGTTCGACGCCGCACCGGAGAGCGTGGTCGCCTCGGCCTGCAAGCTGGGCCTCGAGGGTGTCATCGCCAAGCGCCGCAGCGGCACGTACCGGTCTGCCCGATCTGCAGACTGGGTCAAGCTGAAGTGCAGCCAGCGGCAGGAGTTCGTGATCGGCGGCTACACCGCGCCCCAAGGTGCGCGCACGGGATTCGGTGCGCTGCTGCTGGGCGTGAACGATGCGGATGGCGTGCTGCGGTACGCAGGCGATGTCGGCACGGGCTTCACCGAAAGAGCGTTGAAGGACCTCAAGAGGTCGCTCGACAAAGAGGCGCGCACAGCGAGCCCGTTCGCTGTCGGCTCGAAGATCAAAGGCAGGCCGAACTGGGTGGCTCCGAGGCTGGTCGCCGAGGTCAGTTTCGCAGAGTGGACGCGCGCCGGCCGCATCCGGCATGCCGTCTTCCGGGGGCTGCGCGACGACAAGGATGCCCGCACCATCGTGCGCGAAAGGGCCTTGCGCCTGCCGTCTACCAAGGCGTCGAAACTGGGTGCCGCACCCAGGTCGCAGGCTTTGTCCGATCGCCTGCAGGTGACGAACCCGCAGCGGGTGATCGACACCCGAACCGGCACGACGAAGATCGAGCTGGTCCGCTTCTACGGCCTGGTCGGCGACCTGATGATGAAGCACCTGTTGGGCCGACCGGTGTCGCTGGTGCGGGCTCCTGACGGCGTCGATGGCCAACAGTTCTTTCAGAAGCACGCGGAAACCGAGAAGCTCCCAGGCATCCGGCAGTTTGATCCAGCACTCAGCATCGGACACAACATCGGCCAGCCGCCGATGATCGAGGTGGCCGGCAGGCAGGGTTTGCTGTCTGCCGCGCAATGGAACGTCGTCGAGTTCCATACGCAGAACACCCGCATGGTGGCCTCTGATCACCCGGACCGCATGGTGTTCGATCTGGATCCCGGCGAAGGCGTCACCTGGGGCCGGGTGCAGGAGGCGGCGCAGCTCGTGCACTCATTCCTGTCCCAGCTCGGCCTGCAGTCCTTCTTGAAGACCAGCGGCGGCAAGGGACTGCACGTCGTGGTGCCCGTGAAGCGCTTGCACGACTGGGACACCGTCAAGGGTTTCTCTCAAGCCGTCGTGGGCCACATGGCCAAGACGATTCCCCAGCGCTTCGTCGCCCGCAGCGGCCCGAAGAACCGTGTGGGAAGGATCTTCATCGACTACCTGCGCAATGGCGTTGGCGCCACCACCGTGTGCGCCTGGTCGGCGCGTGCCCGGCCGGGCCTGGGGATCTCCGTCCCGGTGGCCTGGGCAGAACTGACATCGCTGCGCGGGGGCGATCACTGGTCCGTGAAAACAGTCCACGATCGCCTGGCGATCGGCAACGAACCCTGGGCGGCATACGCCAGAGCGGCACGCAGCCTCACGTCGGCGATGTCGGCTCTGGGCTACGCGCCACCCGGTGCATGAGTCGCGCTTGCGCCGCACTGTTCATCCATCAGCATCCGGCACCGCGCCGAAGAAGGAGTTTCCATGCCCCGTGTGATCTGGAAAGGCGCCATCACCTTCGGCCTGGTGCATGTGCCCGTGGCCTTGTACCCGGCGTCGCAAGAGGTCGGCATCGACTTCGACTGGCTCGACAAGCGGTCCATGGACCCGGTCGGCTACAAGCGGGTGAACAAGCGCACCGGCAAGGAAATCCAGTCCGACGACATCGTCAAGGGCATCAAGCAGGCGGACGGCGACTACGTGATCCTGAGCGAAGACCAGATCAAGGCGGCGTATCCCAAGTCGACCCAGACCATCGAGATCGAGTCCTTCGTCAAGGCCAGCGAGATTCCGTTCACGCTGCTGGAGACGCCGTACTACCTGGAGCCCATCGGCAAGGGCGAGAAGGTCTACGCCCTGCTGCGCGAGTCCATGTTCGAGGCCGGCGTCATCGGCATCGCGCGGGTGGTGATGCACGCCAAGGAGCGGCTAGCCGCGCTGATTCCAACGGGCGCCGCCTTGGTGCTCAACACCATCCGCTGGGCCGGCGAGATCCGCCCCTTGGCGGAGCTGAAGCTGCCGGCTGAGGGCAAGACCGCTGCCGGACTGAAGCCGGCCGAGCTGAAGATGGCCACACAGCTCATCGGCGACATGACAGGCCCCTGGAAGTCGGACGACTATTCCGACAAATTCAGCGACGCGATTCTGGCGCTGGTGAGCAAGAAGATCGACGCCGGCGAGACAAGCACGGTCACTTCGGTTGAAGATGCGCCTTCGGAAGCGGGAGCGAGCAATGTCGTCGATCTGACGGAGTTGCTGGCCAAGAGCCTGGCCAAGCGCAAGCCGGGAGGCAACGCCGATGACGGCAAGCGAAGCAGGGCCGTCACTGCGAAAAAGTCCGCAGCCAAGCCCGCGACGCGACGGCTGGCTTGACGGCTCAGCAGGTGGCGCTGCTGGCGTTGATTGCCTGGAGCACCTTCCGGAAGTCCCGGTCCTGGCGGAGCCTGCTTCCGGGCAGCAGTCAAGCCGGGGTCCGGAACTGCTTGGCCGCGAAGGCCCATGCCATGCGCGACGCATCCGGCCCTTGCCCGTCGCTGAAGGGCTGGCTCGCAGTTCCACCACTCCACGCGTGGGCCAAGCCGTCCACGGCGACCAGCGTGGCCACCGTACCGCCGTTGCGCTTGAAGTCCGTGATCGACATCGGGTAGCGCTTGCCTCTCTGGACTTTACGAGCCTGGCTCGCACGCGCGCCCGCCGCGCTGGCCCAGGCATGCGCCGCGGCTTGGCCGTTGTGGGGCGAGACCACGGCATCAGCGTTGCCGTGAATCACCAGCAAAGGTGGCCAATGGGCCTCCATCGTGCCCGGCGTGGCAGCCAGTGGCAGCGTTGCGCGGTGGCCGTGCATGGCGCCCAGCGCCGACAAGGTGGAGTTCGCCGTACCCGGCGGAACGCCCGAATGCATCACCAGCGCCTTGAAGCGTCCAGGGTGCCGGGTGACCAGCAATGCAGCCATGCTCGCACCAGCCGACAGGCCCGCGATGGCCACCCGCGCGTTGTCCACTGGGTGCAGCAGACAGACCTGATCGATCGCCTTCATGATCAGGGCAGCCTCGCCATACGCACGGCCGGTACCGGTGTCGAACCAGTTCCAGCAGCCCTGGCCATTGGCGAGACGGTCCTGCTCGGGATAGAGCACCAGGAAGCGTTCGCGCATCGCGATGCGATTCATCCGCGTGCTGGACGCGAAGCTGTTGGCGTCCTGACCGCAGCCATGCAACATGACCATCAGTGGCAGGTGTTCGCCGATCTTGACTCCGGGCGGGCGGTAGAGGCGGAACCGCCGGGCGCCTGTCGCACCCATGGCGACGCCAGGGATCCATGCGCCGGCACCGGGTGGCGGTGTGCGCTTGGCCACCAAGGGCTTCAGGCTCTTGGCGAGCGCCCGGGTGCCTGACGCGGAGGCCATGCGTGTCATCGCGACGACGCTGCGCTCAAAGCCCTTGAGCCAGGCAGATGCGCGTCTGCGCCCTTTCAAGGCTGCGCGCTCACTCCGTCAACGACCCACCTCGCGAGCGTGCCGATGCTCACCGATCGGCTCGCAAAAATCGACGCCATCTCCTGACTTCGCGCGAGCCCGCCGCTGCGGCGAAGGTTGCACAGCATGCTCAAAAACTCTGCATCCCAGACGCCGCGCGTGAAGGCCGGACCCGCATTGGTCTGTGGGTAGAGCGATTTTGTGAAGACGAGGTCTGAAGGCGCGCAGTTTCGTTGCCCGGGCATGGTCTGCATAACAACTCCAATGTGACGTGCTGTGTGCAGGAACTCGCACGTCTCAGGCGCGTTCCCGCACCAGCCTCTGCGCGTGGGTGCCATTGGCGCATTGGCAGAGCGACGCGTCTGTGCGTTTGCGCACCCGGTGGCACAAGCACCATCCTGCCGGTGAAAACTCAATCGCGATGCCTCCGAGTTTCTGAGTTTCGTTCGGGGAGCGGGCTGGACCCAACTAACGGATGAAGCCTGACGTGAGACTCGGCGCGAGTGCGTTGGCGAACAGACCATGCCAGTGGTTGCACGCTACGGTCCAGCAACCCGGTATCTCCGGCTTTCAACTCCCCTTCTCAGGAGTACCCCATGAATGCAACAACGTTCGTCGTCGCCACGGTCACCGCAGTGTCGGTGTTGGGTGAAAACGCGCAATTTGGACAGCACAGCGACGACGACGCCCAACCCCGGCGTTACGATGTCAGGTGACAGGACCTCCTATGGGTGCATCAACGTGCCGGTGGCGTTCGACGAGCAGCACGTCCGGACGATCTTCACGCGCCAACATGCCGTGATCCACGTGCTTCCCGACTCGATTTCGGTGCAGGAAGTGTTCGGTACGCATGCTGCCGCATCGCCATGGGCGGAAGGTTTTTTGACGCTCGCTGTGGATCGGGCGATCGACGACCACCCTGCCGTACAGCAACGTCCACAGTGAGCGAGGCGGCGCTGCTCTGGCCCAACGCGTTGCAGTGGCCGGCGATGCTTGTCACCCTAGGGGCGTCATGGCTCGTCGCATCCCAAGACGAAGTGCTTCGGGCTCGGAGTTTCTGGGTGTTTCTGGTCAGCAACGCACTCTGCGTCGCTTGGGGGTGGCACACCGGCGCATGGGCGTTGGTGATGTTGCAGCTGGGTCTTGCAGCCATGAACATCAGGGGCGCTAAGGAGAACGCGAAGTGATGGGCGTGGACCCGCGAGAACCTGAAGATCTGTACCGACACTGCA
>JANNWL010000165.1:0-9279 GCA_031414735.1 Burkholderiales bacterium | reverse complement strand
GCCATGCGCCGCGAGAACAGCGACCCCGACGAGAAGATCCGCCCGCTGCCCTGGTTCTTCACCATGTTCCTGGGCGCCATCGGCATGTGGGGCGCGTTCTACATTGCCACCACGCCGTCGGGCGAGGCCTCGGCCTACGGCGACCAGCGCACCGTGGCGCTGTTGCGCCCGCCAGTGGCCGCTGCGGGTGCGGCGCCGGCGGTCGACGGCAAACAGCTTTTTGGCGCCAAGTGCGCGGCGTGCCACCAGGCCAGCGGGATGGGCATCGCCGGCGTGTTCCCGCCGCTGGCCGGGGCCGAATGGGTGCTGGGCGGGGAGAAGGTGCTCATCAGCATCCTGCTGCACGGCGTGCAGGGCGAACTGGAAGTGAAGGGCAACAAGTACACCGGCGCGATGCCAGCCTTCGGCACGCTGGCCGACGCGGAGATCGCGGCCGTGCTCAGCTACATCCGCAGCGACTGGGGCAACCAGGCCGCGCCCATCACCGCCGCTGCCGTGGCCGCCCAGCGCGAGGCAACGAAGGACCAAACCGCTGCCTATGCCGGTGGTGCTGCATTGAAGGCCCTGGCGCCCTGACATGACCACCGCCGTGCACGACCCGCTGCACGGCCTGCTGGGCACCTTCGCGCTGTGTCTGGCGGTGTTGGCGGCCGGCCTGGCCGCCATCTTCCAGGCCACCTCAGGCGGCACCGCCTTCACCACCGAGACCCTGCGCCGCACGGCCGTGGCGCAGGCACCGGTGGCCGTGCCTGACTTCCGTGTGCTCAATGCGCAGGGCCAGGCGCACAGCCTGCGCAGCCTGCTGGGGCAGGGCGGGCGCGTGGTGATCGTCGACTTCGTCTACACCCGCTGCACCACGCTGTGCCTGGCGCTGGGCACGGTGTTCCAGCAGTTGCAGGCGCAGATCGTCTTGCAAGGCTTGCAAGACCAGGTGGGTTTGCTGTCGATCAGTTTCGACCCGCTGCAAGACCAGCCACCCGCCCTGGCCGCCTACGCAGAACGCATGCGCATGCAGCCCGCCGTGTGGCAACTGGTCAGCCTGCGCAACGACGCCGACCGACGCCGCTTGCTGGACAGCTTCGGCATCATGGTCGTGCCCGCGCCGCTGGGCGAGTTCGAACACAACGCGGCGCTGCACATCGTGACCCCTCAAGGCCAACTGGTGGGCATCCTCGGTCTGGACGAAGCCGGCGCGGCGCTGGACCTGGCGCGCAGCCTGTCGCGTGCGCAATGACGCTGCGGCCGTCAGCCTGGCTCCCCTATGCGGCTGTGCTGTTGACGCTGGCGGCGCTGGCAATGTCACTGCCGCCGTTGCGGATGCTCATCGAACAGAGCATGGTTTGGCACATGCTGGTGCAGATGCCTTTGCTGGTGCTGGCGGGTGCCTGCGCCGCTGCGGTCTGGACACCCGCGCGCACACTGCGCTGGAACCGTTTCGGCCTGACCGGATTCATGCTGGCGCAGTGCATCGTCGCGTACTGGATGATCCCGGCTCTGGTCGACCGCGCCGTGGTGCTGCCTTCGGCCGATGCCGTCAAGCTCGTCACCTTGTGGATTGCCGGCGCGGCCTTGAACCTGGGCTACAGGCAGGCGCCGCCTGCAGTACAGCTATTTTTCATCGGCTACGGTCTGCCCATGATGGCCTGGCTGGGTCTCTACCTGGCCAGCACCGACCTGCGGCTGTGCAATGCCTATTCACTGCAGAGCCAGTGGCGCGCGGGTTGGGGTCTGATCGCGCTGGCGTCGGTGTTGGGTGTGGCCTGGGCCGTCGCCGTTCGCCACCTGCCCGTCACGGCTCTGGAGTCTGGACTCGCCAAGCAGACGCGTGCCCCGGGTCGCCGCTGAGAGTAGAGGGGGTCAAATCTTGCAGCTTTTTGACTCGGCGAGCTTGTACATATTCTCTTTTCGCTCTTTAGCTGCGTTAATTGCTTGCTCAGTATTTGAATATGTTCCAAGCAGCGCGGGCCAGAAGAAGATGGCGGCGGCTACGTTTGTGCCTGTGACAGTGCGTTCCTTGCGCGCTTCTTTGTCGAACCGCTCTGCCTCCGCAATTTCTAACTTGATCTGGTCGCACGTCAGCTGAGAGTCTCCGGCTTTACGGGTGTCGACTACCGTGGGAGTGGCGCAGCCAGAAAGCACGGTCAAGACGGCTACGGTGGTAAGCAATTTCAATTAGTTCTCCAATACTGAGGAAGCGGACGAGAGTGACGTATCCTATATCGACGTCAGATGATACCGATCGTGTGCGTCGGTAAATTTTCACTAGATGCAGGGGCCAGGGTTTCGGGCTTACCCGAATAGACGTCTTAAGCCTGGCGCTAAGTCAACTCAGTGTTCATTGCTCTTCCCTAGGAATGGGTTGTTGATCCGCGCGTCGATACGGAAGGCGTCGCAAGGCTTTACTCTGGTGGCACTGAACGGGATTGGAGGGCAGTGTTCTCGCCGGGATTGATGCTCGGCAGTGCCCAACATCAGCCCGCCGGCCGGGCGCGCGCCCGGCCGGCGCGGTCTCACTTCTCAGTCTTGGCCGCCTTGGCGGTCTTGGCCGGTGCGGCGGGTGCCGTGCTGGCGTCGAAGGCGGCGCCGCCCACCGTCAGGCCGGCCTGCGAAAAGCGCGCGGCGTTGCCGGGGCCGACGCCGCCGACGCGTTCGACCATGTCATTCCAGTTCTTGAACGCGCCGGCCTTGCGGGCTTCGAGAATCTTGCCCGACAGACCCGGGCCGATGCCCTTGACGGTTTCGAGTTCGGCCTGGCTGGCCTTGTTGACGTCCACGGCGGCGAAGGCCGACAGGGCAAAGGTGGCGAGAACGATGGCGATGAGTTTGCGGAACATGGGATGTCTCCTTGTGACGATGAAGGTTGGGAACGGGCCCTTCGTGTCACCGTGGCCGGTATGGCGTTGGTGTTGCGATGGGCTGGGATGAATTCTGCGAACCGACTCCGCAGTCGTCATTCCCCCGCGCTCGGGACCTGTCGGGTGACACCCCGGCGGGGGGCCCGGGCGGGGGGTGTGCGGCGAGGCGCGGTCAGCGCGCCAGCAACTGCCGGGCGGTAGCCAAAACGGCGGCGCGGTCTGGCCAGGCACCGTGGCCGCCCAAGAGGTGCACGCTCGGACCCCAGGGTCGCCACAGCGCGGGGTCGCTGGGCCCGTGCACGGAAATCAGCGGTGTGCCCACTGCGGCAGCCATGTGGCCCGGGCCGGTGTCGTTGCTGATCATCAGCGCCGCCTCCGACAGCAGCGCCGCGTAGGCGCCCAGGCCCACGCCCGGCAACAGCGTGGCGCTGGGGAACTGCTCGCGGGCGCTGTCTTCTTCGCCGGGGCCGGGGCAGACCACGACGCGGCGCCCGAGCGCCGGCAGGTCGTGCGCGACGAGCGCGGCGAAGTCGGGCCAGGTCTTGTCCTGCTTGTTCCAGGTGCCACCGGCAAAAGGGCAGATGACGATGCAGGCCGGCCCGATGCCGTGTGCCGCGCGCAAGGCCTGGGCTTGTGCGCAGTGCGCCGGGCTCGGGCACAGGCCCAGCTGGGTGGGAAGCGGCGCCTGCTCGCCTAGCAGCGCGTTGCCCAGCGCCCAGTACACGGCGAGCTCGTGCACGCCAGCGGGCCGGCGCACGGCGCGCCCGAGCAGCAGGCTGCGGCCTTCGTTGGCGTGGCCCAGCGCGTGCAGCCCGGCCAGGCGGAAATCCAGCGCGCTGGAGAAGGAATCGGGCAGGCACAACGCGTTCAAGCGATTGCGTGCCAGCGGGTCGGCGACGAGGGCGGCGCGGCGCAGTGCACGCAGTTGGTCCACGCGCGCCGTGCGGGTCTTGGCCAACACCTGCACCGGCCAGCCGTGCCCGGCCAGCAGGTCCGCGGCCCAGGCCTTGCCCACCAGTTGCAGGTCGTACCCGGCGTCGGCCAGGCGCTGCAAGGTGGGCAGCGCCAGCGTGACATCGCCCACCCAGTTGCGCAATCGAACGATCAGCGGTCGGGGTGGGTGGGTGAGGGTGGGCATGGGCAGCAGATAATCCAACGTCATTTTGACAGCGTGCACCGCATGGACGAGCGACCGGACCGATCACCACTGAAGGCCCAAGAAGTGGCAGCGCTGCACGACGGGTTGCTGGCGGCGCCGGCTTGGCCCGGCGCTGAGCCGCCCCCCCCACCGGGCGCCCTGTGGACCTGGATCCAGACCAACCACCGTTTCAATTGCCGGTTGTGGGCGGAGGAAGACCTGGCGCGGCGCACGACCGTGGCTGACGCAGAGATCGCCGCCAACAAGCGCGCCATCGACGGCTTCAACCAGGCGCGAAACGATGCCACCGAGCGCGTCGACGAGTTGCTGCTGGTGGGCCTGGGCCTGGTGGACGCTGCCTCCGCGCGCACCGACGCGCCGGTATCCCACGTGCCACCGGGGGCGCGGCTGAACAGCGAGACGGCGGGCAGCATCGTCGACCGCATGTCCATCATGGCGTTGAAGGTCCATGCCATGACGGCGCAGATGCTGCGCCAGGACGTCGACGCCGCGCACCGCGACGCCAGCGCCGTGAAGCTGGCTCGGCTGCGTCAGCAGCGGGCTGACCTGGGCGACTGCCTGGACGCGCTGCTGCAGGATGCCGCCAACGGCCACGCCTACTTCAAGGTCTACCGCCAGTTCAAGATGTACAACGACCCGCGCATGAACCCGGTGCTCGTCGCCGAGCGGTCGCGCCCCGCCGGCTGATGCGGCTGCTGATCGTCAAGACCTCGTCGATGGGCGACGTGGTGCATGCGCTGCCGGTGGTCAGCGACGTGCTGCGCCACGAGCCCGGGGCGTACATTGACTGGCTGGTGGAAGCGCCCTTTGCCGCCTTGCCGCAATTGCACCCCGGGGTTCGCCGCGTGTTGCCCATGGCGTGGCGCAAGTGGCGATCGGGCCTGTGGCAGAAGTCGACCTGGCGGGCCATGGGCGCGCTGCGAGACGAGTTGCGTGGCGGACGCTACGACCTGGTGCTGGACCTGCAAGGGCTGATCAAAAGCGCGCTGTGGGCGCGCCAAGCCGGCGCACCAGTGGCCGGCTACGACAAGGCCAGCCTGCGCGAGCCGCTGGCGGTGTGGGCCTACCAGCGCACGGCCGCGGTGTCGCGCACCTTGCAGGCGGTGCAGCGCTGCCGGCTGCTGGCCGCTGCACACCTGGGCTATGCGCCGCCCAGCGACGCACCGGTTTTCGGCCTGCGGGCACCCGCGCCGGGATGGGCGCCGCGTGTGCCCTACGCCGTGTTGATACCCAGTGCCAGCCGGCCTGAAAAACTCTGGCCCGAGCGGCATTGGGTGGCAGTGGGCCGCGAACTGCACGACAAGGGGCTGCTGCCCCTGGTGCTGTGGGGGCGTGAATCCGAGCAGACCCTGGCTGAACGCATTGCGGCCAGTTGCGATGGCGATGTGCCGCCCTTCCTGAAGGTCGGAGAAATGGCTTCGGTGCTTGCAGGCGCAAAGCAGGTGGTGGGCCTGGACACGGGCTTCACTCACCTGGCCGCGGCTTTCGGGCGACCGACGATTGGCATCTACTGCGACCACGAACCCGGTCTGGCGGGACTGGCCGGGGCGGGGCCGCTGGCCAGCATCGGGGGCAGGGGCAAGCTGCCCGGCAAGAACGATGTGCTGGCCCTGCTGGCCGAGCACATGAAGGCCGCACCGCGCGGCTGAGTCGTTCGCCGCTGTGGTGCAGCTACATGGCGTCGATGCGTTGCGTGGGGTAGCTGTCCCAGCTGAGGCAGCCGGGGCATTGCCAGTGGTAGTGCTGGGCCTCGAAGCCGCAGGCCGCGCAGCGGTAACGCTGCAGCGGCCGCGCCGCGCGAGACACGGCGTTGCGCAGCGCGGCCAGCCCGTTGTCGCCCCAATCTGCAGGCGGCTGGGCCAGCAGCATGTCGGCCGCGCTCAGCGACGGGTGGGCGGCCAGGTGCTCACACAGCTGCGCCAGGGTGGTTGCTGCCGCGGGCCCGTCGGGCGCGTCGTCCAGCAGTCGCAGGGCCTGCAGCAGTTCGATCGCTGGTTGGCGGGCGAGCAGGGCGCCCAGCACCGCGCGGGCTGTTGCGAGCTGACCGCTGGCGAGTGCAGCACGGGCGTAGTCACCGGCCACCAACAGGAACTGCCCAGGATGTTCGCGCATCAGGGCGTCCCAGGCCAGCAGGGCAGCCGCAGGCGCACCGGCATCAAAGTGCCGCTGGCCCGCCAGCAGCATCGGCCGTGGGGCCTGTGGTGCCGCGGCGCGGGCGCGGTCCAGTGCAGCCTGGGCTTCATCGCCGTGGCCTCGGGCATCGGCTTCCAGCGCCTGCTCGCACTCATAGTGGGCTACACGCAATGCAAAACTGCCGGCGCCGGACTGCTCCAGGGCTGCCGCAGTCGTTGCTGCGCGCGACCATTCGCGCGACCTTTCATACAGGGACAGCAGCGCCAGGCGTGACTCGCGGTCAAACGCCGTGCCTTCCAACGCACGGTAGGCCGCCTCGGCGCGGTCGAACAAGCCCGCCTTCATGAAGTCCTGGGCCAGGGCATGTTGAGCTCGGTCGTGGTCGCCAGACTTGAGGTCGCCTCGCTGCAGCAGATGCTGATGCACGCGGACGGCTCGCTCGAACTCGCCGCGGCGCCGGAACAGGTTGCCCAGTGCGAAGTGCAACTCGGCGGTATCAGGGTCGTTCTGGACGGCTTCGATGAAGGCGTCGATGGCTTTGTCCTGTTGTTCGTTGAGCAACAGGTTCAGGCCCTTGAAGTAAGCGCGTGGGTTGTCGCTGCGCTCGCGCTTGAGCTGGCGCAGATCGACTCGCGCAGCCATCCAGCCCAGCGCGAAGACCACCGGCAGGCCGATCAGCAGCCATTGCAGTTCCAGGTTCAAAGGCCCACACGCGGGATGGGGTCGGGCCCGAACTCCGACGGCAGCGATGAACTGGAAGCCGCCGCCACCTTGGGGATCGCTGCGGTCGGGTCAGACTGGCGCAATGCCTGGCGCCGATGCCGCCACCAGCTCGGCACCATGGCCATCACGCCGATGGCCGAGCCGGCGGCGAAGGCGACAAGCACCACGATGACCATGGGTGCCTGCCACTGCACGCCAAAGAACCAGTGCACGCGGGCCGTTTGCTGGTTGTTCAGCGCAAAGGCAAACAGCGTGAAGAAGACGAAGGCCCGGAACAGCCAGACGATGACGCGCATACAGCCCTGATTCTAGGTCGCGGCCCGCGCTGCGATGTGTGCCGCAGCGGTCGAATTCAGCGTGAAGCCGGCTCGTCGCTGGCGTGGTCATCCACCGCTTCGCGCAGCGCCTTGCCGGGCTTGAAATGGGGCACCAGCTTTTCAGGGATGGGCACCTGTGCGCCGCTGCGCGGGTTGCGCCCCACGCGGGGCGGCCGGCGGTTGATGGAGAAACTGCCAAAACCACGGATCTCGATGCGGTGGCCGCGTGCGAGCGCATCCGACATCGCGTCCAAGATGGTCTTCACGGCGAATTCAGTGTCGCGCTGTGTGAGCTGCGAGAAGCGGTCGGCCAGGCGCGTGACGAGGTCGGATCGGGTCATGGACAGCAGGGGTTCGCGCGGGAGGGCCCGGGGGCCCCGCCCCACCGTGGCCAAGCCGGGTGGGGCGGTACGGAAGGAATTACTCCTTCTGCGTGTCGAGCTTGGCGCGCAGCAGGGCGCCCAGGCTCGTGGTGCCGGCGTTTTCACGCTCGCTGGTCTGGCTCAGGCGCTGCATGGCCTGCTGCTCGTCGGCGTTGTCCTTGGCCTTGATCGAGAGCTGGATTGAACGCAACTTGCGGTCGACGTTGATCACCATCACCGAGACATCGTCGCCTTCCTTGAGCAGGTTGCGCGCGTCCTCGACGCGGTCGCGCGACAGTTCGCTGGCCCGCAGGTAGCCGGTGACGTCTTCGTTGAGCTGGATCTCGGCGCCGCGTGCATCCACCGTCTTGACCTTGCCGTCGACGATGGCGCCGCGGTCGTTCAAGGTGGTGAAGGTGGTGAACGGGTCGGTGTCGAGCTGCTTGATGCCCAGGCTGATGCGCTCGCGTTCGACATCGATGGCCAGCACCAGGGCTTCGACTTCCTGGCCCTTCTTGAAGTTGCGCACGGCGGCTTCGCCGGTTTCGTGCCACGACAGGTCGGACAGGTGCACCAGGCCGTCGATGCCGGCGGTGAGGCCCACGAACACGCCGAAGTCGGTGATCGACTTGACGGGGCCCTTGACCTTGTCGCCGCGCTTGACGTTGGCGCTGAACTCTTCCCAGGGGTTGGCCTTGCACTGCTTCATGCCCAGGCTGATGCGGCGCTTGTCCTCGTCGATCTCGAGCACCATGACTTCGACTTCTTCGCCCAGGGTGACGATCTTGGCCGGCGCCACGTTCTTGTTGGTCCAGTCCATCTCGGACACGTGCACCAGACCTTCGATGCCGGGTTCGATCTCGACGAACGCGCCGTAGTCGGCGATGTTGGTGATCTTGCCAAACAGACGCGTGCTGTTCGGGTAGCGGCGCGACACGCCGTGCCACGGATCGTCGCCCAATTGCTTGATGCCCAGGGAGACGCGGTTCTTCTCGGCGTCGAACTTCAGCACCTTGGCCTGCAGTTCCTGGCCGACGGTGACGACTTCGCTGGGGTGGCGAACACGGCGCCAGGCCATGTCGGTGATGTGCAGCAGGCCGTCGATGCCGCCGAGGTCGACAAACGCGCCGTACTCGGTGATGTTCTTGACCACGCCGTTGACGATGGCGCCTTCGGACAGCGTCTGCAGCAGCTTGGCGCGCTCTTCGCCCATCGAAGCCTCGACGACAGCGCGGCGCGACAACACGACGTTGTTGCGCTTGCGGTCGAGCTTGATGACCTTGAACTCCATGGTCTTGCCCTCGTAGGGGCTCATGTCCTTGACCGGGCGCGTGTCGAGCAGGCTGCCAGGCAGGAACGCACGGATGCCGTTGACCAGGACCGTCAGGCCGCCCTTGACCTTGCCATTGACCGTGCCGGTGACGAATTCGCCGGATTCCAGCGAGTTCTCCAGCGACATCCACGAGGCCAGGCGCTTGGCCTTGTCGCGGCTGAGGATGGTGTCGCCGTAGCCGTTCTCGATGGCTTCGATGGCCACCGAGACGAAGTCGCCGACCTGGACTTCGAGCTCGCCGTGGTCGTTCTTGAACTCTTCGATCGGAACGAAGGACTCGCTCTTCAGGCCGGCGTTGACGACGACGTGGTTGAAGTCGATGCGCACGACTTCGGCGGAGATGACCTCGCCGATGCGCATGTCGCTGCTCTTGAGCGACTCTTCAAAGAGGGCGGCG
>JANNWL010000164.1:0-24368 GCA_031414735.1 Burkholderiales bacterium | reverse complement strand
CGGCCACTGCGCCCACGCGCTCGAGAAAGGCTTCGCTGTCGCGCAGCCGCTCTTCGGCCGCGTGCCGGTCCTGGATGTCCTGGTGCGTGCCGTACATCCACTCGGGCTTGCCGTCGGGCGTCCAGGTGCGCACCTGGCCGCAGTCAAGCACCCAGACCCAGCGGCCGTCGGCATGGCGCATGCGGGTCTCGCACTCGTAGTACGGCATCTCGCCGTCGAAGTGGCGTTGCAGCTCTTCGGTGGAACGTTTCAAGTCGTCAGGATGGGCATGCGTGGTCAAGGTCTCGATGCTCACCGGCGCCAGCTCGGCCAGGTTGCGCCCGATGATCTGTGCCCAACGTTCGTCGAAACGTGTCTCGCCGGTCTGCACGTTCCACTCCCAGGTGCCCACGTTCGTGCCGCGCAGGATGTTGTCCAGCCGAGCGCGTTCATCGGCCAGCGCGACCGCCGCGCGCTTGGCTCCGGTGATGTCGTGGCGGATGGAGACGTAGCGCTCGGGGATGCCGTCGGCGCCGCAAAACGGCGCGATGATGGTGTCCACCCAGTACGGTGAGCCGTCCTTGGCACGGTTGCAGATCTCGCCCCGCCAGGCCTGGCCCGACGAGATGGTTTGCCACATCTCGCCCCAGAAGGGGCGGCGGTGGCTGCCCGAGTTGACGACGTGGTGGTTGCGGCCCAGCAGCTCTTCGCGCGAATAGCCGCTGATGCGACAGAAGCCCTCGTTGACGTCGATGATGTTGCCGCGCAGGTCGGCCACTGAATAGATGGTGTGGGTCTTGATGGTCTGCAGCAGCGCCTCGTTCTCGCGCAGCGCGTCCGTCAAGCGGCGGCGGCTTTCGTGCTGGTCGGTGATGTCGTGAACGATGGCGTAAAAGCCCAGGATCTGGTCGCCCTGCCGGTCCGGGATGTAGTGCGCCAGCGAACGGCGCTCACCCTCGCCAGCCGGGCTCTTCATCGACCTTTCGAAAACCTGCGGCTCACCGCGCAGCACCGCTTCGATGTGCGGGCGGCTGCGTTCGAACAGTTCCGGCCCCAGCAGCTCGTGAACGCTGCGCCCGGGCATCTGCCCGGCGTCGATGCCCAGACCCTCGTGGTAAGCCCGGTTGGCCACGCGGTTGAAGAGGTCGCAGTCCCAGTAACCGATCATTGACGGCACCGCGTCGAGCACGGTGCGCAGATCTTGCTCGGCCCTTTCGAGCACCAGGGTGCGCTGGCGCACGGTGTCCTCCAGCCGGACCCGCTGTGTCTCGTGTTCGCGCCACCGCACCCGCCCCAGCAGCCATTGCCCCTGCAACGCGCCAAGCAGCACGGTGAAGGCCCCCATGCCCAGGGCGTAGGGCACCCGGTCGTGTGGCGTCAGCAACTCACCCGGCTGCCAGACTTGCAGCGCCAGTCCCGTCGCCAGTGCCCCGCCCACAAGCAGCGTCAGCAGCACCCAACCCGCCAGCGAGGCGTACCCGACGGGCTTCAGAGTGGTCATGCGCGGCTCCTGCCGGGCTGGCTCGAGACCCGCGCGGCACGGCGCCACACGGGTCGGCCCGGCCCTTTGGGCAGTCTGGGTCCCGCAGCGCGGGCCGGTCCCCGGAACAGCCGGGCAAGCGGGCCGCTGTTCCTGCGTCCAGGCACGCGTGTCGGCGCGTCCTGCAGCGGCGCCCGGTTGCTACAGGTTCCCAGCGAACAGCTTGCGCACGAACATGTCCTTGAAACTGCGGGCTTCGGCCAGGCCCAGACGTTCCAGGTAGGCAGGCGGCGCGGTCTTGCCCTCCCACAGGCTCTTCACCGCCATCTGCACCAGTTCCATCGGGTTGTGGGTGGCGTGCTTGAGGCGCTTGAGCGCGGTGACGATGTGCAGTTCGTCGGCCGTGAGGTCGGTGCCGAAGGGGAAGGCCGGCAGCACGCCGGCCTGGCTCCAGGGGTGCAGCTTGTCGTCCAGCGCCTGCGGCAGGTTGTTGCGGCAACGCTCGGGCAACTGCCAGCCGGCTTCGAGCTTGCCGTGCACTTGAGCTTGCTTCACCAGTTCGCCCTGGAAGCGGCTGTCGGCAATGGCGATCAGGCGCTTGATGATCTGGGCGTCGCCCTGACCGCGCAGGTCGGCCACGCCGTATTCGGTGATGACGATGTCGCGCAGGTGGCGCGGGATCGTCACATGGCCGTAGCTCCAGACGATGCTGCTCTTCAGGCCGTCCTGGTTGTCGTGGGTGGCGCGCAGCATCAGGATCGACCGCGCGTCGGCGATGGCATGCGCCATGGCCACGAAGTTGTACTGGCCACCCACACCGGACACCACCTGGCCCGATTCGAGCGCATCGGAGGCCGCCGCGCCCAGCAGCGTGACGATCATGGTGGAGTTCATGAAGCGTGCGCCGCGGCGCTGCGCGCGCTTCAGGTCGCTGTCGCCCGGGTGCTTGCCGTACAGCTGGTTGATGAAGTCGATGCGCGTCATGTCGATCTTCGCCAGCTCCCGCGGCGGCATGCTGCGCAAGCGTTCGTAAAAATCATTCGGGCCGAGGAAGAAACCGCCCGTCATGAACACGCCGCCCAGCAAGCGCGCGCCCAAGAGCTGCTGACACACGGCGTCAAAGTGCGGCTCGTCCAGCAGGTCGTTGTGCACGCGCGTGCCGTCTTCGGCCAGCAGCCATTCGCCTTGCAGGCTGACGCCAGGCTTGATCACCCCGAAGCGCTGCAGGAAGGCCAGGTCCTCGGCGTCCAGTGGCGAGTGCACGCGCCGCGCCTGCAGCAGCGCGCGCAGGGTCTCGGGTGTGACCGCGGCTTCGGGAATGCTGCCCTCGTTGATGAGGTGCTGCAGCACCGCGTCGGCGAACACCTCGCGGCGCACGATGCCGGCTTCAATGAGCTTGAGGAAGCCGTTGACGAACATCTCGCTGCAGCCGTACAGGCCCCGGTCGAAGCGGCCGAGTTCGCGCCCATCCAGCCCGTCGGGACACAGGCTGTCCAGGATGCGCCGGTACTCCGGACCATGCCGTTCGCGCACGATCAGCGCCTGCGCGATGGCGTCGCCCAGCGAGCCGATGCCGATCTGCAGCGTGCCGCCATCGGTCACGAGGCTGCTGGCATGCAGGCCGATGGCGTAGTCGGCGGTGCTGACCTTGCCATTCGGCGGGCCGAAGGGCCGGTGGGTGGCCGCCGGGTCGGTGACGACGATGTCGAAGAAGCCCGGCTCGACCTCGGCGCCGCCCACCATGTAGGGCATCTGCGCGTTGACCACGCCGACCTTCAGCAGCGGCATGCCGGCGGCGGCAAAGCGCTCCACCACCTCGATGACGACATCGGGGTTGCTGGACAGAGACAGCCGCCACGTGTCGCCCTCGCCGTGCTGGGCCACGGCCTGCGCGATGACGTTCATGCCCTGCAGCAGCATGTCGCGCGCCACGAAGGTGTAGTTGGTGCTGATGTAGTGCTGCTGCGCCGACGTGTTGCCCAGGTAATCGCCCGTCTTCATGAAGAACTCGTGCACCTCGATGTTGGCGGGCAGGCCAGCGCCGCGCAGGTCCTTCACGTACTCCAGATCGGGGTAGTCACCGAACACGCGCGCCACCAGCGGCTCGAGGAAATGGCGTTCCAGGTCGCTCTTGCCCACCGGTTTCTCCAGCGACAAGGCCGTGACGATGGTCAGCTTGCGCGCCGGGTTGGCCTTGATGCGCCGGTACAGCGCGTTGACGAAGAGGTTGGGCTTGCCGATGCCCAGCGGCAGGCCGAGCACGACAGGGCCGCTGATGCGGTCGAGCACGGCGTCGACGGCGGCTTCGATCTGGGGAATGCACAAGGGCTGTGTCACGGGGCGCTCCTGGATGGGGCACCCAGTCTGCGCCGCCAGACGCCGCAGACACTTGACCGAAGGCAAGAAGGGCCGGCTTTGCCGGCCTTCAGCTGAAGTGCAGCCCGCCGATGCGCACCCAGGGCAAGGCGGCACTGCCGCCGTCGATGCGCTCGACGCTGACGGCCAGCACGTCCTTCAACATCTGCGCCACGTTGCCGTTGATCATGGTTTCCGACAGCGCTGCGCCGACCTTGCCGTCGACCAGGGCGAAGCTGTTCTTGATCACGCCCGAAAAATCGCCGTTGGGCGCCGGGCGGCCCATCGACAGCCGGTCGACCAGCGCGCCACGCGGCACGGCCGCGATCATTTGCGCCAGCGGCGTGCTGCCGGCCAGCAGTTCCCAGCCCTCACCGGCCACCGGCTTGTGCGGCAGCCCGGTCTTGCGGCTGCCGTAGAGGCTGGGGGTCAGCTGGGTCAGGCGGCCGGCGTCGAGCAAGGTGACGGGGGGCGTCACGAAGGCGTCGCCTGACACGGGCGCGCAGCCCGGGGCGTCGTAGCGGCTCTTCAAGGTGAGCAGGGGCGAGGCGATGAGCTGGCCGACACTGTCGCGGTAGACCGAGCTGCCTTCGATCAGCGGGCCGTCGCCCAGCTGGCCCATCAGCCAGCCCAGCAGGTCGGTGACGGCGCCGGGGGCCAGCACCACGTCGCCGACGAAGCGTTCGCCCAGCGGGCGTGTGTTCACCTGCTGCGTCAGCTCGCGCATCATGGGTTCGATGCCGAAGCGCGAGGTGGCGTGCGTCAGCGCGTCGGCGCTGCCGCCGGCACCGTTGAACGAACTCGTGCGGCCGCCCTCGCGCGCCAGGCCGAACACCGACAGCTCGCACCAGCCCAGGTCCAGGGCGATGTCGCTGCCCGTGCCGCCCGGGGCGTGGGTGCGCGTGTGCAGGCGCTGGTGGATGTGGCTGGCCGCAGCTTCCTCGATCATCATCGTCGGCGTGTGCTCGGCGCGCCAGGCCAGCAGCTCGCGCAGCGCGTCGGCCAGGGCGCTGGGGTCGGCGTCGCGCGGGCCCTGGGTGACCTGCAAACGCTGCCCCTGCGACACGGCATGCGCGGTGTCGGCCGGGGCCGTGCTGGCAGCGGTCCACAGCGCATCGACCAGCCCCGCCACACCCGCGTCACTGAGGTCGCTGGCCTCGGCCGAGGCCCGCCGGCCGTCGACGATGCCGGTGGCCGACAGCTTGCGCGCGGCGTTGCTGCGCAGCAGGCTGGGTTCGTTCTGGGCCAGGTTGAGCTCGCAGCGCTCGGTTTCGCTGGCGGTGACCTGCACACTGTCGAAGCCCCGCGTGCGCAGCGCCTGCACCGCGCGTTCGGCGGCCCGTTCGGTGGAAAAACTCATCTCACTGCCCCCCGAGCTGGGCCCGGGCGCGCAGCGAGGGGCCGCCCACCGACACCACCATGGGTTGCTTCTTGCCGCAGTAGCCGCTGTTGGACCACTTCATGTCGCTGCCGACGCCGTCCACGCTCTGCAGCACCTTCAGCGCGCTGCCCGACACTGTCGTGTCGCGCACCGCCGCGCCGAGCTTGCCATTGCGGATCTCGTAGGCCAGGTTGACGCCGAACATGAACTCCGTGGTCGCGTCGGCCTGGCCATTGCTGGTGTCCAGCAGCAGGTAGCCGTCCTCCACGCCGGCCACCAGTTCGTCGAGCGTGCTGGTGCCGGGAAGGATGGCGGTGTTGCGCATGCGCACCAGGGGTTCGTCGTCGGGCCCGTAGGCGCGGGCGTTGCCGCTGGGCGGCAGGCCCAGGCGGGCAGCCGTTTCGCGGCTGTGCATGAACTGGCGCAGCATGCCGCGGTCGATCATCAGCACATCCTCGGCGGGCGTGCCTTCGTCGTCCACGTACACCGGGCACAGGGTTTCCTGCCCGTTGTAGTGGTGCGCCAGGTCGACCATGCTGATCAGGTCACTGGCCACACGCTGGCCATGCAGGTCCGCGGTGATGGCGCCGGACAGCACCGAATCCGCCTCGCAGGGGTGGCCCATCGCCTCGTGCGCCAGCATGCCGGCCAGGTCGGGAGCCAGCACGACGGTGTGCAGGCCGCCGCGCGCCGGCACGGCGTGGCGCTTGGCCTGCAGGTGGCCGTGCAGGCGGTCGAGCTTGGCGGCCAGGGCCTGCACCGACCAGTCGATGTCGGCAAAGCTGCCGATGCCCGACAGCGATTCGCGCACCTCGATGGGCGTGCCCTGGTCGTCCTCGGCCACCAGCGTCACCGCCACGGCGACGCGCTGGATCAACGCCAGCGACTCAGCCCCGCCGTCGGTGCGCAGCGCCTTGGTGTGCAATTCGTCGGTGGCCATGATGCGGGTCGATTTCAGCCCGGGGTAGTGCGCCATGCAGTGGGCGTGCAGCGCGGCCATGCGCTCGGCGCATTCGCCCGCCGTCATCGCCGGTTTGCCGATGCGGCGCTGCTCGCCGCGGTAGTGGCCGCCCGGCAAGGCCAGTGACGGCCGCGCGCCGAACAGGCCCATCGCCCGCGCGTTCTGCGCGGCACGGGCGCGAACCTGGCCCTGCACATCGGCCCCGTCGGTCGGCGCCGAGGCAAAGCCCCAGTAGCCGCCCTGATACATCCGGGCGCTCACGCCGGCCTGCACGCTGCGCAGGTTCGACGTGAGGTTGCCGTCGACCATGACCATGCGCGTCTTGCGCAGTTCGTGGTGGCGGGACTCGAGGTAGCCGGTGGAAGCAGGCATGTTGGGTGCAGCCGAGGCCGTCTGGTGGCGGATGGGAAGAAGATGATACGCAGCCACGGCCTGCGCGTTTGCCCGCAGCTCTGCTGTGCGCGGCTTTGTTTGGACAAGGCGTTGTCGCGGCAGAGTCAATGTAGTAACGTGCCTATCTTTGAGGGCGACCATGACCATCACCACCATGACGAGTCGCGAATTCAACCAGGACGCGAGCCGCGCCAAGCGTGCCGCCGAAGCGGGGCCGGTGTTCATCACGGACCGGGGGCGTCCGGCCCATGTGCTGCTGACAGCGGCCGACTACCAGGCGCTGGCGGGCAAGAGCGTCAGCCTGGCCGATGCGTTGTCCATGCCGGAGGGGCCAGAGAACGGGTTCGAATTTGATCCGCCGCGCCTGCGCATACTGCACCGTCAGGCAGACTTTGACTGAAGCGGACCATGCACTTGCTCGACACCAACGTCGTTTCGGAGTTGCGCAAGCTCAAGACGGGCCGCGCCGACCCTCAGGTCAGCCGGTGGGCAGCTTCAGTGCCGGTGGGAGGCTTCTTCATTTCGGCGATCACCTTGCTCGAGATAGAGAAGGGCGTGCTGCAGGTGGCGCGGCGCGATCCCGCCCAGGGCGCCTTGTTGCGGGCCTGGATGAACGAGCGGGTGCTCCCCGGCTTCGCGGGCCGGGTGCTGGCCGTCGATGACGTGGTGGCGCTGCGCTGCGCCACCTTGCATGTGCCCGACCCGAGACCTGATCGCGACGCCCTGATTGCCGCCACCGCGCTGGTGCATGGCATGACCGTGGTGACGCGCAACGTGGCTGACTTTGTGCCGATGGGGGTGCCACTGTTCGACCCGTGGACGCAGGTCGCTGTGGGTCGGCCCTAAGCCACCTTCAGCCCAGCGCCCGCAATTCGCGCAGCGTCACCGACAACATCGCCGAGTCGGGCGAGGGCACGGCGCGCAATTCGGCTAGCAACTGCGCCGCGCGGTCCAGTGCGCGCTGGTTGGCCGCCTGCCACCGCGCCACCATGGCCAGCGCCGGGCCTTCGCCACCGGACAGTGCAGCGCCAGCGATGGCGCGCTGCAGGCCGGTCAGGTCGTCCAGCATCGCGCCCTTGGCCAGCATGCGCCAGTGCTGGTCGCCGGGCAGCGCGGCAATGCGTTCGCGCAGCCAGGGCATGCCCAGGCGGTTGGCCACGTCGAAGTACACCTGGGCCACCAGCTCCACCGGCTGGGCGGCCGTGCTGGCCACCTCGGCGATGTCCAGCGTGGCGTGCAAGGTGTCGAAGGTGACGACACGGGCAGCCAGCTCGGGCGGCACGCCGTCGGTCACGTAGCGGGCCACGGCGGCGTCGACGCGGGCGCGTTCGTCGCTGTCCTGCAGCTCGGGCAGGCGCGCCGACAGCGCTTCCACGCCAGGCTTGAAGTGCGCGATGGTGGCGGCCATGTCGTCGCCGAGGCGCCGCGAGCGCAGCAACCAGGTGGTGCCGCGTTCGAGCTGCGCGCTGGTGTGGATGAGCATGCGCGACTGCACCTCGTCGGCGACCTGGTTGTCCAGCGCCTCGATGGCCAGCCACAGCGGCACCAGCCCAAAGATCTCGCGGCTCATCAGGTAGGCACGCACGACCTCGTGCGGCCGTGCCCCGGTGGTCTCTGACAGGCGGTGCACATAGGTGCTGCCCACCCGGTTGAGCATGCTGTTGGTGACGTAGGTGGCGATGATCTCCCGCTTCAGCGGGTGCCTGGGCATGTAGGCCGCAAAGCGGTCTTGCAGCGCCTGCGGAAAGTAGCGCTGCAAGGCGGTGGCGACCCACGGGTCGTCAGGCAGGGGCGACGCCAGCAGTTCGTCGTAGAGCCAGATCTTGCTGTAGGCCAGCACCACGGCGCGCTCGGGGCTGGTCAGGCCGGCGCCTTGTGCCCGGCGCTCGGCGATGGTCTCGTCCGTCGGCAGGTACTCGATGGCTCGGTTCAGCCTCCCGGCTTTCTCGAGAAACTGCATGAAGCGGGTTTGCGCGTCCAGCAACTGCGGTGCGATACGCCCGGTGACCGACAGCACCTGGCTCTGGAAGACGTTGTCGCGCAGCACCAGGGCCGCCACGTCGTCGGTCATCTCGGGCAGCAGCGTGTTGCGCTGCTTCTCGGTCATCTCGCCTTCGCCGATGGGCAGACCGAGCAGGATCTTGATGTTGACCTCGTGATCCGAGGTATCCACCCCGGCCGAGTTGTCGATGGCATCCGTGTTGATGCGCCCGCCGGCCAGCGCAAATTCGATGCGCCCGAGTTGCGTGCAGCCCAGGTTGCCGCCCTCGCCGAAGACCTTGCAGCGCAGCTCACGCCCGTTCACGCGCAGTGCGTCGCCCGCGCGGTCGCCCACCTGGGCGTGGGTCTCGCTGGTGGCCTTCACATAGGTGCCGATGCCGCCGTTGTAAATGAGGTCCACGGGCGCCTTGAGAATGGCGTTCATCAGCTCGGTGGGCGTCATGTGGTCGGCCTGGATGTCGAGCGCGGCCTGGACCTCGGGCGTGAGGCTGATGGACTTGGCGCCGCGTGCATGGATGCCGCCGCCGGCCGACAACAGGCTGGCGTCGTAATCAGCCCAGGACGAGCGTGGCAACTTGAACAACCGTTCGCGCTCGGCAAAGCTGCGCGCCTCATCGGGCGTGGGGTCGAGGAAGATGTGGCGGTGGTCGAAGGCCGCCACCAGGCGGATGTGGCGCGACAGCAGCATGCCGTTGCCGAACACGTCGCCGGACATGTCGCCAATGCCGGCCACGGTGAAGGGCGTGGTCTGGGTGTCCACGCCCAGTTCGCGGAAGTGCCGCTTGACGGATTCCCACGCACCGCGCGCCGTGATGCCCATGACCTTGTGGTCGTAGCCCACCGAGCCGCCGGAAGCAAACGCGTCGCCCAGCCAGAAGCCGTACTCCTTGCTGATGCTGTTGGCGTAGTCGCTGAAGGTGGCCGTGCCCTTGTCGGCCGCCACCACGAGGTAGGGGTCATCGCCGTCGGCGCGGTGCACGTCGGGCGGCGGCACGATGGCGTCACCGAGGCGGTTGTCGGTGATGTCCAGCAGCCCGCGCAGGTAGTCCTTGTAGCAGGCCACGCCTTCGGCCATGAAGGCCTCGCGGTCCGAAGCCGCCGGCGCGCGCTTCAGGACAAAGCCGCCCTTGGACCCCACCGGCACGATCACGGTGTTCTTCACCATCTGCGCCTTCACCAGGCCCAGCACCTCGGTGCGGAAGTCCTCCGGCCGGTCGGACCAGCGCAGGCCGCCGCGCGCCACGCGGCCACCGCGCAGGTGCACGCCCTCGAAGCGCGTGCTGTAGACGAAGATCTCGAACATCGGCTTGGGCGCGGGCAGGCCCGGCACCTTGGCAGAGTCGAACTTGAACGACAGGAAGCTGCGCGGGCGGCCCTGCGCGTCGCGACGCCAGAAGTTGGTGCGCGTGGTGGCCAGAATCAGGGCCAGGGTCTGCCGCAGCACGCGGTCTTCGGACAGGTTGGCCACATCGTCGAGCGCCACGCCGATGTCCACCACCAGCGTGGCGGCGCGATCGGCACGCTCGGCAGCTTCGAAATCCGGCGCCGGGTTGAAGCGAATCTTGAACAATTCCACCAGCTGCCGCGCCACGCGGGCATGCGTGGCCAGGGTGCTTTCGATGAAGCTCTGCGACAACGCAAAGCCGATCTGCCGCATGTACTTGGCGTAAGCCCGCAGCACGACGATCTCGCTGGCCGGCAGGCCGGCAGCGATGACCAGCCGGTTGAAGTCGTCGCTCTCGACCTCGCCGCGCAGCACGGCGGCGAAGGCCTGCTCGAAGACGGGGCGGATGGCATCCACGTCGATGTCAGCACCCGAAGCCATGCTCTGCAGGCCGAAGTCGTGCATCCACACCGGCGCGGCGCCGTGCGGCGTGACGCGGTGCGGGCGCTCGTCCAGCACCCTCAGGCCCATGTGTTCCAGCATCGGCAGGCTGCCCGACAAGGTCAGCGGCGCGCCACTGCGCAGCAGCTTCAGACGCAGGGTGTCGGCAGCGGCTTCAAGCGGCCGGTACAGCATCATGGCGATGGGATCGGCATCGCTCAGGCCGGCCATCATTTGGGTGTCGGGCACGGCCGCGCGGGCCGCGAATTCAGCGCGATAGCTTGCCGGGAAGGCGTTGCCGAAGCGGCGCAGCATCTCGTTGCCACGGGCCTCGCCCAGGGCTTCGATGAGCGCCGCCTTCAGGTCGTCGTCCCAGCGCCGTGCCGCGGTGACGAGCATCGCCTCGAGCTCACGCACGTCGAAGTCGGGGATGTAGCCCGGCCGCGTGCGCACCGTGATGTGGATCCGCGCCAGCACCGATTCCGACAGGTGTACGTTGAATTCAGAACTGCTGCCGTTGAAGGCCTTGACCAGAATGGTCTGCCAGCGCTCGCGCAGCTCGGTCGTGTAGTTTTCGCGCGGGGCGTAGATCAGGCAGGACAGGAAGCGCTCGAACGGGTCCTGCCGCACGAAGAGGCGGAAGCGCTGGCGCTCGCCCAGGTGCAGGATGCCGGTGGCCGTGTGCAGCAACTCGTCGGCGCTGGTCTGAAACAGCTCGTCGCGGGGGTAGGTGTCCAGGATGTTTGCCAGCGCCTTGCCGGCGTGGCTGCCCGGCGCCAGGCCGGCGCGCGTGATGACATCGGCCACCTTGCGGCGCAGCAGCGGGATGCTGCCCGGGCTGGCGCTGTAGGCGGTGGAGGTGAACAAGCCCAGGAAGCGGTCTTCGCCACACACCTGGCCGGCGGCGTCGAAGCGCTTGACGGCGATGTAGTCCAGGTAGCCCGGGCGGTGCACGGTGGACCGCGCGGTGGACTTCGTCACCACCAGCAGCTCGGGCCGGCGGGCGTAGGCACGCACCTCGGGCGGCAGCGCGGCGAAGCCCGAGGCCACCACCTTGGCCTGCCCTTCCTTGTCCTGCACCTCGCGCAGGATGCCGCGGCTGGAATCCGGCACGATCTTCAGCGCGTCCTCGCCGTCCACGGTGACGAGGTCGTGAGAACGGCAGCCCAGAAAAGTGAAATGGTTGTCGGCCAGCCATCGCAGGAAGGCGCGGCCCTCGTGGAGTTCGTCCTGGGGAATCGGCGGCGGGTTGGCATCCAGGCCCGCCACGATGTCCAGCACGCGCTGGCGTGTCTCGGCCCAGTCAGCCACCGATTGGCGAACGTCGCCCAGCACGCGGGACAGGTCAGCCGCCAGCGTGGCCATGCGCGGGGCCTCGGGCACGCGGTCGACCTCGACGTGGATGAAGGACTCGCGCTTGCCGGGTTCGCCTGCGTCGCCTTCGCCCAGCCCCTCCAGCGCGCCATCGGCGCCGCGCTGCACGGCCACGATGGGGTGGATGATGAGGTGCAGCGTCAGCCCGTGGCGGTTGACTTCCATGGTCACCGAGTCGACCAGGAAGGGCATGTCGTCGTTGACGATCTCGATCACCGTGTGCGTGGACTGCCAGCCATGCTCGGCGATGCTGGGGTTGAACACACGCACGCGGACCTGGCCCGCGTCGCGCTTGTGCGCGAAGTTCCAGTGCGACACGGCAGCGCCGTACAGATCGGCCAGCTCGCGCTCGGCCAGGTCTTCCGGGTCCACCTGGCCGAAGTAGCGGCGTGCAAAGGCCTCCAAGGTGGTGTGCTGGCTGGCAGCCAACTTGCTACGCAGCAAGGTGGCCAGGCGGTCGAGCCGCTCCGATCGCATCTGGGCGTCGTTTCCTGGGGTCTGCATGGCTGTCTCCGATGTGCTTTGTCTTCGGGGCGCGACCGCCCTCGTGCCCGGCAAGGATAGCTGTTCGGCCTTCGGTCACTCAGTGCATGTGCCCGGTTCGGAGAGCCGTGATTGAACCAATAATGGTGGCGCTGTACCCGCGTTCGCCCTATCGCACCTGGAGACACCCTTGAACCTCGATTTCATACCAGCGTCCACCCGCGCCGCCGGGCTCGGCGCCTTGATGAAGGGCGCGGGCAAGCTGATCCGCTTCATCCCCATCCCGCAGCCCACGCTGCTGGTGGGCCCAGGATCCAGTGGCCGGCTGGGCCAAGCCGTGGCGGGCTTTGGACACCGCAAGGTGTTGATCGTCACCGACGCCGTCATCGCCAAGCTGGGCTTGCTGAAGAACCTGACCGACGCGCTCACGGCCGGCGGCACGCCGTGGGTGGTGTTCGACGAGATCACGCCAGACGCGCCCATCCCGCTCATCGAGCGCGGCATCGAGTTCTACCGGGAGCACGACTGCGACGCCATCGTGGCCTTCGGCGGCGGCTCGTCCATGGATGCCAGCAAGGCCATTGCGGTGTCGATTGCCAACCCGACCAAATCGCTGCGTGCGCTGGCCGGCTACTTCAAGGGGCTGCGCACGCCAGCGCCCATCTACGCCGTGCCCACCACGGCCGGCACGGGCAGCGAGGTGACGGTGGCCGCCGTCATCTCCGACCCCGAACGCCAGAGCAAGCTGGTGATCGTCGACCCACGCATGGTGCCCAAGATGGCCGCGCTGGACCCCAGCCTGATGACCGGCCTGCCGCCGCACATCACGGCCGCCACGGGCATCGACGCGCTCACCCACGCCATCGAGTCCTACGTCGGCAACTGGGCCACGCCCTATACCGAGGGCATGTCGCTGTCCGCCGTGGGCCTGATCTTCGAGAACCTGCGCACCGCCTGCCACGACGGCAAGAACCTGGAGGCGCGCGAGAAGATGCTGCTCGCGTCGACCTACGCCGGCATCGCGTTCACCCGCGCCAACGTCGGTTATGTGCACGCCATTGCGCACCAGTTCGGCGGCCGGTACCACACGCCGCACGGTCTGGCCAACGCCATCGTGCTGCCGCATGTACTGAAGTTTTCGGCGCCCGACATCATCGACCGGCTGGCCCAGCTGGCCGTGCGTGCCAAGGTCGGCAAGGAAGGCGATGACGAGGACGAGCTGGCCGTGAACTTCATCGCTGCCGTCGAACAGCTGAACCGCGACGTGGGCATCCCGCTGTACCTCGACGCGCTGCAAGAAGCCGACATCCCGGCGCTGGCCAAGGCCGCGTGCCATGAGGCCCACACCGGCTACCCCGTGCCCCGCTACATGGACCAGGCCGGATGCGAGGCGTTGATTCGCAAGCTGCTGCCGCCCAAGCCCAAAGCCGCCGCCACGCCGCCTGCCAAGGCGCCGGTCGTGGCGCGCAAGACACGCGCGGCACGGCCCAAGATCTGAAGCCACACAAAGGAGATACACCAATGAAAAAAGTTGTCACGGTCACCCTGGGCCCTTCCAAGCAGGACTTCACCTTCCAGGCCGACTTCCTGGGCCAGCGCTTCCAGGTCAAGCGCCTGGGCGCCGACAACGACACCGGCAAGGCCTGGGAGCTGATGCGCCGCCACCAGACCACGGCCGACGCCATCGGCCTGGGCGAGATCGGCGACCACTACCACGTGGGCCAGGACACGCGCATCAACAAGGAAACCAAGCGCCTGTTGAATGTGGTGACGCGCGTGCCGGCGACCACGGGCGCCCGGCTGCGGCGGCTGCTGCAGGTGCGCGCCGTGCGCTACGTACAGAGTCACCTGGGCCACTACTTCAACAACAACCTGGTGCTGTTCCTGTCGGGCATGCGCAACTACGACATGGCGCTGGCCTTGTCCGACTACACGCCCAACCTGAAGTTCGCCGACGCGCTGGCGCAGACCGGCGCGCCGACCATGCTGACCTCGCTGACCCAGCTCGAGCTGTACGCCAAGGGAAGCGACTGGGCCCTGTCCGGCCGCCAGGGCGAGATGCTTGAAGCGGCGCTGTCAGGCTTCAAGAGCGGGCGTCTGGCCGCCGAGGTGGCCAAGGCGCATGTCGTCGTGGGCACCTTCCACGAGCTGAAGGAACTCGGCACGCCCAAGAACCTGGCCGGCAAGACGGTGATCACCTCGGCTGTCGACGACGAGCGGCTGGCCTTCTTCAAGCAATGCCACGTGAATCTGGTGATCGACGTGTCGCCACAGCTGTTCGAAAAGGTCGTGGGCGTGAACACGCTCGAAGCCATGATGCTGGCGGCGCTGAACAAGCCGCAGGAACAGGTCACCGACGAAGACTTCGGCGAGATCCTGGACGAGCTGGAGATCACGCCGCGCCTGCTGCACCCCACCGGCACCTTCCACAACATCCGGCGCTTCGCCTTCGTCGTCCACCCCTTGAGTCAGGAGTACATCAAGAAGGGCTTCCCGATTCCCAAGAACACGCCCAAGTTCCTGATGGACAAGGTGGAGACGCTGGCCGCGCACATGCCGCCGATGGTGTACTGCAAGATGGAAAACATCATCTCGCCCACAGGAGCGCAGGCTGAGGGGTGGCTGATCTCGGTCGGCGGCACGCCCAAGGAGATGCTGGCGCGCAGCCCCGAGTTCACCTACCGCCGCCTGCTGCACGCAGCCAAGATTGCCGAGAAGCTGGGCGCGCAGATCATGGGCCTGGGCGCCTTCACCAAGGTGGTGGGTGACGCCGGCGTCACCGTGGCGCGGCGTTCCCGCATTCCCATCACAACGGGCAACAGTTATTCGGCCTCTGGCGCGCTGTGGGCCGCGGCCGACGCCATGCGGCGCATGAAGCTGGTCGACGTGAACCCCAAGGGCGGCCGCATCCCGGCCAAGACCATGGTCATCGGTGCCACGGGTTCGATCGGTTCGGTCAGCGCCCGCCTGATGGCCATGGCATTCCAGGAGGTGGTGGTGGCCGGGCGCGACATCAAAAAACTGGAAGAGCTCAAGGCCTCGATCCTCGAAGACACGCCCGACGCCAACGTGGTGTGCTCGACGAACTACGACGAACTGCTGGGCGACATGGACATGATCGTCACGTCCACCTCGGGCGCGGGCAAGAAGATCCTGGACATCACCAAGGTCAAGCCCGGCTGCGTCATCACCGACGTGGCGCGCCCGCTGGACCTGCCGCCGGAAGAAGTCGCCAAGCGGCCCGACGTGCTGGTCATCGAGTCCGGCGAGATCGAACTGCCCAGCAAGATGAAGGGCATGAAGTCCATCGGCCTCCCGCCGAACGTGGTCTACGCCTGCCTGGCGGAAACGATCGTGCTGGCGCTGGAAGGCCGCTTCGAGGTTTTCACCGTGGGCCGCGACACCGAATGGGAGAAGGTCAAGGAGATCTACCGCCTGGGCCTGCGCCACGGCATGAAGCTGTCGGCCATCTCGGGCGTGAAGGGCGTGTATTCCGACGAGGACATCGCTGGCGTGGTGGCCCTGGCCAAGAAGGCGCGGTTGACCTGGAAGGGCACCCGCGCGGCGCCGGCCGCGCCGCGCAAGCGCGCCGCTGCAAAGCCCAAGGCAGTGGCCGTCAAGCCCGCAGCGAAGAAGCCCGCAGCGAAGAAGTCGGCGGCGCGCAAGTCGGCGGCACCCGCCAAGGCCGTCGTGGCAGCGCGTTCGCGCAAGCCGGCCGCTGCACGCAAGAGCGCTGAATGAGTGCCGTGCGCCTGAGCCCGCTGGACGCCGCCTGGCTGTTCACCGAGTCGCGCGCCACGCCCAACCACGTGGGCGGGCTGCTGCAGTTCCGCCTGCCGCCGAACGCACCACGCGACTACATGCGCCGGCTTATGGCCGACTTTCGCAGCCACCGCACGTTCACAGCCCCCTGGAACCGCAAGCTGAAAGTTGCCTTCAGCAAGAACCCCGTGCCGGCCTGGATCGAAGACGAGCAGATCGACCTCGAATACCACGTGCGCCACGCCGCCCTGCCCTGGCCGGGCGGCGAGCGTGAACTGGGCGAACTGGTGGGGCGGCTGCAAAGCACACCGCTGGACCTGACGCGCCCACCCTGGGAATGCACCATCATCGAAGGGCTGGACGGCGGGCGCTTTGCGCTGTTCATCAAGATGCACCACTCGCTGATCGACGGCGTGAGCGGCATGATGCTGCTGCAGCGCGCCATGGCTGGCGACCCCGACAAGAGCATGGCCCTGCCGCCGTTCTGGGCCAGTGGCCAGCCGCGCGAGCCCAAGCTACCGTCGACACGGCCGTCGCCGACCATGGCCAACGCCACCGCCGCGGCCGTGCAGGTGCTGAGCGAGCAGGCCAAGTCGGTGCCGCAGTTGCTGACGGCCTTTGGCAAGATCCTGCGCCGCATCGGCAGCCCTGAAGAAGGCATGGTTCTGCCCTTCGACGCGCCGCAATCGGTACTCAACGGCCGCGTCCGCGAAAAGCGCCGCTTCGCCACGCAACAGTTCCCCATGGCCCGGTTGCGCACTTTGGCCGCCGCGGCAAATTGCACCTTGAACGATGTCGTGCTGGCCCTCTGCGGCGGCGCCCTGCGGCAATTCCTGCTGGCCCGCGCGAGCCTGCCCGACCAGACCATGACCGCAGGCATCCCGGTGTCGGTGCGGCCCAGTGGCGACGAAGCCCCTGGCAACGCCATCACCTTCATCGTGGCCACGCTGGGCACCGACATCGAAGAACCGGCCGAGCGCCTGCAGGCCATCAAGGCGTCAGTCAAGTTCGCCAAAGCCCATGTGCAAAGCCTGCCGCGACAGGCCATGCAGCAATACACCATGCTGCTGATGGCGCCCACCATCATGACGCTATTGACCGGCATGGGCGGGCGCACGCGACCCATGTTCAACGTCACCATCTCCAACGTGCCCGGCCCGGACAAGCCGCTGTACTTTCGTGGCGCCGAACTGGTGTCGATCTTCCCGGTGTCGATCGTCACGCACGGGCAGGCGCTGAACATTACCTGCGAAAGCTACGCCGGCATGATGAATTTCGGCTTCACCGGATGCCATTCGTCGCTGCCTGGCCTGCAGCGCCTGGCCTTGCACGCGGTGACGGCGCTGGAAGAGCTCGAGGAGGTGTTTCTGCAAGAATCGGCGCCGGCCATTCGCCTGGCCGCGCCCGCGGTGGCCAAAACGGCTGCAGCGTCCCGTAAACGCCCGCCTGCCAAGGCCGCGCCCAAAGCCGTCAAACCCCCACGGGTGAAGCGCACACCTTCCTGAAACCGGTCCGCGCCAGCACAGACCGACAACACCAGCACCGGAACTTATCTCGCGGAGAAATGACCATGACCACAAAGCAGCCCACGATCGTCTACACGCTCACCGACGAGGCGCCGCTGCTGGCCACCTACGCGCTGCTGCCCATCATTCGCGCCTTCGCAGCGCCGGCAGGCATCGCGTTCGAGACCAGCGACATCTCTGTCGCGGCACGCATCCTGGCTGAATTCCCGGACCGCCTGACCGATGCGCAGCGCGTGCCCGACAACCTGGGTGAGCTCGGCCGGCTGACACTTCTGCCGGACACCAACATCATCAAACTCCCCAACATCAGCGCCGCCGTGCACCAGTTGGTCGGCGCCATCAAGGAGCTGCAGGCCAAGGGCTACAAGGTTCCGGACTATCCCGAGAACCCGACGACGGACGAGGAAAAGGAGATCAGTGCGCATTACTCCAAGGTGATGGGCAGCGCGGTCAACCCGGTTCTTCGCGAAGGCAATTCCGACCGCCGCGCGCCGCTGGCTGTGAAGGCCTACGCCCGCAAGAACCCGCACTCCATGGGCGAATGGAGCCAGGCCTCACGCACGCACGTGGCAACGATGAAGGTCGGCGACTTCTATCACGGCGAAAAGTCGATGACCATCGGCAAGGCGCGCAACGTCAGGCTGGAGCTGGTCACCAAGAGCGGCCAGACCGTGGTCCTGAAGCCCAAGGTGGCGCTGCTTGACGGCGAGATCATCGACAGCATGTTCATGAGCAAGAAGGCGCTGTGCGACTTCTACGAACGCGAGATGGAAGATGCGCGCAAGACCGGCGTGATGCTCTCGCTGCACGTCAAGGCCACGATGATGAAGGTCTCTCACCCGATCGTTTTCGGGCACGCGGTACGCATCTTTTACAAGGAGGCCTTCGACAAGCACGGCAAGCTTTTCGACGAGCTCGGCGTGAACGTCAACAACGGCATGGTCAGTCTGGAAGAGAAGATCGCCACCCTGCCAGGTTCGCAACGCGAGCAGATTGAACGCGACCTGCACGCCTGCCACGAGCACCGGCCCGAGCTGGCCATGGTCGACTCGGCCAAGGGCATCACCAACCTGCATGCGCCCAACGACGTGATCGTCGATGCATCGATGCCCGCGATGATCCGCATCGGCGGCAAGATGTGGGGCGCCGACGGCCGCCCGAAGGACACCAAGGCGGTGATCCCCGAGAGCACGTTTGCCCGCATCTACCAGGAGGTCATCAACTTCTGCAAGACCAACGGCAACTTCGACCCGGTGACGATGGGCACGGTGCCCAACGTGGGTCTGATGGCGCAGAAGGCCGAAGAGTACGGCTCCCACGACAAGACCTTCGAGGTCAGCGCCGACGGCGAAGCCCGCATCGTCGACATAGCCACTGGCGAAGTTCTGCTGGTGCAACACGTGGAGACCGGCGACATCTGGCGCATGTGCCAGGTGAAGGACTTGCCTATCCGTGACTGGGTCAAGCTGGCCGTGACGCGCGCGCGCAATTCCGGCATGCCCGCCATCTTCTGGCTCGACCCGTACCGCCCGCACGAAAACGAAGTCATCAAGAAGGTTCAGACCTACCTGAAGGACCACGACACCCAGGGCCTGGACATCCAGATCATGTCCCAGGTGCGCGCCATGCGCTACACGCTGGAGCGCGTGGCACGCGGGCTGGACACCATTTCGGTCACCGGCAACATCCTGCGTGATTACCTCACCGACCTGTTCCCGATCATGGAACTGGGCACCAGCGCCAAGATGTTGTCCATCGTGCCGCTGATGGCCGGCGGCGGCCTGTACGAAACCGGTGCGGGCGGTTCTGCGCCCAAGCACGTCAAGCAACTCGTCGAAGAAAACCACCTGCGCTGGGATTCGCTGGGCGAGTTCCTGGCGCTGGCGGCGTCGCTTGAAGAACTCGGCATCAAGACCGGCAACCCCAAGGCCAAGTTGTTGGCCAAGACGCTGGATGCAGCCACTGGCAAGCTGCTGGACAACAACAAGTCGCCCTCACCCACCACCGGCAAGCTCGACAACCGCGGCAGCCAGTTCTACCTGGCCCTGTACTGGGCCCAGGCCCTGGCCGAGCAGACTGAAGATGCCGAACTGCAGGCGCACTTCGCGCCGCTCGCCAAGGCCCTCGCCAGCAACGAGCAGACCATCGTCGACGAGTTCGCAGCCGTGCAGGGCAAATCAGTCGACATTGGCGGCTACTACTTCCCCGACCCCCACAAGTGCGCGGCGGTGATGCGACCCAGCGCCACCTTCAACGCCGCCATGGCCTCGGCACACCACTAGCGCCCACAGGGCTGCGGCGGCGGCATCGGCTCAAGCCGCATAGGTGATGCGCAAGTCGCCCACGCCGTGAACGTGGCCCACGAGCTTGTCACCCTTGTGGACCGGTCCCACGCCGGCGGGGGTGCCGGTCATGATCAGGTCGCCCGGCAGCAGGGTGACCAAGTGTGAGAGCTGGGAAATCTGGTCCGGTACCGTCCAGATCTGCAGGGCCAGGTCGCCCTGCTGGCGCGTCTGTCCATTGACCTTCAGCCAGATTGCGCCCGTGGCGGGGTGGCCGATGCGGGCGGCCGGCACCAGGGCTGTCATGGGTGCGGACTCGTCGAAGGCCTTGCCCATCTCCCAGGGCCGGCCCATCTTCTTGGCCTGCCCTTGCAGATCGCGCCGCGTCATGTCCAGGCCCACGCCGTAGCCCCACACATGGTCCAGCGCCTTGTCAGGGGCGATGTGGCTGCCGCCCGTGCCTATCGCGACGACGAGCTCGATCTCGTGGTGGCAGTCCGACGTGCCTACCGGGTAGGCAATGGTCGAGTCGTTCTGCACGATGGCACTGGCTGGCTTCATGAAAAAGAACGGCGGCTCACGGTCCGGGTCATGCCCCATCTCGCGCGCGTGGTCGGCGTAGTTGCGGCCCACGCAGAAGATTCGACCCACCGGAAAGCGCAGCGCGCTGTCCGCCACAGGCAGCGAGGGCCGTGGTCCCAGGTCAATCACATAGTTTTCAGCCTGCAGGTCATGGGTCATGGCAGTTACCTTCGGATTGGGGTCGGGCCCCGCCGAGTGTGACACCGGGCCATCGGTTGTCGGCATGAAGCCACCCAGTCTGCCCTGGGGTGAGGCAAAACAGCCCCCGAATTGCCCCTCTACTCGCCCGTGCGCGACCGGCCGAGGTTGAACACACTCGTTGCCAAGCGGCTGTGCGCCCGTACGGGCCAGGACCTGGCGCGCCGCAAGCTGCTGAAGGAGTGTTCAATCATGGGGATGTGGCTCCAGCGCCTGTGGCGTTTCGACCGTGCCCTGCCTGTCACGGTGCTCGTACTCGGATCTTGCCTGTCCGTCTTTGCCGGCCTGTGGAAGCACCACGACACGCTGGAACTGGCCACGGTGGCCTTCGAAAACAGCGTGGACCGGGTGGCCGCCGACGTGGTGCGCCGGGTAGACCAGCCGATCTATGGCCTGCGCGGTGCCCTCGGGATGTACGCGGCCCACCCGAAGACTTCGCGCGCCGACTTCCATGACTACGTGGAGGCGCGCGACCTGGCGCGTGAATTCCCCGGCGTTCGCGGCCTTGGCTTGATTCAGCGCGTCGAGCGCCAGGCTCTGGACCGCTTCATCGCCGCAGAGCGCGAAGACGGCGCGCCGCACTTTGCCGTGCGCCAGTTGGTCGACCAGGGCCACGACGACTTGTACGTCATCAAATTCATTGAGCCGATGGTGGCCAACCTCAGCGCCCTGGGACTGGACGTGGGGTCGGAGCGCGTACGTCGCGAGGCGGCCGAGCGCGCGGTGCTGAGTGGTGAGCCCACGCTGAGTGCGGCCATCACGCTGGTGCAGGACCAGCGGCAGAGCCCCGGCTTCTTGCTCTATGTGCCCATGTACCGACGCGGCGCCGACCCGACCACGCCGGACCAGCGGCGGCGCGCCCTCGCGGGGCTGCTGTACGCGCCCATCGTGGCTGCTGAACTGCTCAGCAACATCGACGAGGTTGCCGTGGGCGTCCTGCACTTTCAAGTCACCGATGCGGCGGCAGACCAGTCCACCCAGGACGTCATCTTCAGCTCAGCCGCTGCGGCGACTCCAGCCGCTGGCATGACCACGGCCCATCCCGCCCCGGGGCGCTTTGCCGCCACGCGCACCGTGACATTGGCAGGACGCCCGCTAACCCTGCAGGCGCGCAGCACGCCGAAGTTCGACGCCGCGCTGATCCACTGGCCACCCTGGCTGCTGGGCGGCGGCGGCATCCTGGTGAGTGCCATGCTTGCTGCCTTGCTGAGGCAGCAGGCCACGGGCCGGCTGCGCGCCGAAGCCCTGGCGCAGGCCATGACCGCCGACCTGGACCGTCTGGCGCAGGTCGCCCGCCACACCTCGAATGCGGTCTCGATCATCGACCCGGCTTTGCGCATCGTCTGGGTCAACGAAGGCTTCACGCGCATCACCGGCCACGGGCCGGACACCGCCCTGGGCCAGACCCCCGGGCAATTGCTGGGCAGCGGCCGGGCCGACCCGGCGGTGTTGCAGCAGCTGTCGGATGCCGCCGCGGCGGGCAAGGGCTGCAGGGTCGAGATCCTGAACCGGGCCCGCGACGGACGCGAATTCTGGTTCGACACCGAAATCCAGCCGCTGCATGACAAGGCGGGCCTGCTGACTGGCTTCATGGAGATCGGCAGCGACGTGACCGATCGGCGCGAGGCGCAAGTCCGCCTGCAGGCTGCACTGCGCGACAACGAGGCGCTGCTGCGCACCATCGACCTGCACGCCATCGTATCGGTGGCCGACCGCGGCGGGCGCATCACCCAGGCCAACGACGCCTTCTGCCACATCAGCGGCTATGCGCGAGAAGAGCTGATCGGGCAGAACCACCGCATCATCAATTCCGGCCTTCAACCAGCCGAGTTCTGGGGCGAGATGTGGCGCAGCATCGCCGCCGGCACGCCCTGGCGGGGCGAGGTCTGCAACCGCGCCAAGGACGGTTCGCTGTACTGGGTCGACACCCTGATCGCGCCCTTCGTCGGCGCCGATGGCCGCATCGAGAAGTACATCTCGATCCGCACCGACATCACCGCCAGCAAGACCGCCGCGCGGGCCCTGGCGCGCGAACGTCTGGCGCTGGCCAACATCATCGAGGGCACCAACGTCGGCACCTGGGAATGGAACCTGGAGACCGACGCGCTGCTCTTCAACGAGCGCTGGGCGCAGATCATCGGCCACACGCTGGCCGAGCTGGGCGAGACCCGCATGGGCACCTGGCGCGATCGCTCGCACCCGGAAGACATCGCCCGCACCGAGGCCTTGCTGAAGCGGCACTTCCGCGGTGAACTGCCGGCGCTGGAAAGCGAAAACCGGGTGCGCCACCGCGACGGCCACTGGGTCTGGGTGCTGACACGCGGCAAGGTCTTCAGCCGCGCTGCCGATGGCCGCCCGCGCTGGATGGCCGGCACCCACATGGACATCAGCCAGCGCAAGCAGGCCGAGGCCGCGCTGCGCGCCAGCCAGGACTTCCTGGACCGCACCGGTCGCATTGGCGGCGTGGGCGGCTGGGCCTTCGACATCGCGACCCAGACCGTGCAGTGGAGCGACCAGACCTGCCGCATCCACGACCTGCCACCCGGCCACCAACCGACCCTGGTAGAGGCCGTTGGCTACTACGCGCCCGAGGCCCGGCCCGTGATGGCGCAGGCGGTGCAGCACAGCATCGACAGCGGCGAAGGCTACGACCTGGAACTGGCGCTGGTGACCGCCCAGGGCCGGCCGATCTGGGTCCGTGCCGTCGGCGAGGTGGAGTTCATCGACGGCCGCGCCGCGCGTTTGATCGGCGCCTTCCAGGACATCTCGGAGCGCCGTGCGATGGAGCTGGCCCTGCGGCGAAACAACGAGTTGATCAGCAGCGTGATCGACAACCTGCCTTGCGGCTTGAGCGTGTTCGACGCCGACCTGAACCTGGTGGCGGCCAACGGCGAGTTCCGCCGCCTGCTGGACTTCCCGGACACCTTGTTTGCCAGCTCGCCGACGCGCTTCGAGGACATCATCCGTTTCAACGCCGCGCGCGGCGAGTACGGCAGCCAGAACGTCGAGGCCACAGTGCAGGCCATCGTCGAGCGTGCACGCTCGGCCACGGTGGCGCACCAGTTCGAGCGCGAGCGCCCCAACGGCGCGCCGCTGGAAATCCGCGGCGGGCCGATGCCCGGTGGTGGCTTCGTCACCACCTACACCGACGTCAGCGCGCGCAAGCGCGCCCAGGCCGAGGTGCTGCGCAGCAGCGAACTGATGCGCGGCGCCATCGACGCCATCGACGAGGCCTTTGTCCTGTTCGACCCCGACGACCGGCTGGTGTTCTGCAACGACAAGTACCGGCAGATGTTTCCCGACACCGCCGAGTTGTTTGTGCCCGGCGCGGCGTACGAGGACCTGATCCGCCAAAGCGCGCTGCGCGGCCAACGGCCGGCGGCGGTGGGGCGGGTCGACGAGTGGGTGGCCGAGCGCCTGGCGCAACGCAAAGCGGGCGAAGGCGCCGTGGTGCAAAGGCTGGGCAACGGCCGCACGATCCGCATCGTCGACCGACCCATGCCCGACGGCCACATGGTCGGCTTTCGCATCGACATCACCGAGTTGACGCAGACCACCGAGGCGGCGCAAAAGGCCTCGGTGGCAAAAAGCCAGTTCCTGGCCAACATGAGCCACGAGATCCGCACGCCCATGAACGCCATCATCGGCATGCTGGCGCTGCTGCGCAAGACCGAGCTCAGCGCACGCCAGGCCGACTACGCCGTGAAGACCGAGGGCGCGGCACGGTCGTTGTTGGGTCTGCTCAACGACATCCTGGACTTCTCCAAAGTCGAGGCCGGCAAGATG
>JANNWL010000163.1:0-2487 GCA_031414735.1 Burkholderiales bacterium | reverse complement strand
GTAGGCGCCCGTGAACTGCAGGTCGGAGATCGATTCACGCGCCTGCTTGGTCAGTGCGATGGACTTTGCGTGGCGGTCGGTCAACTGCCCGGCCAGGCGCATCAGGCCGGCGCGGCGCCGCGCCTGCACCTCGGCGGGCGCGCCGTCGCTGCCGAAGAACTGCGCCTCGTCGTAGCTGTAGCCAGGCACCTGTGCCGCCACGCGCTTGGCCATGCGCGAATGGCCGGTCAGCGACGGGTGCTTGGCCAGCGAAAGCTCGAGCCGCTGGCGCGCCTTCGGGAAAGCGGCCACCAGCCCGGCGGCCGCCAGCGCGGTAAGAAGTAGAGGTTCGACCATGTCTTTCCCGGTAGGTGAAAGATGCTTATGTACGACTTTGGATTGACAGCCTCATGAAAAACACAATGAAGTTTGAAGACAAGCCCGTGACGCCGCCTTTACCCAAGCAGCCAGGCTGGCGCGAGCGGCTGCTGCTGCAAGAAGACCTGAATTTCCTGCTCACCAACCGCGTGCCGCGCATCGCGTTGACGCGTTTCATGGGCTGGTTTAGCAAGATCCGCAACCCGTGGCTGTGCCGCGCGTCCATCGCCGTGTGGCGCGTGTTCACCGAACTGGACCTGAGCGACGCGAAGAAGTCGCGCTTCGACAGCCTGCACGATTGCTTCACGCGCGAACTCAAGCCGGGGTCGCGCACCGTCGACCTCGACCCCAGGGTGCTGAGCAGCCCCTGCGACGCCATCGTCGGTGCCTGCGGCACGGTGACGGACGGGAGCCTGCTGCAGGCCAAGGGCATGCCCTACCGCATGCAGGACCTGTTCGGCCAGGCCGACCGCGCCGCGCCCTTCGAGGGCGGCAGCTACATCACGCTGCGGCTCACGTCCGCCATGTACCACCGCTTCCACGCCCCGGCCGATGGCCGCATCGAACACGTGAGCTACCTCGGCGGCGACACCTGGAACGTCAACCCCATCGCGCTCAAGCGTGTGCAACGCCTGTTCTGCCGCAACGAACGCGCCGTCATCCGCATGACGCTGGCCGATGGCACGCCCCTGGCCCTGGTGCCCGTGGCGGCGATCCTGGTGGCCAGCATTCGGCTGCACTTCCTGAACGTGCTGCTGCATGTGCGCTGGCCCGGGCCCACCGAGATGCCGTGCGATGCCCAGGTGGGCAAGGGCCAGGAACTGGGCTGGTTCGAACACGGCTCCACGATCATCGTCTTCGCGCCACCCGGCTTCACGCTCGCACCGGGTATCGAAGCGGGCACGCGGCTGCGCATGGGTCAGCCGTTGATGCGCATGCCGCCGCCGGCGCGGGTGTCACCGGACTGACACCGCCCCGTCACGTGGCCGTTGCGAGCGGACCTCAGCATCGGAGTCGCCATGCGACGTGAAGACATCCTCCCTTCGCCCGACGAGGCGACCGACCGCGACGCCGTGCTGCATGTGCGCACGGTGTGGATCTCCGACCTGCACCTGGGCACACCCGGATGCCAGGCCGAGGCGCTGCTGGACTTTCTGCGCGATGTCGAATGCGACACCCTGTACCTGGTCGGCGACATCATCGACGGCTGGCAGCTGCGGCGCCAGTGGTACTGGCCGCAGGCGCACAACGACGTGATACAGAAGCTGCTGCGCAAGGCACGCAAGGGCACCCGGGTGGTCTTCGTGCCCGGCAACCACGACGAGTTCGCGCGCAAGTACCTGGACCACAACTTCGGTGGCATCGATGTCGTCGAAGAGTGCATCCACGAACTGGCCGACGGCCGCCGCCTGTGGGTCACGCATGGCGACTTGTTCGACGGCGTCATCCAGCACGCCAAGTGGCTGGCCTACCTGGGCGACCACGCCTATGAGTTCACGCTCAAGCTCAACCGCTACCTAAATTCCTGCCGTGCCCGCCTGGGCCTGCCCTACTGGAGCCTGTCGCGCTACCTGAAGTTCAAGGTCAAGCGCGCGGTGAGTTACGTCGGTGACTTCGAAGCCGCCGTGGCCCGCGAGGCCCGCTCGCGCGGCCTGGACGGCGTCGTCTGCGGCCACATCCACCACGCCGAGATGCGCACTGTCGAAGGCGTGCTGTACTGCAACGACGGCGACTGGGTCGAGAGCCTGACCGCGCTGGTCGAACATGCCGACGGCCGCCTGGCGCTCATCGACCGCAGCGACCGCAGCGACCGCAGCGACCGCAGCGCCAGCGCGCGCCCGGCGCTGCTGCCCGCGCCGGGCGTGGCGCAGCCTGAACTGGTTTGAGCCGCTGTCACGGCAGATTCATCGTTTCGTCGCCCCGCGGTCATCGACCGCCGGCAGCATGCAAGCATGCAAATCGCCACCCACGCAGAAACCGCCGCCGTGCTGGGTGCCCTGTGCGCCAGTGGGGCTGCGGCAGCACCGACCCGGATCGAAGCGGTCTGGGCCCGCCACCAGGACGAAGTGCAGGCCGCGCAGCAACTGCGCTGGCGCGTCTTTGCCGGCGAGATGGGCGCCACCCTGAAGC
>JANNWL010000162.1:0-5388 GCA_031414735.1 Burkholderiales bacterium | reverse complement strand
CCGCACCAGCCCAAGGGCAAGGGCAGCGCGCCTTTCGACGACGAGGGCGTGCGCACGCAGGCCCGC
The DNA here is from genome assembly GCA_031414735.1 of Burkholderiales bacterium. GTDB lineage: Bacteria > Pseudomonadota > Gammaproteobacteria > Burkholderiales > Burkholderiaceae_C > Rubrivivax. The sequence continues at coordinate 5,322 of JANNWL010000162.1, read as the reverse complement.
AGCATCCTGCAGGGGGGCGTGGTGCAGAGCTACTTCCTGTCGAGCTACTCGGCACGCAAGCTGGGCCTGCGCACCACCGGGCACGCAGGCGGCTCGCAGAACCTGAGCATGACCAGCCGGCGCACACGCCAGGGCGACGACCTCGACGCCATGCTGGCCAAGCTGGGCCGCGGCCTGTTCGTCACCGAACTGATGGGGCAGGGTGTGAACTACGTGACGGGCGACTATTCACGCGGCGCGGCGGGCTTCTGGGTCGAGGGCGGCAAGATCGTGCACCCGGTGCACGAGGTCACCATCGCCGGCAACCTGCGCCAGATGTTCAAGCGCATCGCGGCCATTGGCGCCGACGTGTATGTCTCGGGCAGCAAGTCGGTGGGTTCGGTGTTGATTCCCGGTCTGAAACTGGCTGGCGCCTGAACGCCGCACAGCGCCGGATTCGAGCGGGAAAACCCGCCCGGGTGGGGATATGCCGACTCCTAGAATCGGCCCCGGCAAGTTTCCGCCAACCCCCCACCATCAGGAGATAGATATGGAACGTCGTTCCTTCGTCCAAGGCGCAGGCATCGCCGGCGTGCTGGCTGCCGGTGCAGCACCCGCCATCGTGCATGCCCAAGCCAACATCCGTTGGCGCCTGGCGTCCAGCTTCCCCAAGGCGCTGGACACCATCTTTGGTGCCGCCGAAGTCTTTGCCAAGCAGGTCGGCGCGATGTCGGGCGGCAAGTTCCAGATCACCGTGGCCACGCCCGGTGAAATCGTGCCCGCCTTCGGTGTCGTCGACGCCGTGCAGGCCGGCACGGTAGAAATGGCGCACACGGCGCCCTACTACTTCTTCGGCAAGGACCCGACTTTCGCGCTGGGCTGCGCCATTCCCTTTGGCCTGAATTCGCGCCAGATGACGGCCTGGATGTTCGAGGGCAACGGCCTGAAGTTGATGCGCGAGTTCTATGCCAAGTACAACATCATCAGTTTCCCGGGCGGCAACACCGGCGCGCAGATGGGCGGCTGGTGGCGCAAGGAAATCAAGAGCCTGGCCGATATCAAGGGCCAGAAGTTCCGCACCGGCGGGTTTGGTGGCGTGGTCATGGGCCGCATTGGCGCCGTGCCGCAGAACATCCCTGGCGGCGAGATCTACCAGGCGCTGGAAAAAGGCACCATCGACGCGGCGGAATGGGTCGGCCCCTACGACGACGAGAAGCTCGGTTTCTCCAAAGTGGCGCCCTTCTATGCCTACCCGGGCTTCTGGGAAGGCGGCCCGCAGCTCGACTTCTACATCAACGACAAGGCCTACAACGGCTTGTCGGCCGAGTACAAGTCCATGATCGAAGCGGCGGCCTCGCACGCCCACGTCGAGATGCAGGCCCGCTACGACGCCCGCAACCCGGCCGCGTTGAAGCGCCTGGTGGCTGGCGGCACCAAGCTGTTCCGCTTCCCGAAGGACGTGATGGAAGCCGCCTTCAAGGAAGCCATGGCCGAGTACAGCGAGATCAGCGCCAAGAACCCGTCGTGGAAGAAGATCTACGACGACTACTCGGCCTTCCGCCGCGACGCCAACCTGTGGTTCCGCTTCACAGAGGCCAGTTTCGACGACTTCATGCAGGCGCAAAAGCTCTGAGTCCGGCAACGCAGGCGGTGCGGCGCTGACGAGGCGCCACACCACGAAATTGGCCCCGCATGCGGGGCCATTTCTTTGGGCGGGGACGGCTGGATGACAGCGGCCGCACCTGTGCGCCGGGCCCACCCTGGGCCGGGGTCGGCGCCCACCGGCCGGCGCTGATAAGCTGGATGCGCTGCCTTGAACCACCGCATCGCCCATGCCCCACCTGTCCACCCCACCCGAGCCGACACCGCTGCTGCAGCCCGCAGCCGCGCCCGCATCCGCGCCCGCGCAGTCCCGCTGGCTGATCCGATTGCCCGGCCATCGGCGCACGCCGGCCGGGCTGGAGTGGAGGCTGTGGAAGCGGCTGCCCGCCATCCTGTTCCTGGGCACCGTCCTGCCTGCGCTGCTGGGGCTGTTGTGGTGGTGGATGGCGCCCGACCCGCCGTCGGCCGACCAGCAGCGTGACCTGCTATGGCGAAGTTACAGCCTCATCGGGTGGGTGGTGCTGCACTGGACGTTGGTGCTCACCGTGGCGATTGGCTGCATCGTCGTGATGATCATGAAGGGCCCGGGCTTCGTGGCCGATGCCTATCCGCCGCCCGGGCGCGAATAGGCGGCAGCCCGCCGCTTCAGCGTTTTTGAACGGCCTCGTCAGTCCGCCGCCACCGCGCCGCAAGGCGGGGAGCGCAAAGTCAGCGCTGGACTGAACCGGAGCCCCGCCCATGCTGACCCTGCGCCGATCTGCCGACCGTGGCCATGCCGACCACGGCTGGCTCAACAGCTTTCACAGCTTTTCTTTCGGCGGCTACCACGACCCGTTGCACATGGGCGTGGGCAACCTGCGCGTCATCAACGAAGACCGCATCGCGCCGGGCACGGGCTTTGGCACGCACGGCCATCGCGACATGGAAATCGTCAGCTACGTGCTCAGCGGCGCGCTGGCGCACAAGGACAGCCTGGGGAATGGTTCAGCTGCGGGCACGCACGACGGCGTCATCCGCCCCGGCGACGTGCAGCGCATGAGCGCAGGCACCGGCGTGCGCCACAGCGAGTTCAACCACGCCCGTGACGAGTCCACGCACTTCCTGCAGATCTGGATCCTGCCCACCCGGGCGGGCATCGCGCCCGGCTACGAGCAGAAGCATTTCGACGTCGCCGCCAAGCGTGGTCGGCTGGCGCTGGTGGCCTCGCCCGACGGCGCAGAAGCCTCCGTCACGATCCACGCCGACGCCTGGCTGCGCGCCGGTCTGTTCGATGGCGACGAGCGCGCCGAACTGGCGCTGACCCCAGAACGCCCGGCCTACGTGCACCTGGTGCGCGGCCGCCTGCGCGTGAATGACCGCGAACTGCAGGCCGGTGACGCGCTGCGCCTGGACGACGAAAGCCAGCTCGTGCTTGAAGGCGGCCAGGACGCTGAAGTGCTGGTCTTCGACCTCGCGGCGTGAAACTGTCTTCGCGGCTGATGACGGCGACGCCGTCGGACGCATCGACCGACGAAATGGTGGCGGGTATCTGCGGCCGGCCGGTGTCTGAAAAGCCGACGATCCTGCTCGTTGTCGGCTACCCGCAGCCGGACTGCCAGGTGCCGGTGCATGCGGGCGTGAAAAAGCCGCTGGTGGCGATGCGGGAATGGCTGGATGCGGCGCCGCAGCTGGCGAACCAGGCGGCGCCGACCCCAGGACCCGGCCTCAGGCCCTCTTGAACGGCAACTCGCGGTGGCGCTTGCCCGTGAGCCGCGCCACGGCGTTGGCCAGCGCCGGTGCCAGCGGCGGCAACGCGGGCTCACCCATGCCCTTGGGCGGGTCGCTGCTGGGCACGATGAAGGTCTGCACCACCGGCGCGTCGGCCAGGCGCGGCATGGGCAGCTGGTGGAAGTTGCCTTGCTCGACAACGCCATCCTTGAGCGTGATGTGGTGGCCCGGCAGGGTGGTGGCCAGGGCCATGACCACCGAGCCTTCGACCTGCGCCTGCACCGTGCGCGGGTTGACGCACAGGTTGCAGTGCACCCCGGCTGTCACGCGGGTGAGCACCGGCTTGGCGTCCTTGCCCTTGCCTTGCATCCTGGCCTCGACGACGTAGGCCACCACCGACTCGAAGCTTTCATGCACGGCCACGCCCCAGGCCGTGCCCGCGGGCAGCGTGCGCTTGCCGTAGCCGGACTGGTCCACGGCCAGTTGCAGTGCGGCACGGTGGCGTGCAGCCTTGGGGTCGCTGCCCATCAAGGCCATGCGGTAGGCCACCGGGTCTTGCCTGGTGGCCATGGCGATCTCGTCGAGCAGCGTTTCCATCACGTAGGCGGTGTGCGTGCTGCCGACTGAACGCCACCACAGCACAGGCACGTTCACCTGGGGGTGGTGAACGCTGAGCTTCATCGGGATGGCATAGGGCTCGCGCATGCCTTCGGTGGTGGTCACGTCCACACCCTTTTGCACCATGAACGCCTCGAAGGGCGATCCGGTCAGGATGCTCTGGCTGACGATGCGGTGGTCCCAGCCCAGCACGCGGCCCTGGGCGTCGAAGCCGATCTCGGCGCGGTGCACCGTCAGCGGCCGGTAGTAGCCGGCCTTCATGTCGTCTTCGCGGCTCCACACCACCTTCACTGGCGCGGCCTTGCCGTCGGCGGCCAGCGCCTTGGCCACATGCACAGCCTCGCGGATGAACTCGGCCGTGGGCGTGGCGCGCCGGCCGAAACCGCCGCCGGCCATCTGCACCACGATCTGCACCTGCTCAGGCTTCAGGCCCGCGACGGCCGCCGTGGCGCCGGCATCCACGCCGGGCATCTGCGACGCGGTGTAAACGGTGCAGCTGTCGGCCTTGAGGTCCACCGTGCAGGCCAGCGGCTCCATCTGGGCGTGGTTGAGGTAGGGGAAGCTGAACTCGGCCGTGATCTTGTTCGGCGCGCCGGCCAACGCACTGATGTCGGCATTGAATTGCGCTTGCGGCGCCGGGGTACCCGGCTGTTTGGCCAGTTCGCGGTACTGCGCGGTAAGCGCTGCGCTGTCGGCACGCGCCACGTTGGCCAGGTTCCATTGCACCTTCAGCATGTCACGCGCCATCTTGGCCGGCCAGTAGCCGGTGGCGACGATGGCGATGCCTTTGCCGCCCCGGTCCAGGTCCACCGGCAACACCGCGCGCACGCCCTTGACTTTGAGCGCATCCGTCGCGTCGAAGCTGCTCACGCCGCCGTTGAACACCGGCGGGCGGACGATGACGGCGGTGAGCATGCCCGGCAACTGCACGTCCATGCCGTAGGCCTGCGTGCCGGTGCTCTTGGCGCGCGAGACCTTCAGCGTGGTGGGCTGGCCGATGAGCTTGAAGTCGCGGGCGTCCTTCAGCACGACCTTGGCCGGGATGGGTTCCTTCATCGCGGCTTCGAACAGCTCTCCGTAGCTGGCGGTCTTGCCGCCGCCGCTGACCACGCCCTGGCTGGCGACGAGGCCGGCTGCAGGCACACCCCATTGCCGGGCCGCCGCGCTGACCAACATGGCCTTGGTGCGCGCGCCGAGTTCGCGGTATTGCGTGTAGCTGTTCTTCACCGAATTCGAGCCGCCCGTGAGGTGCATGCCCATGGCCGGGTCGACGTAGTTGCCGCGCTGGTTGCCAAAGCCGGTGACGACCTGGGACCAGTCGGCTTCCAGCTCTTCAGCGCAGATCATGGCCAGCGCCGTTTCGATGCCCTGGCCCATGTCCATGCGGTTGCACAGCACGGTGGTGGTGCCGTCGCG
>JANNWL010000161.1:0-2985 GCA_031414735.1 Burkholderiales bacterium | reverse complement strand
ACGCGGCCTCCAGCAGTTCCTGTGGGCGGGTTTCCTTGCGGCGCTGGCGTGGGGCGCTGTCCTTCGTGAGGGTGGCTGATTTCATTTAATGACTGACTGGTCAGTAATTCTAGGCAGCCTGTCCAGCTTGGTCAAGGTGCGCTCAAGGCCGCTGAACTTGACCCAAACCTGCGAGCGCGGTGAGCGCATACGACGGAGATTCGATGAACCCACGCTTCAAGTAGAACGCCTTCGCCTCGTCATCAATCGCATGGGCCAACAGGGCGCGCACGCCGATCAACTCGGCCGCCTGTAAAGACCGCTGGACGGCGTCCTTCAGCAGTCCGCTGCCAATGCCCCGTCCGGACCAGTCGCGGTGCACGGCCAATCGGCCCAGCACGATCACCGGCAGCGGGTCGGGTATGGTCCGGCGCAGTCGGCCCGGTGCTGATTCGCAGGCGATGGAGCCCGCCGCGAGTGCGTAGTAGCCAACCACCCGGTTCTGGCCGTCACACACGACGTAGGTGCGCGTCGCGCCGGCTACTGCGTTGGCTAGCGCCCGCTTGCTCAACCAGATGTTCAGCGACTCGTGCCGGCAACTGAAGGCCGAGGTGGCGTGGTCCGCGCTCAGGGGCGCCGGCGCCCCTGGCGCTGTCGATGTCATCGGTCCCAGGGAGCGGGCTTGGCCAACACGTGCTGCAAACCGGCGTTCTGGGCCAATGGAGCATTCATCAGGTTCTCGAAGGCCTGGAACTGCGCAGGCGTAACGACAAAGAGCGTCTGGTCAAGCAGCACCTGTTCGGCCTTTTCCCGCGACGCCTCGAGCATGAAGTCGGTCCGGCTCTTGCCTTGCAGGCGTGCGGCGCGGTCGATCAACTCTCGTTGGGGTATGGGCGTACGCAGATTGATGACGCTGGAAGTGGCGCTGCTCATCGCGTGATTCTAGGGCCTGTGTGTACATTGTCCATACAGCAATTTTGCACGCTGATGCTTGGCAGGTGGCCGCTATCATCCGCCGCCCCCGCCCACAAGCGGCCCCCACGCCTGAACAGAAAGCCCCCGCCTTGGACCCCATTCTGCTGATCAAGGCCGCCATCATGGGCGTGGTGGAGGGGCTGACCGAGTTCCTGCCCATCTCGTCCACCGGCCACCTCATCATGGCCGCGTCGCTGCTGCAGTTCACTGGCGAGAAGATCAAGGTCTTCGAAATCGCCATCCAGACCGGTGCCATGTTCGCGGTGGTCTGGGAATACCGCCAGCGCCTGGCGCGCACCGTCACCGGCATCACGCACGACCCCGTCGCACAGCGCTTTGCGCGCAATGTGCTCATCGCCTTCATCCCCGCCGTGGTGTTGGGACTGACCTTCGGCAAAGTCGTGAAGGACCACCTCTTCCACCCGGTGCCGGTGGCGCTGGCCTTCATCGTGGGCGGCTTCATCATCCTGTGGGTCGAGAAGCGTCACCGCCGGCTGTACGGCGACCGCGACATCGAAGGCGGACGCAAGGCGCGCGTCGAAAACGTCGACGACATGAGCGCGCTGGATGCGCTCAAGGTCGGCTTCATCCAGTGTCTGGCGCTGGTCCCCGGCACCAGCCGCTCGGGCGCCACCATCATCGGCGGCATGGTGCTGGGCTTTTCGCGCAAGGCGGCCACCGAGTTCAGTTTCTTCCTGGGCATCCCCACGCTGATGGGCGCGGGCGCTTATTCGGTGCTGAAGAACCGCGAACTGCTGGCCTTGGGCGACCTGCCGATGTTCACCGTGGGCCTGGTGTTTGCGTTCTTCAGCGCGCTGCTGTGCATACGCTGGTTGATCCGCTACGTGTCCACCCACGACTTCACGTGGTTCGCCTGGTACCGCATCGTCTTCGGCGCGTTGGTGCTCGTCACGGCGTGGGGCGGTTGGGTGGAATGGAAGGCGTGAGTTTGGCGGACGCGAAGACCAGGTCCCACACGCCGTGGCCGAGTTGCAGGCCGCGGGCCTCGAACTTGGTCAAGGGCCGGTACTCGGGCCGCGGCGCGTAGCCCGTGCCGGCGCAGTTCAGCAGCGTGGGTTCGGCGGACAGCACGTCCAGCATCTGCTCGGCATAGGGCTGCCAGTCGGTAGCGCAGTGCAGCCGCCCGCCCGGGACCAGTCGGGTTGCCAACGCGGCCACGAAAGCGGGCTGGATCAGCCGGCGCTTGTGATGACGCGCCTTGTGCCAGGGGTCGGGGAAGAAAATGTGCACGCCGGCCAGGCTGGCCGGGGCGATCATCTGGTCCAGCACCTCGACCGCGTCGTGGCGGATCAAGCGGACGTTGTTCAGCTGTTGTTCGCCGATCAACTTGAGCATCGCGCCCACCCCGGGTGGATGCACCTCGATGCCGATGAAGTCGGTGCCCGGCAGCGCCGCCGCGACCTGCGCCGTGGCCTGGCCCATGCCGAAGCCGATCTCGAGTACACAGGGTGCGTCGCGGCCGAAGGTGGCGGGCAGGTCCAGCACGTGCGGCTCAAAGGGCAGCAGGAAGCGCGGTCCCAACTCGTCCAAGGCCCGCTGCTGGCCCGAGCCCATGCGCCCGGCGCGCAATACAAAACTGCGGATGAGCGAGTCGGGCCCGGGGCCGGGGCCGGCGCCGGCACCGCTCACGGCTTGGCGGCGGCGCTGCCGCCGGGCGGCCAGTCGAGTTCGCCCCTGCTGGCAAAGCGGCTGCCACCGAACGGACCGGCGCCGAGGCGTCCGCTGAGTTCGAACTCGATCTTGCGCACCTCGCGGTGGCCCGTCATCGCCCAGGCCTGGCGCAGCAGCGCCGTGGCGGGCACGGTGACGGACACGCTGAGCACGGCCTCGCCAAAGCGCGGCACGGTGGTCTTGAGGGCGCTGACGCCACTGGCGAAGTCCATGCCGCGCACGGCCAGGTTCAGCGACAGGCCGTCGATCTCGAGCGGCGCATCGGCCGGGTTCTGCACCCGCAACTTGACGGTGAAGCGCACCTCCATGCCTTCGCCCGCCAGCGATTCGACGCCCGCA
>JANNWL010000160.1:0-7009 GCA_031414735.1 Burkholderiales bacterium | reverse complement strand
GCCGTGCTGGGCGCGGATGGGCGCGAAGCGGTGTGGCCGGTGGCCGATGCGGTGGTGGGCAACCCGCCTTTCGTGGGCGACAAGAAGATACGCGGCGGGGCGAACCGGGCGGTGCTGGACAAGATCGTCGCGATGACGCGCATCTTTGAGGCTTGGAGTGATGAGCCGTGGGTGAATGACGGCGCGGCGGTGCGGGTGTCGTTGGTGGGGTTTGGCCAATCGGGGCAGGAACCGCAACTCAACGGCGCCATTTCGCAGCGGGTTCACTCCGACTTAAATGCCGACGGACAGGACGGTTCCCAGGACACCACTTTGATGTGCAGGCTGGTGGAATGTGCCGGCGCCTCCTTCATGGGTATCACCAAGTCCGGCCCCTTCGACATTCCAGCCGCGGCGCCCTTCGCCTATGCGCTCGAACACATTCGCCCCGCGCGTCAACTGAGCAGGACACCCAGGAATCGCGAAGTCTGGTGGCAATTCGAGCGTGCTCGACCCGAGATGTTCGGGGCGTTCGCCGACCAGCCGCGGTACATCGCCACCTGCCTGTTAGCCAAGCACCGCGTCTTCGTTTGGCAGCCCAAGCAGTCGCTGCCCGATACGGCCGTTGTCATTGCCTGCCGCGCCGACGACACCACCTTCGGCATCCTGCACAGCCGCTTCCACGAACTCTGGTCGCTGCGCATGTGCACCTGGATGGGCAAAGGCGACGATCCGCGCTACACGCCCACCACCTGCTTCGAAACCTTCCCCTTCCCCGCCGGCCTCACGCCCGCCGACACCGCGCACCAGCGCACCGAAGCAGTCGAAGGCGGCGCGCTCATCCCCGCCGACCTGTCCGCCGCTGTGCGCCCGCACGCCGAGGCCATCGCCCGTGCCGCGCAGCGGCTGGTGGCCCTGCGCGACGCCTGGCTGAACCCGCCCGAGTGGACCGAACGCGTGCCCGAGGTGGTGCCACTGGGCATGAACACATCGCCCTACCCCGACCGCATCGTCGCCCGCGCCGGCTTCGAGACCGAACTCGCCAAGCGCACGCTCACTAATCTGTACAACCAGGGCCCGGCCTGGCTGGCCCATGCCCACGACACGCTGGACGCTGCGGTGGCCGCCGCCTACTTTTGGTCCGACTGGACGGCGGCGATGCCAGACGACGACATCCTTCGCAGGCTGCTGGCGCTGAACCGCGAGCGCGCGGGGCCGCCTGGATGATCGAATAGGAACAGATTACCGAGGATGTACGGCTGGTATGGGTCATTTTTTAGCAAGGCGCCATCTATTTGGACCTGATTTCTTGCGCTACAGCTAAGATGAAGGCCATATCCCAGGGAGGCGCGATTGGAAACGTCACAGATCGCCATGCATGAACTGAAAGCAGCCTTGTCGGCCACAGTGGCCCGGGCTGCGGCGGGCGAGGTCATCGAAGTCACTTCCCACGGCAAACCCGTGGCCCGTCTGGTTGCGGCAACCGCTGCACACAGCCAAGGCCTGGCTGGCCTGGTGGCCGAAGGCGCGGCCAGCTGGAACGGCGGCAAGCCCGATTTCGCGCCACCGGTGGTGCTGCCCGCACACACCAGGACGCTGTCGGACATGGTGCTGGAGGACCGCGGATGATCTTGTTCGCGGACAGCTCGGCGCTCGTCAAGCTGTACGTTGACGAGCCCGGCAGCGCGCAGGTGGTGGCCCATGCGGCTGCCGCCAGCGCCTTGGCGGTTTGCCGGGTGACGTGGGTTGAGGTGATGTCGGCCCTGGCCCGTCGTGCCCGCGAACAGCCGCAGGCGGCTGCCGCACTGGCGGCGGCCCGGCAGCGTTTCAAGCTCGATTGGGGCAGTCTGGCGGTGCTTGAAGTCACGCCGGCGCTGGTCGAACTGGCCGGCGACTACACCCAGGCCCTGGCCTTGCGGGCCTATGACAGCGTGCAACTGGCAACGCTGGTCACGCTGCACAAACGCATGGACGAGGAAGTGCAGTTCGCTTGCTTCGACGACCGGCTGGTGAAGGCCGCCGAGGTGCTGGGCGTCGGCCCTGGCCGCACCTGACCCCCCGGCCGCTCGCGCCGGCCGCAAGCCGCAAGCGATGCGCGCAGCAACGTAGCACACCCGTGCTACATTGAATCTATCGCCATCCCGTGAGCCGCGCCATGAGCACCACCACCATCCGCTTGCCCGAGGACCTGAAGGCCCGCATTGATCGCCTGTCTGCGGCGCGCGGCTCCACGGCGCATGCCTTCATGCTTGAAGCGATCAATGAGGTTGCCGACAGACTGGAGAGCCACCAAGACTTCGCCGACGAAGCCGAGCGGCGACTGAAAAAGATGGCGCGCACGGGTGAGTACCTGAACATGGACGACATCCGCGGCTATGCGCAGGCCCTGGCGCGGGGTGAGCAGCCCGCACGACCCACACCGCGAAACATGGAACCCGACGAATTGGCGCGCTTCAGGGCGTCTATGCGCCGCATGGGGTAAGGCTTGGCCACCTTGCGCTTTGCAGATGAATTTGCCATTGATCTGGAGCGCATAACATTCCATCTTTTTGCACACGAGGCTTCCGATGTGCAGGCGAAGGTCGACGCAATCGTGGAAGCGCTGCAGGTGCTTGTCCAAAACCCATGCATCGGGCGCAAAGCCACGAGGAGCCGGCGCGAATTGATCATCGGGCGTGGCACCCGCGGCTACGTGGCGCGTTACCGCTACGACGAAGTCGATGACGCGGTGCTGGTCATGGGCTTGCGCGCGCAGCGCGAAGCCGGGTTCGTCGATTGACGATGAACATCTTCACTCTCACCGCCGCCGACACCGCCCGCTACCGCGAGCTGATGCTCGAGGCCTACGCGCTGGCGGCTGATGCCTTCGTATCGACGCCCGAAGAGCGGGCGCTCGAGCCCGCGTCCTGGTGGACGAACCGCATTGCCGACCCCAGCGGCTTGACGGTTTCCTTCGCTGCCGAGTTGAACGGCGAACTGGTCGGCACGGTGGCGCTGGAGTACTCGTCCAAACCCAAGACCCGGCACAGCGCCCTGATCGTGGGCATGTACGTGCGTGAAGTCGCCAGAGGCCAGCGCCTGGGCCGGGCACTGCTGCAGGCCGCGCTGGCGCATGCGGCGCGGCGCCAGGGGGTCGATGTGGTCGAGCTCACCGTCACCCAGGGCAACGCGCCTGCGATCGCCATGTACGAAGCCGCCGGCTTTCGCGCCTGGGGCACGCAGCCCTGGGCCATCGCCACGCCCTCGGGCTTGAAGGGCAAGGTGCACATGTCGTGTTGGCTTGGCGGGGACCGCAGTCAGCCCTGAAGTCCCGCACTGCGCTTGTACGGGCCGACGGCGTGGTCGGCGTCGAGGTCAGCGCAGAACCCGGCGCCTCAGCGCGGCCGTGCCGAGCAGGCCTGCCAACAGCAAGGCGGCCGAGCCCGGCTCGGGCACTTCGGCGACGACCAGATCCAACCCGTAAGGCGACAGCCCGCCGAGTTCCTGCACCCACACCGAATACGTGCCACTGCCCAGCACACCCCCAGGCAACGCCATGTCCTGCAGCAGGTTGTTGCCGATCTGGTCGGGGCTGTAAAGCACGTACCCCAGCAACGCCACAGCACCCACGCCGCTGGGCGACACCGTGACCTGCGGCCCGGCCTGGATGGCCAGGAAGCTGGCACTGCCGGAGATGTTTGTCTCGGGTCGCAGGATCATCGATGAAAGCTGCCATCCGGCAGGAACCGAGAAGCTGAAGTAGTCGCGGTCGACGCCTGCGCCACTGTTGCCGACATAGCCCAGCACGGTGTTGATGCCCGCGGCGATGGTCACGACGGTTGGCGCCAAGCCATTGTTGGACAGGTCACCCTGGATGGTCTCGTTCCAGCCGGTGACGGCATGGGCTGAGGCCGCTGCGCCCAGCAGCAGCGCTGCAAAGGCCAACGGGGTCCGGGTTCCAAGGGTCTTGAGGGTTCCAAGCATGTCCATACTCCAGTTGAATTTTCAAGCCACGATCGCCGCCGCCCGCTCCAGGGTCCAGAACGCGGCCAAGCCGCCGATGGCGTAGAGGGCGGCCACGCGCGTACGCGGCACCCAGACGCCGTCGGCCGGGGCCCAGCGGTTCAAGGCCCACATCAACAGGCCGGCCACGCCGACCACCATCAACTGGCCGACTTCGACGCCCAGGTTGAAGGTCAGCAGCGCCACGGCCAAGTGGTTGTCCGGCAGACCGATCTCTTTCAGCGCACCGGCAAAGCCCAGCCCGTGGACCAGTCCGAACAACAGCGCCACCAAAGCTGGCCATTGGCGGGACAAGGTCGGCTTGTCGTGCAGCGCCTCTTTGGCCACCAGCATGATGCTCAGCGCGATGACGGCTTCCACGGGCGGCGGGCGCAGCGTCAGCAGGCCCAGCGCGCTGAGCGCCAGCGTCAGGCTGTGCGCCGCCGTGAAGGCGGTGATGACGCCCACGAGCCGGCGGTTGAAGCCCACCAGGAACAGCAGGCCGAGCACGAAGAGCAGGTGGTCGATGCCGCCCAGGATGTGCTCGACACCCAGCAGGCCGTAGGCGCGGGCGATCTCGCCCATGCCGCGCTGGTCGTCGGCCGACCCGAACAGCGTCACCTCGGGCTGGCCCTTGGTCAACGTGTACACGCGGGTGCCGCCATCGAGCCAATGCACGCGCATCAGCACGGCCGAGAACTTGTCGCCGACACCGTCCATGCCCAGGCGGCCGCTCAGTCCGCCCGGACCACAGCGCAGCACGCCTTCGTCGTCGCGGCAACCCGCCGGCCAGCGCGGCCGCAGCACGGTTTCGCCCGTGCGGTTGCCAGCACCCCAGCTCCATACGAAGTCGGTCGGGCTGGCCTGGCGCAGTTCCATCTCGGCCATGCTGATCTCGTGCGCGGCTGCGGGCAAGGCCATCAAACCCGTGGCGCAGAGCCAGGCAGCAACCCAGGCGCGCGCCCAGGTCTTCACGGTGGCCCTCATGGCTGGGTCGGCCCGGTGCGCACGGTGTACTTGCGCGCCATCTCGCGCACGGCGGCGCTGCGCTGTTCGGACATCGTCGTGTCCTTCCAGTCCTGCAGCGCAATGCCGCGCAGTTCTTCATAGGACGCCGGCTGGGCGGTCTGCAGTGCCACCAGGCGCAGCACCCGCCAACCATCACGCTGGGACATGGCCGCCCAGCGGCCGGGCTCCAGCGCGGCCAGGGACTTGGCCACGTCTTCGCCATAGCTCTGCACGATGTTGCCCCGTGGCCGGTCCTTGAAGACGCGCAAGCCGGCCTTGGAGTCGCCCGGCGCGCCCGCATTGAGCGCCACAGCGAAAGCCCGCGCGGCTTCCTCGCCGCTGTCGCCGGCCAGCACGGCCTCTTCGAAGTCATAGCGCTCGGGCGCGTCGTAGCGCGCGCGGTTTTGCTCGAACCAGGCGCGCAACACGGTGTCGTCCACCTGCGGCAAGGCCAGGCCGGCATTGATCATCGACAGCGCCTTGAAGATCACGCGGTCCTTGATCATCGGGTCGCCGCGGTCCACTTGCAGCGCCAGGCCTTCGCGGTACAGCACCTCGTTGTCCAGCCAGACGCGGCGCAGCGCAAACAGTTCTTCCTCGTTGGGGTCGCGGCCACGGGCGGTCTTGAAGACCTTGATCGCCTCGCGGTCCACGGCCGCGTCGATGACGATGACGCGCGGGTCTTCGGTGCGTGAAGCCACCCAGGCGTCGACTGCAAAGAGCGCCGCACCGATGAGCAGGAAGTGCAGCAGCGGCTCGCGCAACCAGCGAGCCTTGACTTGGGCGACGGACGGTGCGTGGTTGGTTGGTGTCATGACATCAGGGAACGAAAAACTGAAAAAGGCGCCGCGTGTTGTCACGCGGCGCCGTGTGCAGGAAGCGGCACGAAGCCGCTCGGGCGGTCAGCGCACGCCGGCCACCGCAGTCGAGCCAGCCACCTCGACAAAGATCGGGTTGCTGTAGAACCACAGGTCGGCCCAGGCCGCCACGTCCAGACCCACCATGCGTTGGCCGTTGACGATGGGCAAGTGGTTGGGGCAGCCGTTGATGCCCGAACCCGTGAACAGCTCGATCCCCGGCGCGTTGGTGGCCACCGTGGTGCACGCGATGCGCAAGAAGAAGTTCTCGGGGAACTCGATCGCGGTGCTGGTCTTGGACTGGATCGACCCGGTGTTGGTCCAGAGGTCGGCCAACGGGTTGCCCGAAGCGTCAGTCTCGAAGGGCACGGACGCCGGCAGGTTGGTGCCGCGCAGCCGCACGTACTGCGAAGCCATGACAGCCGGGATGCGGAACGTCATCTTCTTCATTTCCGGCTGGCCGGGCACCGTGGTCCAAGAACCGGCGTTGAAGGTGCGCAGCACCTCGGCGCTGGTGTTCTTGGCCGCGTCAGGCGCGGTCGCCAGCGAACGCAGTTGCTGCGGATTGGCGCGGTCCACCCAGTCGTCAGGCCAGGCGCCCGAGTAGTCAGACGCGCCCGGTTGCTTGAAGCCCGTCACCAGGCCGCGGATCACGTCCACGTGGTCCAGCACCGGCATGTCCAGCGGCTGGTTGATGCCCACTTGCAGCAGCGACGGGTTCGGGAAGGCATAGGGCGAGTAGCTCTTGCCCGCCGGGTCGCGCACGACGATCGACACCACCACGTCGGCACCCTTGCGCACCTTCAGCTTTTCGCCCATCGTGGCGCAGCCCGACACGTCGGTGTCGGTGTTGCCCTGCGCGGCTTGCACGGCCAGTGCTTCAACCGCGGCATTGCTGCGCGCAGCCGGTCCGGGGTAGGAAGCGCAGGCCACGAAGGCCAGGCGGTCGATCAACTGCCCGGAGTCGACCCAGGTGTTGCCGCTGCGCAGGCCGTCGACGATCTGCGGCGGAGTCATGCGGCTGTTGCCATTGCGCACCAGGGTGTAGTTGCGCTGGTACTCGCCGGGCCAGAAGTCGTTGTCGCTGCGGCGGTCGTCGACGCTGAAGGCGCCGCGCGAATGCCAGTCGGAACTGGCGAAGAACCAGAAGTTGCGGCCCTCGCCGAGCAGCGCGTCCCACACGC
>JANNWL010000159.1:0-28371 GCA_031414735.1 Burkholderiales bacterium | reverse complement strand
CTGGGGATCACGCAACTCGCCGCCGTGCTGGGCGGCAGCCTGGGCGGCATGCAGGCGCTGGCCTGGTCGCTGCGCCACCCGCAGGCCGTGCGCCACTGCGTGGCGGTGGCCACGGCCCCCAACCTCTCGGCGCAGAACATCGCCTTCAACGAAGTGGCACGCCGCGCCATCGTCACCGACCCCGACTTCCACGGCGGCCACTTCTACGGCCACGGCGTGGTGCCCAAACGCGGGCTGCGCGTGGCCCGCATGATCGGCCACATCACCTACCTGGCCAACGACGCGATGGAGGCCCGCTTCGGCCGTGACATGCGCGCCGCCGAACTGAGCTACAGCACGCAGGACATCGAGTTCCAGGTCGAAAGCTATTTGCGCCACCAGGGCGACAAGTTCAGCGAGTACTTCGACGCCAACACCTACCTGCTCATCACCCGCGCGCTGGACTACTTCGACCCGGCGCGCGAACACGGCGGCGACCTGGCGCGCGCCTTCGCCGCGGCGAAGGCGCAGAAGTTCCTGTTGGTGAGCTTCACCACCGACTGGCGCTTTTCACCCGAACGCTCGCGCGAGATCGTCAAGGCGCTGGTCGACAACCGCATCGACGTCAGCTACGCCGAGATCGACGCGCCGCACGGCCACGACGCCTTCCTGCTCGACGACCCGCGCTACCACGGCGTGATGCGCGCTTACTTCGAACGCGTCGCCACGGAGGCATCGAATTGAGCGAGCGGCGCGACCTCGAAATCATCGCCGGCCTGGTGCCGGCAGGCAGTCGTGTGCTCGACCTGGGCTGCGGCAACGGCGAGCTGCTGGCCCACCTGCAGCAGCACAAGGGCTGCAGCGGCTACGGCATCGAGTTCGACGACGCCAACCTGCGCGCCTGCGTGGCGCGCGGCGTCAACGCCATCCAACTGAACCTGGAAGACGGCCTGGCGCTGTTCGACGACAGCAGCTTCGACGTGGTGCTGCAACTCGACACCTTGCAGCACCTGCGCCGCACCGAGCACATGCTGCGCGAAACCGCGCGCGTGGGCCGCATCGGCATCGTCAGCTTCCCCAACTTTGCACACTGGGCCAACCGCCTGCACGTGCTGGCCGGGCGCATGCCGGTGACGCGCGCGCTGCCCTACCAGTGGTACGACACGCCCAACCTGCGTGTGGGCACCTACGCCGACTTCGAGGTGCTGGCGCGCAAGACCGGCCTGGCCGTGACCGACAGCTTCGGCCTGCAAGCCGGTGCCGTGGTGCGCCGCTGGCCCAACCTGCGGGCCAGCATGGCGGTGTTCAGATTCGAGCGGCGCTGAAGCGGCTCGGCCTTACCCCGCCAGCACCCGCAATTCGAAAGCCGCGCCTTCGCCCGGGGCGCTGCGCACCGTCACCGTCCCGCCCATGGCCTCGGCCAGTTGGCGGGCCAGGGCCAAACCCAGGCCGGTGCCGGCGACGCTGCTGCGCTGGGCGCCCAGGCGTTCGAAGGGTTGGAACAAGCGGGCTTGTTGGTCGGCGGTCAGTCCCGGGCCGTTGTCGGTCACCGTGATGGCCAGTTGCCCGCCGTCTTGCCGCGCGCCGATGCGCACCCAGCCGCCGGGGCGGTTGTACTTGATGGCGTTGGACAGCAGGTTGCTGAGCACCTGCTTCAGTCGCTTTCGGTCGGCGCGAACAGTCAGACCGTCACCATGGGCAACCTCGTCGACCAGGCTCACGCCGGATTTGCGGGCGGCCAGGTCGAACATCGCGCAGACCTCTTCAACCACCGGGCGCAGGGCCTGGGGTTCGATGCTCATCGGCAGCTGCCCGGTCTGTGCGCTGGACAGGTCCAGGATGTCGTCCATCAGCCCCAACAGGTGGCGCCCGCTTTGCAGCACCTGGCTCACCCAGTGGCGGTGGCGCTCGCCAATCGACTCGTCAATTTCCAGCAGCTGCGAGAAACCCAGGATGGCATTCAGCGGCGTGCGCAGCTCGTGGCTCACCCGCGACAGGAACTGCGACTTGGCCAGGTCGGCGGCGGCGGCGCGGTCGCGCTCGTGGCGCAGCTCGTTGGCGTGCTTGGCGCTGGTGATGTCGGTGTGCGTGCCGATCATGCGCAGCGGCTTGCCGGCGGCGTCGCGCGCCATGACGATGCCGCGCGAAAGCACCCACTTCCAGCTGCCGTCCTTGCACTTCCTGCGGTGCTCGTGCGCGTAGCGCGGCGTCCGCCCGTCCAGATGGTCCTGGCTCGCCCGCTGCATGGCGGGGATGTCGTCGGGATGCGTGAGGGCGTCCAGCGCGTTGGGGTCGGCGCCCAACTCGCCGGCGGTGTAGCCGTACAGCGCCAGAAGGGCACTCGAAAAGGTCTGTACGCCGGCAACGATGTCCCAGTCCCAGACGCCGTCGCCACTGCTGTCGAGCGCGCGCTTCCACAGCTCGCCCTGCTCGCGCAGGGCATGTTCGGCCTGCTTGCGGGCGGTGATGTCCAGCACGATGCCGACGCGGGCGCTGGTGGCGGCGTCGCCAGGCGCCGGCGCGCTGATGACCTGCACCCACTTGGTGGTGCCGTCGCGCAGTTGCATGCGCAATTCGGTTTCCAGCGTTTCGCAGCGCTCGGTGGCACGGCGCGACTCGGCCATCACCCGGGCCCGGTCGTCGGGGTGGCGCATGCCGATCATCAAGCCGCCGTCGGCCAGCACCTCGTGCGGCTCCACGCCCAGCAACCCACGCACGCCCGGGCTCACGTAGGTGGCGCGGCGGCCGTCGCCGGGCAGCACCTCGACGCGGTAGACCATGCCCGGTATCAGGGCCATGATCTGGCGCAGCTGCTCGCGGCTCTGCTGCAGTGCCTGGCGTTCCAGCACCCGCTCGGTGATGACCTCCACGGTGCCTTCGTAGTACAGCACCGCACCTGCGGCGTCGCGCACGAGGTGGGCGTTTTCGTTGATCCAGATGCGTTCGCGCGACTTGTAGCGGTAGACCTCGGATTCGAAGGCGACGACGCGCCCGTCGCGTTCCATGGCCTGTATGAAGGCCTCGCGGCGCGTCGGGTCGACATACCAGCTGCCGGCAATGTCGCTCACCGCTGCGATCTGTTCGGCTTCATCGGCGAAACCGTTCAGGCGTGCCAGCGCCGGGTTGGCGCGCAGCTGCCGACCTTGCGGCGAGGCCCGGTAGGCGCCGATCGGCAGGAAACTGAACAGCGTCGAGAAGTCGTCGTCGGCAAGCGTCACGCCGTCGGCTCCGGCATGGGTCAATCGAGCGTGACTTCGGTGCGCACCGTGCCAGCGCGGTCGGCGGTGGCGGACAAGGCCAGCGCCGTGCCGCGTGCGCCGCGCACCACCCACTCGACCACCGCCCGGTCGCCGGTGATGTCGCGGTTGGGCAGGAAGGCATGCAGCGTGGTTTTCGGACCGTGGCCTTCAAGGTGCGCGCCGATGACGCGTTCGCGGCCGCTGACCAGGCTGACCCCCGGCGGCAGGTGGATGTTGAACACCGTGCCGCGTGCGGTCTTGCGTTCCAGCGCGCGCTTGGTCACGTAGGCCGGCAGGTAACCGCTGTTGGCCACGGCGAAACGCACGCGCCAGGTGTCGGTGCCCAGCGCACGCACCTCGGCGCGCAGCACTTCCAGCCTCGGCAGGGACAAGCCGATCTGCATCAGCCAGGCCGGGAAGCGCGCGGCCTCGCGTTCACGCAGTTGCGGCGGCGGGTTGCGCCAGAAATTCATCTTGTCCCAGCCGCCGAGTTCCACCATGCCCAGCTGCGGGTGGCGGAAGGGGTACCAGGCCACGTGGGCCTGTCCGCCGCACTGCTCGTCGCTCCACTTCAGCAGCTTGACGTCGTCCTCGACCGGGTGGTCGCGGTACCAGTCGATCCACTTGTAGTCGGTGATGCCGGCTTCCTTGTTGGGCGCCCAGATCTCGACGACCCAGAACAGCGCGCCCAGGTGTTCGTAGACCCAGTCCTGTGTGCCGCTGATGAACTGCTTGGGGTGGTACTTGAAGTCGTGCCACATGCTGACGGCCGGGTAGCCGGTGAGCTTGGCGCCGATCTCCGAAAAGCGTTTGTAGGTCCACAGGTCCTCGGGCGTCATGTCGTCGTCGCTGGCCGTGCCCATGGGCCGCAGGATGACGCCGCTGTGGGTGTGGAAGCTCACCGCCGCGCCGATGTTGGGGTGGCGGGTGATGAAGTCGACCATGGCCCGCACCTCGGGCTCGCTGGTGGGGTAGGGGCCGGCGCCGGTTTGCTCGGATTCCTGCCGCCAATGCGCAGGGAAGTTGCGGTTCAGATCCAGGCCCTCGCGGTCGGGGTTGGCGCTGATCTTCAGGCCGTCATAGTTGCGCAGCGACCCTTCGGGGATGACACGGTAGTACTCGCCGCCGAATTCACCCGGCTCGCGCGCCACCATCAGCCGCGGCTCGGCGGGGTGCTTCTTGTAGGTGCCGTGCGGGTCGGGGATGCGCATGCTCAGCACGCGGCCGTCGCCGTCCACGTCTTCCACGTCCAGACCGTCTACCGGTTCCTCGTCAAAAGGGTAGGGGCGGGTGGCGCTGCGGATGTGGCGCGGCTTGTCGGCCAGGGCCAGCTCGGCGCCGTCGGGGTTCAGGCGCGGCACCATGTAGACGACGCGGGTGTCCAGCAGTTGGCGCACCTGCCCGCCCACGTCGCTTGCAGCGCCATAGCCTGTGACCAGCGCATGCAGCCAATACAGGCAGGCCGTGCAGGCGGTGAGTTCGGCGGCGTGGATGTTGCCGTCGACCCAGAACGCCGGCTTGTCGGTGTCCGGACCCGTGGCCTGGTTGGTGAGGGTCAGCAGCCAGATGTCGCGGCCTTCCCAGCTCTTGCCGAGTGAGCTCAGGCTGACCAGGTCAGGCAGCGCGGCAGCGTAGTCCTGGAGCAGGCGGGTGAGCTCGTCGTGACGGTAGAACTGGTCGAAGCGCGGAACAGGTACTGCAGACATGGCGGCGGGCGGTGACTGGGGTGAAACGATTGTGCCCGCGCCTGCCGTGCGGCCGGCTCCTCACTGACCCTTGAACAGCCCCTGGAAATGGCGCGACACGGGCAGGGTTTCGTCGCGCCCGCGCAGCGTCAGGTGCATCTGGCCTTCGTCGACGCGCACCGCCGCATTGATGTGCCGGTGGTTGACGATGACCGAGCGGTGCACCTGCCAGAAGCGCTGCTCGTCCAGCTGGGCCAGCAGCTCCTTCAACGGCGTGCGGATCAGTGCGTCGCCGTCGGCATGCACCACGCGGGTGTAGCGCGCGTCGCTTTCGAAGTAGACGACCTCTTCCGTGCGGATCATGCGCACTTCGCGGCCCACACCGGCCTGCAGCACGGCCAGTGGCGGCGGCCGCCGCAGTTGGCCGGCCATCTGCGCCAACAGGGTCTGCAGCGTGGCGGTGTCGACAGCCCCCGTGGGCGCCGCGGCACGGGCACGCAGGCGCTGCACCGCCTGCGCCAGCCGTTCCGCGCGGACCGGCTTGAGCACGTAGTCCACCGCGCCGGCGTCGAATGCGGCCAGGGCCTGGTCGTCGTAGGCCGACACGAACACCACCTGGGCGCGGCCGGCGATGCGCCGCGCCACTTCGATGCCACTCAGGCCGGGCATGCGGATGTCCAGAAAACACACCGCGGGCTCGTGTTCCAGGAACGCGTCCCAGGCGTCTACACCGTGGGCGGCCACGGCCAGCACGCGCAGCTCGGGCCAGGCCCGCTGCAGCGCGGCGCGGAGCTGTTCGCGCGGGCCTTCTTCGTCGTCGGCAATCAGGGCGGTGGGCGCGGTGGGCGGAGCCATTGGCGCATTCACGTCACGAACTCCTGGGCAGTTGCAGGCGGGCGAGGCAGCCGCCTTCGGGACGGGCGCTGATGTCCAGCCGCGCTGTCGGGCCGCAACTGAGGGCCAACCGTTCGCGGCTGTTGGCCAGGCCGATGCCGTCGCGGCTGCCGAGTGCGGGGCCGGGGCCGTTGTCCTGCACCTCGAAGACCGCGTCGCCGCCCTGCGCATGCCCGCGCAGCAGCAGCCTGCCGTCAGACAACTGAGGGCTGATGCCGTGCTCGATGGCGTTCTCCACCAGCGTCAGCAGCAGGCCCGGCGGCAGCGTCTGCGCCAGCAGCGCCGGGTCCACGTCTTCCTGCCACGTCAGGCGCTCGCCCAGCCGGGCCTGCATCACCTGCAGGTAAAGCCGCACGGCGTGCAGCTCATCGGCCGCGGGCTGCAGGGCTCGGCTGAACATGGGTAGCAGGGCGCGCAGGTAGCCGGTCAGCGCTTCCAGCAGCATGGCCGCGCGCGGGTCCTGCGTCTGCACCCAGTGCTGCAAGGACGCCAGCGTGTTGAACAGGAAGTGCGGCTCCACCTGCGCGGCGGCCAGCCGGCGGGCCATCTCGATGGCGCGGTCGCGCTCGGCCTGCTGGGCCAGCCGGGCTTGGATCGCCTGCGCGCGCCAGACGACCAGGAACCACAGCAGCAGCAGCACCACAAAAGCGCCCAACGTCGCCACCCAATGCAGGGCCAGGCGCTCTTCGCGGTCGGGCAGACGCCAACGCAGCGCCAAGGCCACCAGCACCACGGCCAGGCTGCAGGCGAGCGACGCCCACATCAAGGGCCGACGCCATGGCCGCCACCACAGCCAGCGGCCGGCGGCCGCACCCATCAGCGCGACCAGTGCGAGCAGCCCGGTCACCGGCGCCGTGAATGCCCGTGGCGCGACCTGCAGCGCCATGAAGAAGATCAAGGCGATGTTGATGGCCGCGATGGCCAGCAGCGTGGTGCTGGGGCCGTCGCCACCGGCGCGCGCCATCTCGTCGGCCGTGAAGGCGCGCTTGGGTCCCGGGTACCAGAGCTGGCTCCAGTCGATGGACTTGGCTGTCATGGGCGCAGTCTAGGCACTGCCGTGGCCTGGGTGTCGTCGCGCGCAGCGAACGGGCCGGCGCGGCGCATGAACGGTCAGTGCGGCGAATGGGCGGCGCCAGCCGGCAACTGCCTGCCGTCACGGAACACGCGCAACTCGCCGGGCGCAAAGGGCGCCCAAGTTTCGTTGGCGGTGAGCGGCTCGGTGGCCACCACGGCCACGCGGTCGCTGGGCGTGGTGTGGTCAGCAAAGTTGACGCTCAAATCTTCGTCGGCCAGCGTGGTGGCGGTAAAGGGGTGTTGGCGCTCCACCGAATACAGCCGCGTGCTGGCATGCGCCCACAAGGCCTGGCCGTTGGACAGCAGCACGTTGAAGCTGCCGTGCGCTGCCGGTTGCGGCAGCAGTTCGTGCAGCGTGTGGGTCAACTCATCGATGCCCGGCACGCTGGCGTGGGCCTTGGCCAGTTCCTGCATCAGCCAGCAGAAGGCCAGTTCGCTGTCGGTGTCGCCCACTGGACGGAATGCACCGTGCAGGCGGGGTGCAAAACCTGTCAAGTCGCCGTTGTGCGCAAAGACCCAGTAGCGTCCCCACAGTTCGCGCACGAAGGGGTGGCAGTTCTGCAGTGCCACGGCACCCACCGTGGCCTTGCGGATGTGGGCGATGACGACCTCGCTGCGGATCGGGTAACGCTGCACCATCTGCGCCACCGGCGAGCTGCGCGCGCCGTCGCGGTCGATGAAGTGGCGCAGGCCGCGGTCTTCGAAGAAGGCGATGCCGAAGCCGTCCTTGTGTTCGTCGGCCCGCGCGGCCAGGCCGGTGAAGCTGAACACCACGTCGGTCGGCGTGTTGGCGTTCATGCCCAGGAGCTGGCACATCGGCAGGCCCCCGGGCAGCGCCGGGTCAGCGCGTCTGCGTCGCGGCGGTGACGGTCAGGTTGGGCGAGGGCAGGCAGTCGCCCGCTGGCAGGGCGCTCCACGCCGGCCAGGCGGTGCAGGGTGCAGCGGCCATGGCTGTGACGAGGTCGGTGCCGGCGGTGACGGTGCCGAAGACCGCGTAACCGCGCGCCGTGGCCGTGCGGTCCAGGAAGGTGTTGTTGGCCAGGTTGATGAAGAACTGCGAGGTCGCCGAGTCGGCCACGCCCGTGCGCGCCATGGCCACCGTCAGGCGCAGGTTGGACAAGCCCGCGTTGTCTTCCAGCACGATGGGTGCGTTCGTGGTCTTGGCGGTGGGAAGGGGCCCGCCGGCCAC
This sequence comes from Burkholderiales bacterium, assembly GCA_031414735.1. Lineage (GTDB taxonomy): Bacteria > Pseudomonadota > Gammaproteobacteria > Burkholderiales > Burkholderiaceae_C > Rubrivivax. The sequence goes on along the minus strand of JANNWL010000159.1, from coordinate 20,311 downwards.
CAGCGGCCCGGCAAAGCCGCCGCCTTGAAGCACGAAGCCCGGCGAGTTGCGGTGGATCACCGTGCCGTTGAAGAACCCAGCCCGCACGTACGCCAGGAAGTTGGCCACCGTCGCCGGTGCCTTGGTGTCTTCCAGCGTGATCACGATGTTGCCGCTCACGCCGGCGCCATTGCTCACGGTCATCGTCACCTGGGGTGGCAGCGTCACGGTGGGTGGCGGCGCAGCGTCGCTGCCGCCACCGCCGCCGCAAGCGGCCAGCAGGGAACTCATTGCCAATGCGGCCAGCAGCCGTGGTGTCCAGTTCTTCATGGTTTCGCTTTCAGTGCGTCATTCAAAGATTAATTTTCGCAGACCGCTCATGGTGAACAGCCGGCCTGGATTCTGCGTTTCTTCCAGCACCCCAGACAAGCGCTTCAGGATGCGCGGACTCTTGCGGCCGCGCCAAATGACCAGATCGGCCAGCCACGGGTGGTGGTTGACGCGGCTGGCGGCCTCGTACAGGTCGAACTGCGGCTTGAGCTTGGTCACGCCGGCCTCGTAGTGCGCCTGCACGGCAGCGTCGGTAGCTGCGGGGTCGTGCAGCACGGCATGGGCGGCCAGCATGCCAGTTTCCATGGCCTTGCCGATGCCTTCGCCGCTGAAAGCGTAGGTGCTGCCGATGGCCTCGCCGGTGGCCAGCAGACCCGGGCGCGACCAGCGCGCGCCCAGCAGCGTGCAGCGCAGCGGCGCGCCCTTGATCTCGCCTTGCAGCGTGCCCGTGCGCATCAGCTCACCGGCGGGGGCGTAGACCTCGGCGAAGGCCTTGAACATCTCGCGCAAGTTGGCGCCTTCCATGCGGCCCTTGCCGTCACGCTGGCGCAGGTGGCTGCCGGTCTGGCCGGCGCCGATGTTGAACACCCCGCCCGGCGCCGGGAAGATCCAGCCGTAGCCGCCGCGCAGCCGCGGGTGCCAGACCAGTTGCAGCTGGGTGATGACGCCCACCAGCGCGTCGCACTTCACGTAGCCGCGCAGCGCCACGCCGCTGGGCGTGTGGCGCTCGCACAGGCCGGCGGCCGTCAGCGCCTGGGGCACGGCGCCGGTGGCCAGCACGACCCAGTCGGCGCGCAGTTCGTGCACAGTGGCGTCGCCCGAGAGACTCTTCAAACGTGCGCCGACGACACGCTCGCCCGCGCTTGCCCGCTCCACCAAAGGCGCTTCGAAGCGCCAGGGCGTGGCGAGAACAGCGCCCGCGCGCTCGGCGGCGCGAACGAGGATGTGATCCAGCACCTTGCGCGGCAGCACCGACATCGTGCCCGGCACATCCACATGCCCGCCGCGCGGGCCGACGCAGCGCACATGCTGCACGGGGGTGGCCAGCGCCGCGACCTCGTCGTACACGCCCAGGTGGCGCAGCGCGGCGTGGGTGTCGGGGATGAGGCCGTCGCCGCAGATCTTGTCGCGCGGAAAGTCGTGCTGGTCGACCAGCACGACGTCTTTCCCGGACCGGGCCAGCAGCTGCGCGCAGGCGCTGCCGGCGGGACCGGCGCCGATGACAAGCACGTCGCAACGGGCGGGGAGAGTGGGCATCACCATGGGTGGGCGGATTGTAGGCAGCCAGCTTGGCCCAGGCGGCCCGGGCTGGCGCCCACCAGGCGTCGGCCCGACACAACTGCGGTAGGCTTGCCGCGAGCGCACTTGTCTGGATGTCTGTTGCCGCACTTCCCACGCCAGGCCTTGCCGGCCCTGTTGATCGCCTTGCTTTCTTTGTCGGGTCTGGCGGCCGCAGAGCGCCCCCGGGTCGGCCTGGTGTTGGGCGGCGGTGGCGCACGGGGCGCGGCGCACATCGGGGTGCTGGAGGTGCTGGAACAACTGCGCGTGCCGGTGGACTGCGTGGCCGGCACCAGCATGGGGGCGCTGGTGGCGGGGGTGTGGGCGTCCGGCCGCGGCCCGGCCGAGATGCGGCGCGAGTTGGCCCGGGCGGACTGGGCCGACCTGTTCCAGGACAACCCCGCCTATGTCGACCTGAACTACCGCAACAAGCGCCTGTCGCAGCGCTTCCTGCCCGGCACCGAGACAGGCACGGGTGCCCAGGGGCCGCAGGGCGTGGTGGCCGGGCAGAAGATCAAGCTCTTCTTCAACCAGCTGGTCGGCTCCGACGCCGGCGAGCGCACGCTGCAGGCACTGGCCCTGCCGGTGTCCATCATCGCCACCGACATCGGCAGCGGCGAGCGGGTGGTGTTTCGCGACGGCAGCCTGTCGCTGGCCATGCGCGCCAGCATGGCCGTGCCCGGGCTGATGGCCCCGGTGGACGACCGCGGCCGCCGCCTGGTCGACGGCGGCCTGGTCGACAACGTGCCGATCCGCGAAGTGCGCGAGCGCTGTGACGCGCAGGTGGTGATCGCCGTCAACGTGGGCTCGCCGCTCTTGCCGGCGCAGGAGGTCGGCAGCCTGCTCACGGTGTCAGCCCAGGTCGTGGCCTTGCTGACCGAGCAGAACGTGGCGCAGTCGCTGGCGCTGCTGCGGCCGGGGGACATCTACATCCGCCCCGACCTCGACGGGCTGGGTGCCGGCGCCTTCGAGCGCAGCGCCGAGGCGGCCGACCGGGGCCATGCCGCCGCCCTGGCCTTGGCCCCGGCCCTGGCGGCGCTGGCGGTCGACGGCCCGGCCTATGCCGCCTGGCGCCAGCGCGTGGGCAGCAGGCCGGCCACGACGCCGGTGGTCGACCAGATCGAGATTGCTGGCCTGGCGCGTGTCAACCCCAGCGCCGTGGCGCGCTACATCACGCAACAGACCGGCCAGCCTCTGGACACCGAGTTGCTCAACCGCGACCTGCTGCGGGCCTATGGCGACGGCTACTACGAAGGGGTCGACTACAGCCTGCTGCGCGTGCGCGACCGCAACGTGCTGCGCATCACCCCCGTGGAAAAGCGCTGGGGCCCGGACTACCTGCGCCTGGGCCTGGGGCTGCGGGCCTCACGCTATGCCGGCAACACCTTCAGTCTGCGTGGCGCTTACCAGAAGACCTGGCTCAACGGGCTGGGCGGCGAGTTGCTGGTCTCCGCCGAACTGGGCAACAACACGGGCGTGACGGTCGACTTGCACCAGCCGCTGTTGGCCAGCCAGCGGGTCTTTCTCGAAACCTCGGTCTCGTCCCGGCGTGAACGCACCGATTACTTTTTCGACAACCGGCGCGTGGCGCAGTACATCAACCACGTCGACCGCATCGACTTGCTGGCCGGCGCCAACCTGGGCCTGCTGGGCCAGGCGCGGGTGGGCTGGCGCGGGTCCCGTGTCGACATGCGGGTAGACACCGGCCTGCCGCTGCTGCCGGAAGGCGCCGTTCGCCTGGCGGGTTGGCTGTGGAGCCTGGACCTGGACCAGTTCGACCAGCTGCACGTGCCCAAACGGGGTTGGGCCACCCGGCTGGAATGGTTCGAATCGACGCAGCAGGACTACAACCGGGTAGCGGTCGCCCTGAACGCGGCGCAGCCGCTGGGCGCCTGGGTGGTCGGCTGGCGTGGCAGCTACACCGGATCGACCCACGGGCGCCTGCCCGTGCAGGACCTGGCCCGGCTGGGCGGCTTCCTGAACCTGTCGGGCTTTGCCGTGGGCCAACTGGCGGGTGACAAGATCAGCTACGCCCATGTGCGTGCCGAGCGCATCGTCGGCGCCATGCCCCTGGGCCTGCGTGGCGACATGCGGGTCGGCTTCGCGCTCGAAGTCGGACGGCTGGGCGTGCCGTTCGCCGAGCCGCGGCGCACCGGCTGGCTGGACTCTGCCGCCCTCTACCTGGGCGGCGAGACGGTGCTGGGCCCCATCTACCTGGGACTGGGCTATTCCAGCAGCGGCGCGCGCAACGCCTATCTCAGCATCGGCGCACCCTGAACACAGGCCCGCCGCCGCATGGGCAACAGTGACAATGCCGGTTGATTCGCGACCCGTCCCGACCATGACCACTTCCCCCACCCGCCTGGCCGACCTGGGCCCGGCCGTGCAGACCACCCAGCTGCATTCGCTGCCCCTCCTCAATCGCGGCAAGGTGCGTGACCTCTACGCCGTCGGCAGCGACCGCCTGCTGATGGTGGCCAGCGACCGCCTCTCGGCCTTCGACGTGGTGATGAAGGCCCCCGTGCCCGGCAAGGGCCGGCTGCTGACGCAGATGGCGCTCTTTTGGTTTGATAAATTGAAGGCCCTGGTGCCCAACCACCTGACCGGCGAATCGCCCGACAGCGTGGTGGCGCCTGACGACGTGCCGCAGGTGCATGGCCGCGCCATGCTGGTCAAGCGCCTCACGCCGCTGCCTTGCGAGGCCGTGGTGCGCGGCTACGTGGCGGGGTCGGGCTGGAAGGAATATGTCAAGAGCGGCACGGTCTGCGGCATCCCTCTGCCGGCGGGGCTGACGATGACGCAGCCGCTGGCCGAGCCCATCTTCACCCCCGCCACCAAGGCCGCGGTGGGCGACCACGACGAGAACATCGGCTTCGCGCAGCTGGAAGCGCTGATCGGCCCGGCGCGCGCGGCCGAGCTGCGCGACACCTCCATCCGCCTGTACCGCGCAGCCCACGCCTACGCGTTGACACGCGGCATCGTCATCGCTGACACCAAGTTCGAGTTCGGCCTGGACCACGCGGGCACGTTGACGCTGATGGACGAGGTGCTGACCCCCGACTCGTCGCGCTTCTGGCTTGCCGACGCACTGGCCGAAGGCCGCATCGACGCGCTGGACAAGCAGCCGCTGCGCGACTGGCTGGCCAGCACGGGCGTGACCGGCGGCGCGGAACAGGCGGCGCTGGACCTGCCCGAGGCCGTGATCCTGGGCGTGCACGAACGCTACGAGCGTGCCCACGCCCTGCTGTGCGGGGGCGACGAATGAGCCCGCCGGCGAGCTATCCCCTGACCCATCTTCGCGCCCACCGCTTTGCCGGCCTGGCGGGCGGGCGCACCGGGCCGCGGCTCATCGTCACCGGCGCCGTGCACGGCAACGAGACGGCGGGCACGCGCGGCATCGAAAGCGTGCTGGGCGAGATCGAGCGTGGCGAGATTGCCATCGTGCGCGGCAGCGTTACCTTCGTGCCCGTGTGCAACCCGCTGGCCTACGCCAACAACCGGCGCATGGGCGAGCGCAACCTCAACCGCCGCCTGCAACCCACCGCCACGCCGCAGGACTTCGAAGACCGCATCGCGGGCGTGCTGTGCCCGCTGCTGGCCGAACACGGGGTGCTGTTGGACCTGCACTCCTTCCGCAGCCCCGGCCAGCCCTTCGTGATGCGCGGCCCGGCCGACAACACCGGCGATCTCGAACCCTTCGCCCACGCCGAGGCCGAGGCGCGCCTGGCCGCGCACGTGGGCCCCAGCCGCATCGTCGAAGGCTGGATGGGCGCTTACGCCTCGGGCGTGGCGCAGCGCCGTGCGCGCGGCCTGACGCCCGGCGCCGTGCACGAGGACCCGAGCTACGGCGTTGGCACCACCGAATACATGCGGTCGGTGGGCGGCTACGGCCTGACGCTGGAATGCGGCCAGCACGACGACGCCGTCGGCCCCGACGTGGCGCACCACGCCATCCGCCAGACGCTGGCCCTGTTGGGCATCGCCGATCTGCCGCTGGCACCACCGGCACGCTCCTTCGAATGCCTGGCCCTGGCCCAGGTGGTGGACCGCCACGCCGAGGGCGACCGCTTCGCCAAGGCCTGGACCAGCTTCGACCCGTTGGCCCCAGGCGAACTCATCGCCGTGCGCGCCGACGGCAGCGAAGTGCGTGCGCCCGAGGCCGGCTACATCGTCTTCCCCGATGTCTCGGCGCTGCCCGGGCACGAGTGGTTCTATCTGGCGCAGGCCAGTCGAAGGCCGTTGTAGCGCAGGCCAGCCCAGGCGGCCGGGCCGGCGCAGTGCGCAGCTTGCGTTACTTCGGCTTCGCCGCTGGCTTGCCGGCGCCGCCCGGGTCGCTCACCGTCAAGCGCGACTGGTTGTTCTGGAACGTGCCGCTGTTCAGCACCTTCATGTCCAGCAGATCCTCGACCTTGATGTAGGTCCGGTTGTCGACGATCTTCTTGGCCAGCGCATCGTTGACGCCTTCGAGTCCGCAGCGCAGATCCAGGGCAGTGGCGGTGTTGATGTCAATCAGGGGCCGCTTTTTGACAACAGGATCCAGGTCAGGACAAGCGGCTGGGGCTTCGGCCACCGGGCCCACGGCCAGCGCAGTGGCCGCGCTGAGACACAGGCTGCAGGTGGCCAGGAGGGTGGCCCAGTGTCGGCTGGTTGCTGTCGTCGCTTTCATCGTCTAGCCTCCGGTCATGAGGGGTGTCACGGGGGTACCCAGGCGCAATCCGGAATGCTCGGATTGCAGTTGGCGTTCAGGCGCAACTCGCTGCCAAAGCGTGGGCCACCCCAGGCCACGATGGCCAGGCGGGGTTCCGACCAGCTGATGAACATGCCGTCGCGGTAAATCCACAAACAGAGAGCGTTGTTCGGCCCGCATTCCCGCTGATCGGCCATCACGAGCGGCGCGCCGGGCTGCAGGCCACGGGCCAGCACCACCAGGCCGGTCTTGGCGTTCACGAGAAACCCGTTTTGCATGGACCACAGGCAATCCGGGGTCTGCGGGCCGCAACGGTTGTGCAGCCTCAGCGCGGCGTTGGGAACCGCCCCGTTGGTGGCATAGATGCCCAGCGAGCGGTCACCGGCGTTGACGATCATGCCTTGCGCCCAGGCCGCAACCGACGCCAGGACCAAGACGCAGACCGCGATCAACCGGCCCGTGAGGCAAGACTTGGATTGCATGACATTCACTCCACTGCGCTTTGCATGCTCAAGGCGCGCAGACATCGCGCGGGTTGTACTTTGCGCGCAGGTTGCGCGGCCAGGGCCACGCTTCAAGCTTCGCACCCTGCTGCACGATAGCGCAGGCCCGCGCACGCCAGCCGGGCTGGTCGGCATCCCACAGCATGATGCGTCGGTCGGCACCGACCGAGGCCACCGTTTTGCCGTCGGCAATGAAGGCCACGCTGTTGACGAGCTTGAGGTGCCCCTCGAAGGGCTGTCCGATGGGCTCTCTTCTTGTCACGTCCCACAGCCGCACCATGCCGTCAGAGGCGCCCGAAACCAGTCGTTTGCCGAGGCTGTCGAACGCGATGCTGCTGACGTTTCCCTGCACCACCACGATCGGCTTGGCGATTGCGCCGTCTGCTGCATTCAAGAACACGATCGCACCGGCAGCGCCAACGGCCAGGCTGCGCTCATCGGGGCTGAAGGCCAGCGCGAGGAGGTGGGTCTTGTCCAGTTGCTGGGCCCAGATTGGCCGACCACTTTGGGCGTCCCACATAAAGACAGTGCCGTCGCGATCCGCACTGGCGAGGCGGCTGCCGTCGCGGTTGAAGGCCACCGCCGTCGCCTCCTTGTGATGCTGCGCGTTACGCCACGCGACTTTGTGCGGTGGCGCCACCTCCGACACGACCACGCTCTTCTCGCCCACCGACGCGAGCAAGCTGCCGTTGTGATTGAACGCCACGGCCATGACGGTGTCATCGTGAACAGCCAGTTCGCCCATCACATTGCCGCTGGCCAAATTCCAGAGGCGGACCTTCTTGTCCTCGCTGCCCGAGGCGATCATCGTGCCATCGGGGCTGTACGCGATGCTGGTCAGCGCCACGGACTCATCCGCGCGCTTGAATCGGAACTGGCCCTTGGCAGCGTTCAGGGACCCGGGCAGAAGCCGACCCTTGGCCAGGTCCCAGAACTGAATGGTGGAATCTTCACTGGCCAGCGCCAAGGGGCGTTTGCCGGCGGGGTCAAACGCCAGGGCCGACATGGTGGCAACGCCGACACGGAAGAACTCGCCATGGCGCACGCCGCTGCTGGTCACCGCGCGCACCAGCACGGTGCCGTCGCGGTGCGCCGAGGCCAGCCGTCGGCCGTCGTGGCTGAAGGCCAGGCGGTCAACGCCTGCGTTCCAGGCCTTCAGCCGGCGGTCCAGCTGCAGTTGCAGCTTCGGCTGCAGCGGGTCCTTCCCGAGATCGACCGACCACAGCGCGATGACGCCGTCCCTGTCGCCTGTGGCCAGGCAGCACCCGTCGCCACTGAACGCGATGCCTTTGATTCCGGTGTGCTCCTTCGGCGGGCTGCTGTTGGCGTTGCCGTTCAGATCCCAGACCATCACCACACCGTCCGACTGGCCCCAGGCCAGGACACTGCTGCTGGCACCGGCGCCGAAGGCCAGAAAGTCGACCGTGCCACTACCCTGGGCCTTGAGCTGGTGCGTCCGCACCCCGCGCTCCAGGTCCCAGACCTCCACTTCGCTGCCGCTGCTCGTCAGGTCCCAGGCCTCCGATTTGCCGCCGCTGCCTCTTGCGATGACCACGGCGATGCGCTTGCCGTCACGGCTGAGCGCCATGTTTGCGGCCGCTGCTGATTGGATGTGCAACGCCGCGCGCCGGGGGGTCGCACTGTCGCCCAAGTCCCAGATCTGAACGCCGTGGTTGATCTCCAGGGCGGCCAACCTGCGGCCGCGCTCGCTGAATTGCAGGCGCTTGGCGTCATCGGCCGCCTCGGGCAGGTGGGCCACCAGGGCGCCCGTCTGCAGGCTCCAAAGCCGAATGCCCTGACCTTTGTCGACGCGGGCATACCAGCGGTTGTACGCCTCCAGCGCCGTGCCGCGCTGGTCCCCGAGGGCAAAGCCATCCGATGCGCTGGCGGCCAGATCGGTGATCCCAAGGGGCGTCAATGCACCGGCGGCGTCCACCACGCCCGCCTGGCCGCTTGCGTCGGGTGAGACCCACAGCCGGCCATCGGCATCGAAAACGGCGGTGAGGTCATGTTCTTTGGCCGGGGTGCGCTGGATCGCGGTGATCTGGCGACCCTGGGCGACATCCCAGGCCACAACGTCGCCCCGTGCGTAAACCGCGACCAGCCGGTCACCCGTGTGACTGAAGCGCAGGCTGTTGAACTCCACCTTGCTTTCGGGTTCGCCAGGAGCGGCTTGCGGGTCGCGCAAGATGAGCTGCGGGGCGTCGATCAGCACCTTGCGCATGATTTCCTGCGCTTCCTCGGCGGCGGGCTCCTGCAGGGCGCTGGCCCCCAGCATCAGGGCCACATCGATGCGGCCGTCACTGAGATGGCGAGCGGCGGCGAGGGCCAGCTTGCGCGAGTCACCACGCTTCTCCTCCTTGTCTTGTTGGGAGAGCAGTTCGATCTTGCTCTGCCGGACCTGGAGGGCAAGCACACCCATGACCAGGGCCAGGGCCAGGCTGCCCAAGGTGACGCCCGCAGCGATCCATTTGCGGCGCTGGCTGGTGCGCAGCGCGCTCGCGCGCTCGGCGTCGCGCTCGCGCTTGCTGTGGTCGAGAAAGGCCATGGCCTGCTCGAAGCCGTCGTCGTACAGCGCCGCCCAATGGGCATTCGGGCGGTTGTGTTTGCGCCAGTCCAGTGCGAACTGCAGCCCGGGGTCGCGCAGGAAGGCCGGCGCCTGGCCGTCCACCGGCTTGGCCGCGTTGGCGATGCGGTAGTAGCTCTGTGCCGACAGCGCCTCGCGCTCGGCCCAGCCCGTGAGCTTGATCCAGCCGCGAATCAGACTCTCGTGCGCGATGTCGATCAGCGGGTCGTCCGCCAGCGGCGTGCTGGCCGAGGGCAGCAGGAACACCGTGTCGGCGCGGCGGTAGCGTTCGACGACCTGGGCCACCTGCTCGGCGGCGTCGCCGGTCACCTGGCACAAGCTGGTGAAGTGCATCGGCCGACGCACCTCGCTGCCCGCCGCATCAAGCCGCTCGGTGAGCGCCCGGAACACCCGTTCGACCACCGCGCCCAGCCCGGGCAGCGAGTCGTAGGCCTCGTCGGCATGCTGCGACAGCGCGTTCACCGACGTGCCGATGTTCTCGTAGTCCTTCAGGTCCAGCGGCCGGCTGCCCTGCGTGTCGGCCGCCCAGCGCCGCCAGGTGCAGGCCAGGGCATGCTGCATCACCGGCAGGTCGTCGAAGCCGTCGCTGACGTCGTTCAGCACACGCTGCACCAGCCGTGGCGCGATCTGGAAGCCCCTGTGCTCGACCGGGCCGACGATCGCCTGCTTGCGCTGGTCGCGGGTCAGGCGCGGCACCAGAAACTGGCCGCGGCTGACAGCCTCAGGCAGGCCACGGAAGTCTGCGCAACTGCCCAGCGAGTCCGAGCGCAGCGTCAGCACGACCTTCAACGGGCAGTCGTCAACGCGGGCGGCCTGCAGCAGCAGTTTGACGAAGGCCACGCATTCCTCGGGGTCGGTCATGCGCTTGTAGCGAAAGATCTCCTCGAACTGGTCGACCACCACCAGCACACGCTCGTTGGGCGGCAGGCGGGCGCGGCGCACAGCCTGCACCAAGGCGTCGGCGCCCAGGTGCAGGCGACCCGCCAGCGCACGGGTGCGGCTGTCGTCGTCGGCGGCCGCGTCGGGGTCGGGGTCGTCGCCAACCAGTGCCGCTGCCAGCGGCTTGGCAAGCCGGGTGATCGGGGAATCGCCCGGCCGCATCACCACGGGCCGCCAGCGCAGGGCCTGGCCAACCCCCTGACCGTGCTTGAGGGCGTTCAGCAGCCCGGCCAGCACCAGCGAAGATTTGCCGCAACCCGAGGAGCCGGCCACCGCGATCAACGGCACCTCGGCCAGGCGCACAAGCAACTCGTCGATCTGCTGTTGGCGGCCGAAGAAGACCTCAGCCTCGTCGGCCTGGAACGAGCGCAGGCCCGGAAACGGGTTGTCGGCGAGGCGGGCGTCGAGCGCGGCGTCCACCCTCACGACCCCGCGCTTTGCGTCAGGAAGGCACGCAAAGCCACCGCCGCGGTGCCTGCATTGGCATCGATCACCGTGGCTTTGGGGCTGCGGTAGGCCAACTTCTCGGCGCTTGGTTCGCCGCCCGTGCACACACACAGGCGGTCACGGCCGAGGTGCAGGCGCAACTCGGCACGGCCGAGCACGTCGTCGAGCCAATCTTCGTCCTGTGCACCCCAGAACACGATGCAGCGCGGGCTGGCGGCAAGCGCACGCGCCAGGCGGTCGAGGTCTTTGGGTGCCGAGCCCTGCAGCTTGATGAGCTTGGCATCGACGCCGAGGTCATCAGCCAGCAGGCCGCGCAGCCCGCCCAGCGCGGGCACGTCGGCCTCCTCGACGATGAGCGTCACCTCGCCATCCAGGGCCGCAGTGTCGGCCGGCTGGGCCGCCTTGATCTTGTCGTAGACCCGTTCTTTCAGTGTCTCCAGGCTGCTGCAGAGAACCTCGACCTCGTCGTTGGCAAGCTCCTCGGTGATCACCCGAATGAGCTCGACAGCGCTGGCGTGCGGCTTGGCGGCGCCCTGGATCCACACCACAGGCGCTGTACCGCCGCTGGCCTTCATGGCGGCATGGGCGGCCAGCAACTGACTCTGGCTGTGCTCGACACCGTCCAGATCGGTCGATTCCGCGCCAGACACCAGGTGCACGCACAGCAGCGCGCCTTCCAGGTCCGCGCTGATCTGCGTGTCGATGTCGGTGGCGTTCCAGAAGTACTCGTTCTGCGGCACCACCTCGTAGCCGTGCTGGCGCAGGTCGGCGCGCACCTCTTCGCGCTGCGACTCGAGTTCGGGGCAGACGCGGGCCAGGTAGACCTTGCCTTGCTGCGTGCTGCCGCCCATGCCCTCAAGCGCGAGCGTGATGTCCTGCGCCAGGCGCGCCAGCAGCTTCCAGAAGTCGGCTTCCGAGGGCGAGAACTCGCGCCAACGACCGGCCTCTCCGGGCTCGGGGACAAAGAACTCGTGACGCTGCAGGATGCCGACATCGGGCGGCGGCGGTTTCTGCGGCGAGGGCGGCTGCTTGAACACCGGCATGATCATGCGCGGCACCAACGGGTCCTGCTTGATGCGGCGCAGGAACCAGTCCAGTTCCTTGCGGCACTCGTCTTCAGCGAAGTAGCTGCGCGAGACCACGGCCAGGAAGATCGTGGCCTCGTCGATGGCTGTCTGCAATTGCGGGCGCCAGGGCTTGCCGGGCTGCAGTTCCTCGCTGTCGCGCCACAGCGCCACCTCGTTGCCGACCATCTCTCGCAGGTTTTTGCTCAGCTCTTTGCAGAACACGTCGACCCACTTGTCGCTGCTGTCGTTGGCGACGCGGCGGTAACTGACGAACAGTTGGTTTCGCATTGAGGGTGGGTCCGCGCGGCGGGCCCACCGGCGGGACAACCCCGCCGAGGGAGCAAATACGACCGCTGGAAAAGTATGTTAACCAAGGTCTCACAAAGGTCCATCCCTAAAAGTACCCGCTGATTCGTGCGCACGGCCAAGGCGTGCGGTACCGAGCCGCAGTACCCGGCGGCGCATGCTGCGGTACCGCCCCGTGCGACCAGCGAAAGGCTCTTGCACGGCACTACAGTGGCGCAGCGACAAGGCGCACGGCCTGCGCCCAAGGTGCACTGTCGCATCGTCACCTGCCGCTCCCCGCATGCCCCGCATCGATCTCGCCCTGGTGTTCTTCGCTTACGGACTGGGCTGCCTGAACGCCGGCTACTACCTGCTGCGCTGGCGCGATGGCCGTGACCTGCGCGCGCTGGGCAGCGGCAACGCCGGCGCGCGCAATGCCGGGCGCGTGCTGGGGACGCGAGGCTTTGCGCTGGTCTTCGCGCTGGACGCCACCAAGGGGCTGCTCGCGGTCCTGGCCGCGCGCTGGTGGGCGCCCGAGGCGGCTGCACTGTGCGCCGTGGCGGCCACGCTGGGGCATATCTACCCCATACAGCTCCAGTGGCGGGGTGGCAAGGGTGTGGCCACGGCCCTCGGTGCGCTGGGCGGGCTGGACCTCATCGTGCTTGCCGTCGCGGTGGCGGTGTTTGCACTTCTGCGCGTGGCGCGGTGTCGCGTCAACCTGGCCGGGCTGCTGGCCGGGGCCTGCTCCGTAGCCTATGCGCTCGCGACCACACCCGAACCCACATCCACAGCCACGGGGCTTGCCACGTTGGCACTCGTGGCGTTGTTGATTTACACCCACCGCCCGCGGAGATGAGCATGGGACAGACCCTGCGTTTCAAGTTGGCCGAGGCCACCGAGTTCGAAGCCATCCACAGGCTCAACTACCGTACCTTCGTCGAGGAAATTCCCCAGCACCCACCGAACGAGAGCAGGCGCCTCGTTGACCGCTTTCATGCCGAGAACATCTACGCGGTGTGCCTGGACGGCGACGAGCTGGTGGGCATGATCGCCGGGCGCTGCCAGCGGCCTTTCTCGCTGGAATCCAAGTTGCCTGACCTCGACAGCCATCTGCCGGCGCACCACAAGCTCGTCGAGGTGCGCCTGCTGGCCGTCGCGCCCAGCCACCGCAAGCAGACGGTCTTCGCGCAGCTTGCCGGCATGCTGGCGCAACACCTTCGCGCCCAAGGGTGTGACCTGGCCATCATCTCTGGCACGGTGCGCGAACTGCGCCTGTACCGACACCTGGGCTTCAGACCCTTTGGCCCGCTGGTGGGCAGCCACAAGGCACGTTATCAGCCGATGGTTCTGACGCTGCGGGACTACGCAGCCCACGTTGCGCATCTGGAGGTGACCGGCGGCCCGGCTGTCACGAACTTGATGCCCGGGCCGGTGGCGATCGGCGCGGCAGTGGCTGCGGCCTTTGTGCGGCCGCCCTTCTCGCACCGCAGCCCGGAGTTCGACCTGTTGATCGAACACGTGCGTGTGCCGCTGCGCAGGCTCTGCAGTGCGGCCGACGTGGTGCTGATGCCCGGCACCGGGACCCTGGCCAACGACGCCATCGCAGCCCAGCTTGCAGCCCAGGGTCGGCCCGGGCTGGTGCTGAGCAACGGCGAGTTCGGCGACCGCCTGATCGACCATGCCCGCCGCTGGCGACTGGACTTCGGTGTGCTGCAGGCCGCATGGGGCCAGGGCTTTGACGCGGCGCACTTGCGCGCCGCGTTTGCACGCCACCGGCCACGCTGGCTGTGGATGGTGGCGTGCGAGACCGCCACCGGCGTGCGCAATGGCCTCGATCTGCCGCGCGCCCTGTGCCGTGAAAGCGGCGCCGACCTGTGCGTGGACGCCGTCAGTGCCGTGGGCCTGCAGGACATCGCCTTGCAAGGCGCGCGCTTCGTCAGCCTGGTCAGCGGCAAGGCGCTGGGCGCCTGCCCGGGCCTGGCCATCGTGGCCCACGACCACCGGCTGGCCCCGGCAGGCGCGCTGCCGCGCTACCTGGACCTGGCCGCCTACCGCGACGCCGGCGGCGTGCCGTACACGCAGTCGTCGAATCTGGTGGCGGCCTTGGACGCTGCGCTGGCACGCGACTGGCCGCTGCGCTGGCAGCAGGTGTTCGACGCTGACCGCCGGCTGCGTGACCGGCTCAGGCAGCGCGGGCTGACGATCGTTGCCGACGACGCCGTGGCCATGCCTGGAGTCATCAGCCTGGCCCTGCCGCCGCAGGTGTCTGCCCTGCGCCTGGCGCGGCGCATGGAGCGCAGCGGCTACCAGCTGGCCAGTCGCAGCGAGTACTTGGTGCGGCGCAACTGGCTGCAGATCTGCCTGATGGGAGAGTGGGCCACCGCCGCGCTGGACATCCTGCCCGACGTGCTGGCCAGCCGGTTGAAGGACTGCCATGCGCGGGCGCTGCCGGTGGCTGAAGCCGGCGCCCCCCAGCAAGTCTGCTGAAACCGCATCGCCAAACCTCCCGCCTGCCGGCACGGCCCGCTCACGGCCTGTGCTTGACTCATCACACCGAAGCTCTCCATGACACGGTGCACGATCGCCCGTGTTGCCGGATGCCTGCCTATTTATCGGACGCGGGCCGAACCCGGGAATTGCCTTCGAGTTCGACTTCACGGTGCAACACCGATGACGGACAGCCCGGCAGAGGCAGGGCTGCGACGCGCCGCCAGCTGTACTCGGCCTCGACGCTGCCCGATGGCAGCCCCACCAGGGGCAATCTGGTCCTGTCTGCGATCAGCCCTGCGGCCTGCGCCGATTCGATGACCGGCAGCAGGTTCAGGGCCTGCTCAAGCTGCGTCAAGCGCTGCAGCTGTTCTTCGCTCAGTGGGGCGCGCAGCCTGGCCCGCTGGGCCGCGTCGACGGCCTGCGAGCGTTGGCACAATTTCATCAATCGCGCCTCGGTGTCGGAAGGCGCCGCAGTCTTGTCGGCAACCAGCTGCGCGGCCTGGCCTGTCAGTGCCAGCAGCGCCCGCGCGTGGTCCGCACGGACGGACCTCACCACCTCGATCTGTGTGGCCGACAGGCCGAGAAAGCTGAACGCGTCGCGCCACGCAGCACGGTCGGACCGCGCACTGGCCTCGGCGGCAAACGCAGGCACCGCGCATGAAACCGCCACGGCAATGAACGAGCAAATGCGGGGTCCCATGGGTACTCATCGAAGTGAACGCGGACCGTGCGCCGCCCGCGTGCGTCACGCCTGGCGAGACCCCGGCGTGCGGCGGAACGGCAAGCCCCGGCAAGTAAGGGGGGTATGGCTGAAGTTACGCGTTTGCCGGGTTGACTGCAAGCCCTCGCGCTCGTACTGTCTTCTGACTCCGACTCCAGTGACTGAGGTGTGCGATGAAATTGAGTCTCAGATCCCGTGGCTGGCGTGCGGCCGTGCCGAGCAGCTTTCGGCACGATGGCATCGGGCGATTTGCCGCAGCGATCTCGGCGTGTCTGGTGCTCGCTTCGTCGGCTTCTGCCGGCGTCGTCTCGGCAATCAGCTCCCGGGCACTGCTGGGTGGCAACGACACGGTTCAGTGGGGTGCTGCGGCTGACGATGGCAGCCTGGTTGCCAGCCCGTACAGCCGTGTCAGCACGGGCGGGGTCGGGGTTGCAGCAGCGCTGACCGGCGGCTTTGGCGTGTTTGTCCAGAACGGCGGCGGCGGCTACACGTCGAACTTCAGCGCCGGTGACGTCGTGCTCAGCACGTTCTTCACCGACGGTCCGATCAGCATCACCTTTGCCTCGGCAATCCGTGGACTCGGTTTCAACGTCGTCAACGACAACTTTGGCGCATTCACCGGCACGCTCGATTTCTTCGGCGCCGGCGACGTCTTCTTTGGCTCGGTTGGCGTCGGCGGCGCGTCCAGCAACGCCAATGACGGGTCGGCGCCGTTTCTGGGCGGCTTCAGTTCCTTGCGCGACATCTTGCGGGTCGATGTCTCGGTCACGTCGGTGCTGGGGGGAAGTCCGCTTTCCATCAACCAGATGAGCCTCTTGACCACCGCCCCCCCGGCCCCGCCGGGCGGCGGGAACGCGCCGGAGCCGGCCACCGCGTCCCTGGTGGGTCTGGCGTTGGCAACCACGCTGATGTTGCGCCGCAGGCGGTCCAGCCGCCTGGCCGACGCTGTTTGAACGGGCCCAGGCCATCAAGTCTTGACAGGAGATCGTTGTGCGTCTGAACAACTTTGTTGCCAGCCTCTTCCTCCTTTCCGCCTGTGCCTTCGCGGCCACAGATACGGATACGGCGACCACTGAAGCGGCGTCTGTCGTCACGGCATCGGTGGCCAAGGCCCCCGGGCCGGTCATCAGCAGCGAGTCCGGCATCGTGCCGGTCACGCCCACGCATGCAGCGCGCCTGAACCGCAAATTGGAACGGGTGGCGAGAAGAGGCCTCAAGCCCTTTGACCAACCCGACGAGGCCCAGGCCTACTACGCCAACAAGCGCACCGGCCCGATCATCATGCGCGGCCCCGACATCACGACGGTGCGGCCGCTGGACAGCGCGATGTACCTGCCGGCGCTCGAGCAGATGCGCAACATGCCGCTGCGTTCAACGTCGCAGCGCCTCGCGCGTGGCGCTTCTGCGTCGGCTGTGGCAAGCCCTGGAGCAGCGCTCGGTGCGTGGGCCAGCCTGGGCCCGGCGAACCAGGGCGGCCGCACGCGTTCGCTGCTGATCGATCCCGGCAACCCCAGCGTCCTGTATGCCGGTGGCGTCGCCGGCGGGGTCTGGAAGAGCACCGACGGTGGTGCCAACTGGTCCACCAACACCGACCTGGGTTTGGCCAACCTGGCTGTCAGCACACTGGCCTTTCAGGGCAGCAACACCAGCACTCTCTTTGCCGGCACGGGGGAAGGTGTGGGCAATGCCGATGCAGTGCGGGGCGCCGGCATCTTCATGACCACGGACGCGGGTGCCACCTGGGCGCAATTGCCGTCGACCAACAACAGCAACTTCCACTACACGATGAAGGTCATCGTGAGTCCGCGCAAGACAAGCCGCATGTATGCGGCCACGCGCACCGGCCTGTGGCGTTCTCTCGACAGCGGCGTGACCTGGGCTCTTGTGCCCGGGGTGGCCCCGTCCAATGGCTGCACGGACGCGGCGATGCAGGAAAAACGCGCCATTGGCTACCTCTTCGTGTCCTGTGGCCGTACAGGTTCACAAGGCACGGTGTACAGGCTGCTGGACGCCGACGCCAGCAGCGGCACGTCCATCCTGTCGTTGCCTGCACAGGGCCGCAGCTCCATCGCCGTGGCGCCCAGCAACGAGAGCGTTGTGTACGTGATGGCCGCACAGCGCACCGGTGGTGTGGCCGGCGCAGGCCCCGGGCTGGGCGGTCTGCATGGCGTCTATCGCTCGGTTGCCAACGGCAACCCGGGCAGCTTCACGACGCAGCGAGACGGTCGGGTTGCGCCGGCGAACACTGCACAAAAGATCAACCAGCAGCTGTTGAGCAACCCGGTGTTCGCGCTGCTGGCCGAGTGCGGGTTCGGTCCTGCGTCACAGCAGCTCAACCAGGGCTGGTATGACAACGTGATTGCCGTGGACCCGCTGGACAGCAACCGGGTCTGGGCAGGCGGTATCGACCTCTGGCGTTCTGACAACGGCGGTGTTGATTGGGGAACCGCCAGCTACTGGTGGTTCGACAAGGGCATCGATCCGCAATACAACCATGCCGACCAGCACGGCATCGTCTTCCACCCCAACTACAACGGCACCACCAACAAGGTGATGTTCTCGACCCAAGATGGGGGCGTGTCGCGCACGGACGACGCGCGTGCAGCTGTCAACACGACGTTGGCGCAGATCTGCGGCGCCCCGGTGGCTGGCGGCACCGTCTGGATTGACCGCAGCAACGGCTATGTGACGACCCAGTTCTATCACGGCACCGCGTACCCGGACGGCTCACGCTACTTCGGCGGCCTGCAAGACAACGGCACCTCGCGTGGCGGCACCGGCAGCCCGAACTGGAGCGTGCTGGCCGGCGGCGACGGTGGTTATGTGGCCCTGGACACCAAGGGCGATGCCAATCCCAACAACGATGTGCTGTTCCTCGAGAACACCGGCAACAGCATGAGGCGGTCGACCGACGGCGGTGCCATCTTCACCAGCGTCGCGGTCGGCTCGCCAGGGGTCACGCCGGCGGGTTTCATGTTCATTGCTCCTTTCGAGATGAACAAGGGGAACCGCAACCACATCTGGGCGGGCGGCTTCGACATCTGGTTGTCAGTCAACCAGGCCAGCAACTGGACACGCATGACGGGCCAGACACAGACCTGTGGGCTCGGTGCGATTTCGGCCCTGGCGGCCCATCCGCTCAACGCCAACCGCGTGCTGGTGGGCATGTCCGATGGCTGCTTCCATTACAACCATGCCGCACTGACGCCCGTTGCCGGGGCTTGGCCTGGCGGCGGGACGATCGCTGTGGGCATGATCTCTTCCATGGCCTGGGACCCGAACAACATCACTGTGGCCTATGCGACGGTCTCGAACTTCACGACCAACACCGTGCTGAAGTCCACTGACGGAGGCGTGAACTGGGTGCCCATCATGGGCGCCGGCGTCACGGCCATGCCGCAGATACCGGCCCACACGGTGGTGGTCAACCCCGCCAACAGCAGCGAGTTGTTCGTCGGGACGGACCTGGGTGTCTTCACGTCGACCGATGGGGGTGCGTCCTGGTTCCGCGAGAACACGGGCTTTGCCAATGTGGTGGTCGAGTCGCTGGCGATCAGCGACACCGCTCCTTACAAGTTGTTTGCCTTCACCCATGGGCGCGGCGCATGGGTCACCAGCATCAGCACGAATGGTTCTCCGCCATGACCGTTGTGGATTGCCGCCAGACGCGGCGCTGCTCCAGACAGGGATGCGCGAAAGGGATTGAAGCGGGGCGCGGCGGATGGAGCGCAGCGGTTACCGGCTGGCCAGCCGCGGCGAGTACCTGGTGCGGCGTAACTGGCTGCAGACCTGCTTGATGGGGGAGTGGGCCCCCGCCCAGGATGGACGGAGCCTTCAAGCGCGCGGCGGCAGGCCGGGTGCGCGCAGGTGCGGTCGCGGGCCGAAGTCAGGTTGCGTGACACCGACGCGGACAATCTCTTGCAGGGCAGTGGTCAGGGCTTGCGCGAGTTGGCGGTCGTGCCCGGGCTGGCCAAAGCCGGCGCCGTGGGCGTCGTCCTGCGGCGCGTTTTCGACTTCGATCTGCGGGTCGGTGCCGTAGTTTTCGACCTGCCAGCCCACGTCCTTGAACCAGAACGAATACTCGGGCTGCGTCGTCTGCGTGCCGTCGATCAAGGCATGCCGGGGCCAGATGCCGACCACGCCGCCCCAGGTGCGCGTGCCCACCAGGGGGCCGATGCCCATGAGCTTGAAGTTGTGCGAAAAGATGTCGCCGTCAGACCCCGCGTGTTCATTTGTCAGCGCCACGACCGGGCCGGCCGCGGCCTCGTCGGGGTAGCTGGTGGGCTGGCCCCAGCGGGTGACGTTCCAGGCGATGCGCTTGCGCGCCACCTTCTCCAGCAGCAGCTGCGAGACATGGCCGCCGCGGTTGTAGCGCAGGTCGACGATGAGCGCGTCGCGGTCGCACTCGGTGGCGAAGTAGCGGTGGAATTCGGCGAAGCCGGCCGACATCATGTCCGGCAGGTGCAGGTAGCCGACACGACCGCCGCTGGCCTCGTGCACCTGGGCGCGGTTGCGTTCGACCCATTCACGGTAGCGGGCCGGGGTTTCGTCGGCCAGCGCCGTGACCAGCACCTCGCGCGGGGTACCGTCGGCCGCCACCAGGGTCAGCGAGACCTTGGCGCCGGCCTGGTGCACGAGCAGGGCCTGCGGTGGCAACCGCGGCCCGACCGGTTGCCCGCCCACGGCCAGCACACGCTCGCCCACCGTCGCCATCACGCCCACGGCGTGCAGCGGTGAATCGGCGCCCGCGTCCCAGGCGTCGCCTTGCACGATGCGCGTGATCTCCCAGGCCGTGCCGCCATCGACGGCACTGAACTGCGCTGCCAGGTGGCCCAGGGCCACGGCGGGCGGCTTGCGGTGGTCGCCACCCGACTCGTAGGCGTGCGAGGTGCCGAGCTCGCCTTGCAGTTCCCACACCAGGTCGGAAAACTCGCCGCGTGTCGCCACGCGCGGCAGCAGCGGCGCGTAGCGGTCCCACACGGCGTCCCAGTCGGTGCC
>JANNWL010000158.1:0-12627 GCA_031414735.1 Burkholderiales bacterium | reverse complement strand
ATGCGCAGCGTGGCGCGGTCTTCCATCAGGCCGACGTTGTGGATGTCGGGCACCTTGGAGCAGCCCACGCCCTGGTCGACCCAGCGCACGACATAGCCCAGGATGCCTTGCACGTTGTTGTCGAGTTCCGCCTGCACTTCGGGCGGCGTCCAGAACGGCACCAGCGCCACAGGAACCTGCAGGATGGCGTCCAGCAGACGCGCTTCAAGCTGCGGTGCGTCGCTGCGGTGCGCAAAGGCTTCCATGCTTTCCTGCAGCGCAGCCACATCGACCTGGTGGTAGTGCAGCGCGTGCAGCGTGGCCGCGGTGGGGCTGGGCACCCAGGCGGTGTTGGCGCCAGACTGCGGGTGCGCGATCTTCTCTTTCATCATGTCGGCCATCAGGTCGGGCATGGCCCACATGCCCTTGCCGATCTGGGCGCGGCCGCGCAGCCCGCAGGCCAGGCCGATCTGCACGTTGTTGAACTCGTAGGCGCGCAGCCAGTTGGCGTTCTTCATCTTCGGCTTGCGCACCATCGGCCCGGCGCGCATGGCGGTGTGCATCTCGTCGCCCGTGCGGTCAAGGAAGCCGGTGTTGATGAAGGCCACGCGGGCCGCGGCCTCGGCGATGCAGGCACCCAGGTTGACGCTGGTGCGCCGCTCTTCGTCCATGATGCCCAGCTTGACGGTGTTCTGCGCCAGGCCGAGCAACTCTTCGACGCGGCTGAACAGTTCGCAGGCAAAGGCCACCTCGGCCGGGCCGTGCATCTTCGGCTTGACGACGTAGACACTGCCGCTGCGCGAGTTGTGCAGGCCGGGCGTGCCCAGGCGTTTGAGGTCGTGCAGGGCGATCGTGCTGGTGATGACGGCGTCCAGGATGCCTTCCGGGATTTCGCGCGGCGCGGCGCGGCCCTCGGCCCACAGGATGGCGGGGTTCGTCATCAGGTGGCCGACGTTGCGCACGAACAGCAGCGAGCGGCCGTGCAGCGTGACGGGCCGGCCATCGGTGCCGGTGTAGCTGCGGTCAGGCTCCAGGCTGCGCGTGAAGGTCTTGGCGCCCTTTTGCACTTCCTCGGTCAGCGTGCCGCGCAGGATGCCCAGCCAGTTGCGGTAGGCCAGCACCTTGTCGTCGGCGTCGACCACGGCCACCGAGTCCTCGAGGTCGAGGATGGTCGACAAGGCGGCCTCGACCACCAGGTCGGCCACGCCGGCGGGGTCGGTCTTGCCGATGCGGTGGGTGCGGTCGATGCGGATGTCCAGGTGCAGGCCGTGGTGGCGCAGCAGCACCGAGATCGGTGCGGCGGCGTCGCCCTGGTGGCCGATGAAGCGGGCCGGGTCGGCCAGGCCGGTGACGGTGCCGTTCTTCAGCACGACGACGAGCTGGGCGTTCAGCACGCCGGCCTGAGCGCGGGCTTCCACGCGGACTTCCACACGGTAGCCGGCCGCATCGTGGTGCGACCCGGTGGCCAGCGGGGCGGCCTGGTCGAGCACCTGGCGCGCGTAGTCGATGACCTTCTGGCCGCGCACCGGGTTGTAGCCGCTGCCCTTGCCGGCCCCGCCGGACTCGGCGATCACGTCGGTGCCGTAGAGCGCGTCGTACAGCGACCCCCAGCGCGCATTGGCGGCGTTCAGGGCGTAGCGCGCGTTGAGGATGGGCACCACCAGCTGCGGCCCGGCCAGCAGGGCCAGCTCGTCGTCGACGCCTTCCGTGGTGCACTGCACCGGGCCCGTGGGCTCGGCCAGGTAGCCGATGCGCCGCAGGAAGGCGCGGTAGGCGGGCATGTCGCCGATGGGGCCCGGGTGGGCGCCGTGCCAGGTGTCGAGCTCGGTTTGCAGGCGGTCGCGTTCGACCAGCAGGGCGGCGTTCTTCGGCGCCAGGTCGCGCACGATGGCGTCGAAGCCGGCCCAGAAGTCGGCCGGCGCGATGCCGGTACCGGGCAGCACCTCGTCGTCGATGAAGCGGGCCAGCGGGGTGGCGACTTGCAGGCTGTGGTGGGTGGTGCGCATGGGTGGTCTCTTGCGGGTCAAGGGAGGGGAAAGAAGTCGAGCACGTCGCGCAGGCTGCTGCCAGTGCGCGTGGGCTCGGTACCGAGTTGTTCGAGCGGCGCATTGGCGCGGTTGACCCACAGCGTGGTGTAGCCGAACCAGGTCGCGCCGATGGCGTCCCAGCAGTTGCTGGACACGAAGAGGATGTCACGCGCCGCGAGCCCCAGGGTTTGCGGGCCCAAGGCGTAAGCGGCTGCATCGGTCTTGAAGCGCTGCACGCCGTGCACGCTGAGCACGGGGTTCAACAGGCCGTCGAAACTGGCGCTCTTGACGGCCACAGTCAGCATGTCGGGGTCGCCGTTGCTGAGAATGCCGGTGCGGATGCGTCGCCTGTTCAGCTCGGCCAGCACGCCGGCGTTTTCGGGGAAGGCGCTGAGGTGGCGGTACTGGTTCATCAGCCGGTCTTCGGCCATCGCATCCAGCACCAGGCCCAGGCGCAGCGCGGCATAGCGCAGGCCGTCGCGCGTCACGTCCCAGAACGGCCGGTAGCGCCCGCTCAGGGTGAGCAGCCGGGTGTAGTCGATCTGTTTGTCACGCCAGAGCTGGCTGAGCTTGTCGCCGTGGCCGGG
The DNA here is from genome assembly GCA_031414735.1 of Burkholderiales bacterium. Taxonomy (GTDB): domain Bacteria; phylum Pseudomonadota; class Gammaproteobacteria; order Burkholderiales; family Burkholderiaceae_C; genus Rubrivivax. The sequence goes on along the minus strand of JANNWL010000158.1, from coordinate 10,034 downwards.
AAACAGCTGTTCGGCCAGCAGGCCGACGCTGTAGACGTCGAACAGCGTGCCGTAGGCGTCGAAGAGAACGGCTTTCGGTTTCATGGGAGCAGCGTATTCCAAGTGCGAGCCGGCATTAAGTGCGCAATCGGTGCGGGATTCATGAGGTTTTGATGCATAGTGATGCCCCATGGACCGCTTGAAGCAGATCGAATCCTTCACCGCCGTGGCCGTCAAGGGCAGTCTGACGGCGGCGGCCAACGCCGAGGGCGTGGCGCCCGCGGTGATCGGCCGGCGTATCGATGCGCTGGAAGGGCGGCTGGGCGTGAAGTTGATGGTGCGCACCACCCGGCGCATCACGCTCACCCATGAGGGCAGTGCTTTCCTCGAAGATTGTCAGCGCCTGCTGGCTGACCTGGCGAACGCCGAGGCCAGCGTCAGCGCCGGCGGCGTGAAGGCCAGCGGCCACCTGCGAATCACCGCGCCGGCGGGTTTCGGGCGCCGCCACGTGGCGCCGCTGGTGCCTGACTTCCTGGCCCAGCACCCGGACACCAGCCTGTCGCTGAACCTGTCAGACCGCGTCGTCGACATCGTCAACGAAGGCTACGACTGCGCCGTGCGCGTGGGCGACCTGCCTGACTCCAGCCTGATCAGCGTGCGCCTGGCCGACAACCGGCGTCTGTGTGTCGCCACGCCGGCCTACCTGGCCCGCGCTGGTGTGCCGGCCTCACCGGCCGACCTGGGCCGCCACCAGTGCCTGACGCTCAGCTCCGACGCCAGCCAGAGCCGCGGCTGGGCCTTCGTGGTGGATGGCGAGGTGACCCACCTGCGCCCCAGCGGGCAGCTCGACTGCAGCGACGGCCAGGTGCTGCACGACTGGTGCGTGCGCGGCCTGGGGCTGGCATGGCGAAGCACCTGGGAGGTCGAGCACGAGGTGGCGCGTGGCGACCTGCAGGTGGTGCTGCAGGACTTTGCCGCGCCGCCGAACGGCATCTACGCCGTGTTTCCGCACGCCAAGCACCTGCCGCTGCGCGTGCGGCTGTGGATCGACTTCTTGAAGCACAGCTACGGCGACGCGCGTTACTGGGCGCAACCGGCGGCGGCCTGAAACGACCACGGGGCGCCCTGGGCGCCCCGTGTCCCGGCAGCGGAGCGGCGCTTACTTCTTCGCCGCGGCCATGTCCGCTTCGCACTTCTTCATCGAGCTGGTCTTGGCCGCGCCACCCAGGGCTTTGCCGTTCTTGTCGACGGCCTTGGCTTCGCAGGTGCCGCCGCCGGCCATCTCGGCCTCGCACTTTTTCATCGAGCTGGTCTTGGCAGCACCCGCCAGGGCCTTGCCGTTCTTGTCCACAGCCTTGGCTTCGCAGGCGGCGTTGGCGGCATGGGCTTGGCCGGCCAGCAGGGCCAGCGACATCAGGCCGGCGGTGAGCAGGGTCTTGATCATGGGAGCTTCCTTGTCTCTTGGTGGGTTGGCGACATGCCGCGGACGATTGCATCAGAGCCAGCGCGCCGCGGCAATTGGTAAACGCACAGGGTTCCCCGGCCGCCGACCGCCGCGCTAAAGAATTCTTCGCGGGTGGGCCAGCGCTTCGTGTGCAGCATGCAGGCGGCGCACCAGCACGCGGATGAAGGCCGCGTCGAACAGGTGGCGTGTGCCCAGCGACAACTGGCGCAGCGAGTCCGGCGTGAAGGCCACCGTGGTGGCCGGCTCGGAGACCAGGATGTCGGCGCTGTGCACGCGCAGGTCGGGGTTGGGCGCCAGGTAGGCCATCTCGCCCACCGACGTGCCGGCACCCAGCGACGCCACCTTGACACCGTCGCGATACACCTCGACCTGGCCTTGCGTGACGATGTGGAAGGTGTTGCCCTCTTCGCCCTTGCGGTACAGGGCCTGGCCGAAGGTGTGGCGTTCCCACAGGGCGCGGTGCACGACTTCCCACAGTTCCACGTCGCCAAAGCCCTCGAAGAACTCCAGCGAGCGCAGCAGCGTGAAGCGTTCGGAATCGAGCACGCCCTGCAGCGGCCCGCGCGGCACCAGGCGTTCGGCGACCAGCGCCGACAGGGCCTGCGAGAACTCGTCCCAGCTCGCCGGGCGGTTGTCTCGGTTCTTGGCCAGGCCGCGTTCGATCAGCGCCTGCAGCTGCGGCGCGATGCCGTCGCGCTGTGCAGCCAAGGGCGGCGGGTCGGCGTTGCAGATCTGGTGCATCAGCGCGGCCTGCTGCTGCGCGTCGAAGGGCGGCCGTCCGGCGATCAGGTGGTAGAGCACGGCAGACAGCGAATAGATGTCGGCACGGCAGTCCAGCAAGTCGCCTTCGAGCTGCTCTGGCGACATGTAGGCCAGCGAGCCGACGCGGTAGACCTGGGTGTGCTCGGCCGCCAGGTTGAAGGCGCTGCCGAAGTCGGTGATTTTGACGGCGTCGATCTGGTCGCCGTCCAGCGTCACCATGAGGTTGGCGGGTTTCACGTCGCGGTGGATCAGGCCCCTGCGGAAGACATAGCCCAGGGCGGTGGCGCACTTGAAGCCGATCTCGATGACCTGGGCCAGCGGCAGCAGCTTGTCGGCGCGGCAGTAGCGGCGCAGCGTCACGCCAGGCACGTACTCCATCACCAGATAGGGCGCGTCGTCGTCGGCGACGGCGTCCAGGATTTCGACCACGTTGGGGTGGTGCAGGTGGCCCACCAGGGCGGCTTCGGCGGCGAAGAAGCGCTGCTGGTAGTGGCGTTCGCGGTCATCGCCCAACAGGTTCATGCGCACGCGCTTGATGGCCACGTCCACGCCGCGAAAGCTGTCGTAGGCCAGGAAGACCTCGCTGGTCGCGCCTTCTCCCAGCTTGGCCTTGATGCGGTACTTGCCGATCTGCGTGGGCAGGCCGGCGGGGACTTCGGGTGCGGGCGGGGGGTCGGTGTGGGGGCGGGCGGACATGGCAGTTCGGCTTGGGGCAGGGCGTGCAAGCCCGTGCATGGTGGGGCCGTGTGCCTTGGGCGATCTGCCGAAGAGGCGGACAAAGTCCACGCATTCACACTGTTGCCGCAGCGTATGCAGGGCGAAAAGTAGAATCTGTCGATGATTCAAGCAAAGCACGACTTGCTTCAGGCCCTGGGCGCGGCCCTGGCCGAAGTGACTGGTTCGGGCGGCCCGGCGGGTGTTGACGTGCCGCCAGCCGCCTTCGAGTCGCCCAAGCAGGCCGCCCACGGCGACCTGGCCATCACCGCGGCCATGCAGCTGGCGCGCGGCTTGCGCAAGAGCCCGCGCGACGTCGCCGCCAGCCTCGTCGACGCCCTGCAGCGCCAGCCGGCCGTGCAGCGTTGGGTGCAGGGGCTGGACATCGCCGGTCCGGGCTTCATCAACCTGCGCTTGACGCCCGCCGCGCGCCAAGCGGTGGTGGCCGAGGTGCTGCAAGCCGGCGATGCCTACGGCCTGCGCCCCGCCAACGGCCAGCGCGTGATGGTGGAGTTCGTGTCCGCCAACCCCACCGGCCCGCTGCACGTGGGCCATGGCCGCAATGCGGCGCTGGGCGACAGTCTCTCCAGCCTGTTGCGCACCCAGGGTTGGGAGGTGCTGCGCGAGTTCTATTACAACGACGCTGGCGTGCAGATCAACAACCTGGGCGTGTCGGTGCAGCGCCGTTTGCAAGGCCTCAAGCCGGGCGACGCCGGCTGGCCCGAGCAGGCCTACAACGGCGAGTACATCGCCGACATCGCCACCGACTTCGCCGCGGGCAAGACCGTTCGCGCCGACGACCGCGAGTTCACCGCCAGCGGCGACGTGGACGACCTCGACGGCATCACGCAGTTCGCCGTGGCCTTTCTGCGCCACGAACAGGACCTGGACCTGCAGGCCTTCGGCGTGCACTTCGACCATTACTTCCTGGAAAGCAGCCTCTACAGCAGCGGCCGCGTCGAAGACACCGTGAAGCGCCTGATCGCCTCGGGCAAGACCTATGAAGAAGGCGGCGCGCTGTGGCTGCGCACCACCGAGTATGGCGACGACAAGGACCGCGTCATGCGCAAGCAGGACGGCACCTACACCTACTTCGTGCCCGACGTGGCCTACCACCTGGCCAAGTTCGAACGCGGCTACACCAAGGTCATCAACGTGGTCGGCATGGACCACCACGGCACCGTGTCACGCGTGCGCGCTGGTTTGCAGGCTGCGGGTTTGGGCATTCCCGCCGGCTACCCGGACTACACCATCTACAAGATGATCTCGGTCATGAAGGGCGGGCAGGAGGTGAAGATGTCCAAGCGCGCGGGCACCTCGGTGTCGGTGCGCGACCTGATCGACTGGACCAGCCGCGACGCGGTGCGCTTTTTCCTCATCAGCCGCAAGGCCGACACCGAGTTTGTCTTCGACGTCGACCTGGCGCTCAAGGCCAACGACGAGAACCCGGTCTTCTACGTGCAGTACGCCCACGCGCGCATCTGCTCGGTGCTGGCGCAGTACGCGCAACGCGCGGGTGGGGCCGAGGCCGACTTCACGGCGGCCGACCTGTCGGGCTTGACCGCGCCCAGCGAGGTGGCCTTGATGCGCAAGCTGGCCGACTACCCCGACATGCTGACCAGCGCGGCGGCCGAACTGGCGCCCCACGACCTGGCCTTCTACCTGCGCGACCTGGCGGCCGCCTTCCACACCTACTATGCCGCCGAGCGCTTCCTGGTCGATGACCCGGTGCTGGCGCGGGCCCGCATGGCCTTGCTGGCGGCCACGGCGCAGGTGCTGCGCAATGCGCTGGCCGTGCTGGGCGTGAGCGCGCCCCAGTCCATGGCCCGTGACGTGCTGCCTGCGGTCGACGCGCCGGTGGGGGTGGCGCCGTGATCGGGCCGTCACCGACGCGCGGTGGTTTCGTGATGGGCGTGGTGGCCGGGCTGCTGATCGGCCTGGCGCTGGCGCTGGGCGTGGCGCTGTACATCACCAAGGCCCCCGTCCCCTTCATCAACAAGGTGCCGCAGCGCACCGCGGAACAGGACACCGCCGAGACCGAGCGCAACCGCAACTGGGACCCCAACGCCGCGCTGGGCGGCAAGGCCCAGCCCAAGCCCGCGGCGGCGGCCGCGTCGGCTGTGGCACCGGTTGCAACTGCGCCTATGGCCGCGGCCCCGACGGCGCCAGCCGCGTCGCGACCCGCCGCCCGCGACCCCGCGGCCATCCTGTCAGGCGGGCCGACACCGTCGCCGAGTGGCGAGCCTTTCATCTACTTCGTGCAGGCCGGTGCCTACACCCGCAGCGAAGATGCCGAGCAGCAACGCGCCAAACTGGCTCTGCTGGGCCAGACGGCCAAGATCACCGAGCGCGAGCAAGCCGGGCGGGTGGTGTTCCGCGTCCGTGTGGGGCCTTTCCCCTCACGCGACGAGGCGGACGCGCTGAAGACCAGACTGCAGGAAGCGGCGCTCGAAACACAGATTGTTCGGGTCGAGAAGCCTTGACCCAGCGACCGCGCCGGAACTCACTGCAACGAGACGGGTCCACCCCTCCCCGCCCCCGGGGATCACGACAAGGAAGCACATGAAGCGGAGAGAATTTTCCAAGCAGCTGGCCGGCACCGGCCTGGGCCTGGCCTGGGCCGGCACGGCATGGGCGCAGGGCGCAGCGCCCGTCGAGGGCCAGCAGTTCGTGCGGCTGTCCACGCCGGCGCCGGTGACCCTGCCCAGCCCGGACAAGAAGATCGAGGTCGTCGAATTCTTCTGGTACGGCTGCGGGCACTGCTACGCCTTCGAGCCGGCCGTCGAGGCCTGGGCCAAACGGCTGCCGCCCGATGTGGCCTTCCGCCAGGTGCCGGTTGGTTTCGCCGCGCCGCACCAGTTGCACCAGAAGCTGTTCTACGCGCTCGAAGAGATGGGCCAGCTCAGCACCATGAACAAGCGGGTCTTTGCGGCCATCCACCAGCAGAACCGGCGCCTGTCCAGCGAGTCCGAGATCACGGCCTTTGCCACCAGCAACGGGCTGGACGCGGGCAAGTTCGCCGACGCGTTCAAGTCTTTCGGCGTCAACACCAAGGCCAGTCGTGCCAAACAGTTGGCTGAGGCCTACAAGATCGATGGCGTGCCCGCCATCGGCGTGAACGGACGCTTTTACACTTCGGGGTCGCTGGCGGGCAGCAACGAACGGGCGCTGGGTGTGGCCGACTTCCTGATCCAGCGCGTGCGACAAACCGCCTGACCCGCAGCCCGGACCGCAACGGGCAGGAATTCACGCGGAAGGGTGGCGGCACCCACCGGGCTTGCAGCTAGAATCGTCTGCAAGTTTCGTGCCGCGATGAATCCACTTTCCCCCTCCTCGTCGACCTTTCCTGCCTGCCTGTTCGCGGCCGTGCTCGCAGCCGGTCTGGTCTGGGGGCCGGCCCACGCCGAGAAGGCCGACCGCAGCAAGCCCATGGTGGTCGAGGCCGACCGGCCCGGCACCGTCGACCTGCAGCGCCAGGTGGTGGTGTTCAACGGCAATGTCTCGATTTCGCAAGGCACCATGGTCATGCGCGCCGAGCGCGTGGAAATGCGCGAGATGCCCGATGGCTACCGCGCCGCCACTGCCCTGGGCAGCGCCGGCAAGCCGGCCACCTGGCGCCAGCGCCGCGACGGCGTGGACGAGGTGGTCGAGGGCTCGGCCGACCGCATCGATTTCGACGGCCGTGCCGACACCCTGCGCTTCTCGGGCAACGGTGCGGTGCGCCGCCTGCGCGCGGGCGCGGTGGCCGACGAGATCACCGGCGGCAGCATCGTCTGGGACAACACGGCCGAGGTCTTCAGGGTCGAGGGCGGCGCGACGTCGGCCACCAACCCCAGCGGCCGGGTGCGCGTCATCCTGAGTCCGCGGGCTGACGGGCCGACGGCCGCGCCGTTGCCCGCCGCACCCTTGTCGCCCAGCCGCGCCCTGGGCGAAAAGAAATGAGCATCGTCGCGCCCACGCCCAGCGCGGCGGGCGACAGCCGGCTCGAAGCGCAGCACCTGCGCAAAGCCTACGGGCCGCGCGTGGTGGTCAAGGACGTGCACCTGGCGGTCGGCGCCGGCGAGGTGGTGGGCCTGCTGGGCCCCAACGGCGCGGGCAAGACAACGACCTTCTACATGGTGGTGGGCCTGGTGCGCGCCGACCAGGGCGAGATCCGCATCGACGGCCGCGCCGTGCAGACGCTGCCCATCCACCAGCGCTCGCGCCTGGGCCTGTCCTACCTGCCCCAGGAGGCTTCCATCTTCAGGAAGCTGACGGTGCAGGAAAACATCCGCGCCGTGCTGGAACTGCAGATCGGCCCCGACGGCCGGCCGTTGAAGGCGGCCGTCATCGAAGAACTGCTCGAAGGCCTGCTGCAGGACCTGGCCATCACCAAGCTGCGCGACTCTCCTGCGCCAGCGCTGTCGGGCGGCGAACGGCGGCGCGTGGAGATCGCCCGCGCCCTGGCCACGCAGCCGCGCTTCATCCTGCTCGACGAGCCCTTCGCCGGCGTCGACCCGATCGCCGTGATCGAGATCCAGCGAATCATCGGCTTCCTGCGCGCGCGCGGCATCGGCGTGCTCATCACCGACCACAACGTGCGCGAGACGCTGGGCATCTGCGACCGCGCCTACATCATCAGCGACGGCAGCGTGCTGGCCGAGGGCACGCCGCACGAGATCGTCGCCAACGCCGAGGTGCGCAAGGTCTACCTCGGCGAGCACTTCAAAATGTGAGGGCAGATTGAAACCCTCACTTCAGGTCCGCCTGTCGCAGCACCTGGCGCTGACGCCGCAGCTGCAGCAATCGATCCGGCTCTTGCAGTTGTCGACGCTGGAACTGCACCAGGAAGTCGAGCAGATGCTCGAACAGAACCCGTTTCTGGAGACCGAAGAAGAGTTTCCGGCCAGCCCCTTCGAGTCGCCGCTGGAACGCCCCGCGGCCGACCGCGTGGCCGAGCGGGATGACGTGGCCGCCGATGCCGCGGGTGCTGGCGGCGAGGCCCAGGAGATCAGCGGCGACGAGTTCGGCACCTTCGCCCAGGAAGACTGGGAGAACGGCACCGAGAGCGACGACTTCGACGGCATCCGCGAAACCCCCGGCAGCGCTGCCGGCAGCGGCACGGGCGAAGAAGGCGACGGCGCTGACCAGGAACGCAACGGCTCGGCGGTGTCGTTGCAGGACCACCTGCGGGCGCAGACCGTGGGCATGCGTTTGTCCGACGACGAGCGCGCGGCTCTGCATGTGCTGATCGAATCACTGGATGTCGACGGCTACCTGGCGGACTCGCTCAGTGACATTGTCGAGCGGCTGGCCGAGATGATGGACATGCAGGGCGATGCCGAACGCCGCGACGCGCTGGCCGACACCCTGCGCTGTGCGCTGGGCTGGCTGCAGAACCTGGACCCGGTCGGCGTCGGCGCCCGTTCGCTGGGTGAATGCCTGAAGCTGCAGCTCGCGCTGCACCCGCCCAGCCCGGCGCGGCGACTGGCCATGCAGGTCGCCGAGAAGCACCTGGAGCTGCTGGCCAAGCGCGACATGCGTCGCCTCATGGGGTTGACGCTGGCCAGCGTAGACCAGTTGCGCGAAGCCCAGGCGCTCATCAAGACCTGCGAGCCCAAGCCGGGCCGGCAGTTTGCGGTGGGTGAGTCGCACATCGTCGTGCCCGACGTCATCGTGCGCAAGAGCGGGCGCGGCCTGCAGGTCCTGCTCAACCCCGACGTGATGCCCAAGCTGCGCATCAACAGCCTGTACGCGCAGGCCGTGCGCGGCAGCCGTGGCAACCCCGGGCAGCCGGGCATGACATCGCGGCTGCAGGAGGCGCGCTGGTTCATGAAGAACATCCTGCAGCGTTTCGACACCATCCTGCGCGTCAGCAAGGCCATCGTCGAGCGGCAGAAGAGCTTCTTCTCGCACGGCGCCATCGCCATGAAGCCGCTGGTGCTGCGCGAGATCGCCGACGAGCTGGGCCTGCACGAAAGTACCATTTCGCGCGTCACCACCGCCAAGTACATGGCCACCATCCACGGCACCTTCGAGCTGAAGTACTTCTTCGGCTCGTCGCTGCACACCGAAGCCGGCGGCAATGCCAGCAGCACGGCGGTGCGGGCACTGATCCAGCAGCTGGTGACGGCCGAGGACCCGGCCAAGCCGCTGTCCGACAGCCAGCTCAGCGACATGCTGGAAGAGCAGGGCATCCAGGTCGCCCGGCGCACCGTCGCCAAGTACCGCGAGGCGCTGCGGATCGCGCCGGCCGGTCAACGAAAGAAGATGTGACGACGCTGTTCCTGCCCTGCGCCCAAGGCGTCGAGGAGTTGCTTGCCGCTGAGGTGCAGCGCATCACCGGCACTGCGCCTGAGCAGGCGCGCGGTGGCGTGTGGGTGGAGGGCGACGAGCTCGTCGCCATGCGCCTGAACCTGCACAGCCGCCTGGCGCAGCGCGTGCTGTGGCCGCTGATCGACGGCCCCTACCGCGACGAGCACGACCTCTATGACCTGGCCTGCCACGTGCCCTGGCCCGACCTGATCACGCCCGAGCAGACGCTGCGGGTCGACGTGAACGCGCAGCGCTCGCCGTTGCGCAGCCTGAACTTCGCCGCGCTGCGCATCAAGGACGCCGTGTGCGACCGCCTGCGCGAGGCCACCGGCGCGCGGCCCAGCGTGGCGGTTCGCCATGCCGACCTGCCGCTGGTGCTGTTCGTGGGGCCGGAACACGCCACGCTGTACATGGACACCTCGGGCGAGGCGCTGTTCAAGCGCGGTTGGCGCGAAGACACCGGCGAGGCCCCGCTGAAGGAAACCCTGGCCGCTGCCATGCTGGCGGCCGCCGGCTGGCAGGGCCGCGAGCAGGACGGCCCGCTGCTGGACCCCTGCTGCGGCGCCGGCACCATCGCCATCGAGGCCGCGCAACTGGCCTGCGGCATGGCGCCGGGCGGGCTGCGCCGCTTCGCCTTCGAACGCATGCTGCGCTTTCGCGACCTGGCGCCGGACTGGCACGCGCTGCAGGAAGAAGCCCGCGCCGCGGTGCATGCACCGGCCGTGCCCGTCTTCGCAGGCGACGTGAGCTTTCGCATGACCGACTTCTCCACCCGCAACGCCGAACGCGCCGGCGTGCTGGCGGCCATCCAGTTCAAGAC
>JANNWL010000157.1:0-3106 GCA_031414735.1 Burkholderiales bacterium | reverse complement strand
AAGACCGTCAACCTGGGTGGCGCGCTGACCGCATCGAACAACCTCAGCCTGCGCGCCGACGGCGCCCTGGACACCGGCGCGCGGCCGGTGCAAGCCACGGGCGGGACGTCGACGCTGCGGTCCAACGCCGCCGGCGTGACTGTCGGCGTCGGTGGACTGACCGCCGGGACCACCATGGCCTTGACGGCCGGCGGCGCAGGCAGCGCGATCACGCAGCGCGCAGGCGGCGTCATCACGGCCGACACCCTGACACTGACCACCAACAACGGCAGCGCGAACCTGGACGCTGCGGCCAGTGCGCTGGCCAGGCTCGGCACGGTGGCACTCGGCACGGGCGCGCTGGGCCTGCGTAACGCGGGCGCGCTGGTGGTGACCGGGCCGGTCGCGGCCGCGGGCGGCGTCAGGCTTGGAACCGGCGGCGCGCTGGCAATCAACGCCCCGATCGATGCGGGTGCCGCCGGGGTGTTGTTGATCACACGAGCAGGCGCCGGCGGCACCATCACCCAAAGCAGCGCAGGGCAGATCACGGCTGCGGTGCTGCGGCTGGACACCGAGAACGCTGCTGTGCTGCTGGACACCGTGGCCAACGCCGTCACCGGGTTGGGCCCGACGGCCCTGGGTGCGGGTGCGCTGCGGCTGAACACCGCCGGCGGCCTGACGGTGCTTGGCACGGCATCGGCCACAGGCGGGGTGACGCTGGAGACGGGTGGCGCGCTGACGCTGAACAACACGGTCGATGCGGGCGCGGGGACCGTCGCGCTGCGCACGGGCGGCGGTGCGGGCAGCACGATCGGCCAGAGCGACCAGGGCCGCATCACGGCTGCCACCTTGACCCTGGCCACCACCGACGCCAACGCGTCGCTGAACACCGCAGCCAACCAGGTCACCCAGCTGGGAACGACAACGCTCGGCAACGGAGCCTTGAAGTTGCTCAACGCCAGCGGTCTGACGGTGACCGGCCCGGTGGCTGCGGCCGGCGGCGTGGGCCTGACGGCCGGCGGCCCGCTGCGGCTGAACAACAGCGTCAACGCCGGAACGGGCGTGGTCGCACTGGCCACGCAAGGTGCGGGAAACACGATCACGCAAAGCGTGGCCGGCGTGCTCAGCGCCGACACGCTGACCTTGGCCACCGACGGCGCAGACGCCACCTTGAACTCGGCCACCAACGCGCTCAGGCAACTCGGCGCCACCGCCCTGGGCTCGGGGCGGCTGAACCTGCTGGACGCAGGCGGGCTCAGCGTCGCCGGCCCGGTGGCCGCAGGCGGCGTCACGCTCGGCACGGGCGGCGGGTTGCAGGTCGACGGGCTCGTCAACGTCGGCACTGGCACGGTCGCACTGACCGCCACCGGTGCGGGCAACGACATCACCCAAGCACCCGCCGGCCGCATCGCGGCCGGTGCGCTCACCCTGGACGCTGGCAATGTCACGCTGAACCAGGTCGCTTTCGGCGGCGCCGCGGGCACCGGACTGGCCAGGCCGGGTTCGCTGGTGGTGCAGATCACGGCCGGGGACTCGGTGGTCATCACGGTCACGAACGCCGGCGTCACGCTGGGCACCATCAACGTCGGTACGCTCTTCCCGGCAGCGCCGCCCACCACGGCGCCAGGCAGCGGCGCGACCGCCACGCCGGCGCAGCGCGGCAACTTCAGCTTGACCACGGCCGGCAGCATCGGCCAGAGCGCTGCGCTGAAGGTGTCCGGCGACTCACGCTTCGTCGTGAACCTGGCTGACGCAGCGGCCCGGGAAACGCTGGATGTCGTGCTGGCGGGCGGCAGCAACCTCTTTGGCGGCAGCGTCTCGGTGACAGGTGCGAACCTCGAGAACATCAGCCTGAGCGCGCCCACGCTGCAGATCGGCCAAAGCGACGGACTGAATCCACAGGCCCCGCTGCTCAGCGGCGCGGGCATCGTGGGCCGCAATGTGACCCTGAAGACCGATCTGCTGACGAGTCTGAGCAGCAGCCGCGACGACGCGAAGGGCTCGATCGTCGTGCGCGACAAGGGCGTGCTCAGTCTGCAGGCCTACACGCAAGGCAAGGATGGCTCTTTCGGCACGCCGGCCCAGCCCGTGAAGGTGCAGTTCCTGACGCCCTTGGACCTCAGCCAGGACACGGTCAACGTCTTGCCGGCGGTGGGCGGCGTGGTCTACCTCGTCGGCCCGGTCGCACCGGCGCCTTTCTACAGCCGCGGCCTGCGCTCGGTCTGCTACAACTTCCTGGGCGAGCGTTGCCAGCGTCTCAGCGCACCGATCACGCAGACTGCCTTGAATGCGGCCTACAGCGAGTTGCGCCGGCTGATCGAGGAAGTCCTGCGGTCGGGCTACTCGAAGGAGAACGTGCAGGCCGAGCTGGTCAAAGGGCTGGTGCTGGAATCGGGCATGGCGCCACCGGCGCTGGACGACATCGCCGGCGACGGCATCCGGCTGCCGCGCTGAGGCCCGCCACGCTCAGCCGCGCTGCGTCAAGGCTTGCACAGGCTGTCGAGCACGGCGGGTGCAGACAGCACCTGCAGCAGCGGTGCCCTTGTCGCGCTGGCAGCCGCCTTGCGATCCTTGGTGGCCAGCAGCTTCTCGTCGGCGTGGCGCGGCTTGATGGCCATCGCGCTGACCGTGCCCTCCTTGCACAGGATGCGCACCTGGGCGTCAGCCATGTCCACCGGGCCGGCCGGGCCAGCCACCGGCTTGGCGAAACGCACCCGCACCGGCAGGTCGATCTCGCCCCGCGAGCCCGAGGGCTTCACGCGCAGGCCCCCGGTGCGTAACTGCACCTCGTCGCCGGAAGGCAGCGTGACGTAGCTGCGCCATGGCGCGGCGCTGGCAGGGGCTGACAGACCAAGCAGGCCCAGCATCAGCAACGCGCAGCCGCAGCGGCGGCGCCACAAGGCCGGCTGAATGGGGAGTGATTGGGGCATGGCGGACTCGCATCGACGGGGTGAAGGTATGAATTGTGGTCCCGCCCGGACGCGTTCACCCAGTCACTCAACGGTCACCACCGTCGCGGCGCACCGCGGCATCCGGGTTGAGCCAGCGTCATGTCGTGCCCGGCCTGCAGCGCGTCGATGCGACAGGAAACCTGCGAATTTCCAGCCAGCCCAAGCAGAGATTCACG
>JANNWL010000156.1:0-12602 GCA_031414735.1 Burkholderiales bacterium | reverse complement strand
GTGTTCCACGACGACCAGCACGGCACGGCCATCATCAGCAGCGCGGCGCTGCTCAACGGCCTGGAACTGGTGGGCAAGCAGATCGGCGAGATCAAGCTGGCCGTCAGCGGCGCCGGTGCGGCGGCCATCGCCTGCCTGGACGTGATGGTCGGCCTGGGCGTGAGGCGAGAGCACATCTTCGTCTGCGACAGCAAGGGCCTGGTGCGCCAGGGCCGTGACGACTCCGCGCGGCTGGACGAAAGCAAGCTGCGCTACTGCCGCCCCGCAGCCGAGAGCGCACGCACGCTGGCCGATGTGGTGAACGGCGCCGATGTCTTTCTGGGCTGCAGCGCGGCGGGTGTGCTCAGCGTGGAGATGGTGATGACGATGGCCGCCAAGCCGATCATCCTGGCGCTGGCCAACCCCGAGCCCGAGATCCGGCCCGAACTGGCCAAGGCGGCGCGGCCTGACTGCATCATCGCCACGGGCCGCAGCGACTACCCCAACCAGGTCAACAACGTCCTGTGCTTCCCGTACATCTTCCGCGGCGCGCTGGACTGCGGCGCCACCAAGATCACCGAGGCCATGAAGCTGGCCTGCGTGCGCGAGATCGCAGCCCTGGCCAAGGCCGAGACCAGCGACGAGGTGGCCGCTGCCTACCAGGGCAAGGAGCTGAGCTTCGGCCCCGATTACCTCATCCCCACGCCCTTCGACGTGCGGCTGATCCTGCGCATCGCGCCCGCCGTGGCGCGCGCCGCGGCCGAGTCGGGCGTGGCGACAAGGCCAATCGCCGACATGGAGGCCTACCGCGAGAGCCTGACCCGCTTCGTCTACCAGACCGGCCTGCTGATGCGCCCGGTGTTTGCCGCGGCCAAGCGCGCGCAAGAAAAGCGGCCCGTGCGCGTGGTGTACGCCGAGGGCGAGGACGAACGCACCCTGCGCGCCCTGCAGGTGGTGCTGGACGAGGGCCTGGCCCGGCCGGTGCTGGTGGGCCGGCCCGAGGTGGTGAAGATGCGCATCGAGCGCGCCGGGCTGCGCCTGCAGGTCGGGCGTGACTTCGAGATCTGCGACCCCGAGCACGATCCGCGCTTTCGCGAGTACTGGGAAACCTACCGCGGGCTGATGGCGCGCGAAGGCGTCACGCCCGACGTGGCCAAGGCGGCGGTGCGGCGCTCGAACACGCTCATCGCGTCGATCATGCTCAAGCGCGGCGAGGCCGATGCCATGGTCTGCGGCCTGGTCGGCCGCTTCGAGGCCCACCTGGACCAGGTGCGCCAGGTCATCGGCTGCAAACCGGGCGTGCAGACCCTGGCAGCGATGAACGCGCTGACGCTGGACAAGCACACGCTGTTCATCACCGACACCTTTGTCAACGAAGAGCCCGATGCGCAAGCGCTGTGCGACATCGCGGTGATGGCGGCAGCCGAGGTGCGCCGCTTCGGCCTGCCGCCCAAGGTGGCGTTCCTGTCGCACTCGATCTTCGGCAGCTCCAGCCGCCCGGCGGCCCGGCGCATGCGCGCTGCGCGCGACCTGTTCGTGCGCGCCGCGCCGGGTGTCGAATGCGACGGCGAGATGCACGGCGACGCCGCACTGTCGGAATCCGTGCGCCGCGGCTACCTGCCCGAGACCACGCTGACGGGGTCGGCCAACCTGCTGGTGCTGCCCAACCTGGACGCCGCCAACATCCTCTTCAACGTGCTGAAGATGACCGGCGGGCAGGGCGTGACGGTGGGCCCCATGCTGCTGGGCGCGGCCCAGCCGGTGCACATCCTCACGCCCTCGGCCACGGTGCGGCGCATCGTCAACATGACGGCGCTGGCGGTGGCCGACGCGGTGGGAACAGGCGCGGGCGCGGACTGACCGGCTGGCGGGTCTGGGCACCCGGTCCTGACCTGGCGGCTTGTGCCGGCGTGGCCCGCAGCCACGGCCGTCAGCCCTAAACTTGGCCGCCATGTCACCGCCCGTCCGAGTCGCCCTGCTGGGCTTCAGCAACTTCGAGCGCAGCGCGCTGGCGGCCTGCTTTCGGCTGGCCGGCGTGCGCGAGCCGCACTACGGGCAGGTCACCGACCTGGAGCAGGCCGATTTGCTGGTGGCCGACGCCGACCACGCGGCCTCGGTGCAGCTGGTGCAGGCCACCGAGCGCCTGGCCGACACGGTGTTCATCGGCGCGCAGCCCCCTGAGGATGCCCGCGCCTGGATGGCCCGGCCCATCGACCCCCTGCACGTCATGCGTGAGCTGGACGCCATGGTGGCCCAGCGTGCCCGCGGCCAAGGGGGGGCCGCACCGGCGCTGCCGCTGCCGCTGCCGCCGGAGCCGCCTGCTGTACCGCCGCCCGCATCTTCCCGGGTGGTGCCGGCCGAGTTGCCGGCCGAGTTGCCGGTTGAGCCGCCGGCCGCAGCGCCGCCCATCCGGCCACCTGCAGCACCGCCAGCCGCGCCGCGTGCACGCCGGCAGCCGCCAGCAGCGCGGCTTCTGCAACACACGCTGCTGGTCGACGACAGCGCCATCGCCACGCTCTTCCTGCAGAAGTGTCTGGAGCCCTTTGGCCTGCAGATCGCCACCGCCGCCAACAGCGGCCGGGCCACGCTGCTGATGTCGCAGCAACGCTTCGACCTCATCTTTCTCGACGTCGAGCTGGGCGACGACAGCCCCATGGACGGCCTGGCCCTGTGCCAGCAGATTCGCCGCCACCCGGTGCGCGCTGGCGAGCAGCCGCCTGTGGTGGTGATGGTCTCGGCGCACCACCGCGAGCTCGACCGCGTGCGCGGCACCCTGGCCGGCTGCGACGCCTACCTGGGCAAGCCCTTGCAGCAGGCCGAACTGCACAAACTCATGCGCCGACACGGCGTCGAGCCGGTGCAGCCCGCCGCGGCGCCAAACGGCTGACCTGCGGCGGGCGGGGTCAGTCTGCCCGGCGGGCTGACAGCAGCGTGGCGCCGACGATCAGGCTGCCGCCCACCAGCAGCGGGGTGCTCAGCGTGCCGGCGCCGAGCGCCAGCGCGGAGACCGCGGCAAACAGCACCTCGGTGATCATCACCACTGCGGTCACATTCGCCGGCAGCCGCGCCGCGCCGTACTGCAGCGACAGGTTGCCGAGCAAGAACCACACGCTCATCAGCGTGGCACCCACCAGCCACGGCCCCGCCAGCGGCGGTGGCCAGGGCACGCTGCCCTGCACGCCCAGGCCCAGCGCCAGCACGCCGGCCACGAGCGCGCCGCCCAGGAACATGGCCAGCGCACGGGCTGCATCCGGCTGGTGGGCTTCGCGCTTGAGCAGCACGTTGTTCAAGGCGAAAGTGAAGCCGCCCAGCACCCCCAGCCACTCGGCCAGCGATGCGGGCACGGGCAGGCCGCCGCCGGCGGGCCACAGCACCACGGCCGCACCCGCCAGCGCCAGCGCCACGCGCAGGCCGGCGGCCGCGGTCAGGCGTTCACCCAGCAGGGCGCGGGCCAGCAGCACCGCCCACAGCGGCATCAGGTAGAACAGCAGCACCACGCGCACCACGTCGCCCATGGTCACCGCCCAGTTGAAGGTGGCGTTGGTGGTGCCGGCAGCGGCCACCAGCCACCACAGCGAGGGCGTGCGCAGCAGCTGCCCCCAGGCCCGGGGCCGCCATGCGGTGATGACCCCGAGCGCCAGCGCGTAGATGAACACCGTGGCCCACAGCGGGTGCAGGCCCAGACCCTGAAGTTGGCGAAAGGGCCACCACGACACGCCCCAGGTGAAGGCGTTGAAGGCCAGGGCCAGCGCAGGCAGCCCCAACCGCGGCCCGGCGGGCGGCCGAGCGGCGCTCAATGGTGATGGTCCGTGCGGGCGATGGCCAGCAGGCGCTCGACCTCGACGCGGTGCGTCACCAAATTTCGCTTGTGCCAGCGGCGGATGACTTCCATCACCCCGGCCACCACCAGGCCGAAGATGGCGATGGCGGACAGCGCCGACAGGCCGAAGATCGTCATGCCGGCGTAGAACGCGCCCAGGCCCAGGATGCAGGCCTGCTCGTTGAAGTTCTGCACGGCAATCGAGCGGCCCGCGCCCATCAGGTTGTGGCCGCGGTGTTGCAGCAGGGCGTTCATGGGCACCACGAGGTAGCCGCCCAGCGCGCCCAGCATGATCAGGAAGGGTGCTGCGACCCAGACGTTGTTGATGAAGATCATGCAGATCACCAGCAGCCCCATGGCCACACCCAGTGGGATGACGTGGGTGGCCTTGTCCAGCCGCGTTGTCATCGAGGCCACCACGGCACCCACGGCCGTGCCGATGGCGACCACGCCCAGCAGGGTTGAGGCCTGTGTCGTGGCGTAGCCCAGCGCGGCGGCGGCCCAGGCCAGCACGATGTAGCGCAGGTTGCCGGCCACGCCCCAGAACAGCGTGGTCGTGGCCAGCGAGATTTGCCCGAGCTTGTCGCCCCACAGCCGCGCGTTGCAGCGCGAGAAGTCACCCACCAGAAACAACAGGTTGCTGCTGAAGGGCTGCAGTGGCGCCTCGGTGCGCGGGATCTTCAGGTTGAAGGCGGCGGCCAGGATGTAGATGAACACGATGGCCGAGATGGCGGCCTCGGGCGGGGTGTCGATGCCCAGGTCGATGAACGGGAAGTCCATGCCCAGCAAAAGTGCCGCCGCTTTCGTCCCCACCAGCTGGCCGCCGAGCAGCACGCCCAGGATGATGGAGCCAATCGTCAGCCCTTCGATCCAGCCGTTGGCCTTGACCAGCTGCGACGACGGCAGCAGTTCGGTCAGGATGCCGTACTTGGCCGGCGAGTAGGCGGCGGCACCCAGCCCCACGATGGCGTAGGCCATCAGCGGGTGCGTGCCGAACAGCATCATCAGGCAGCCAAACACCTTGATGGTGTTGGACACGAACATCACCCGACCCTTGGGAATGGCGTCTGCAAAAGCGCCCACGAAGGGCGCCAGGATGACGTAGAACAGCGCGAACATGGGCACCAGCGCGGCGCGTTGCCATTCGGGGGCGCCGCCTGCGCGCAGCAGTTCGATGGCGGCGACGAAAAGCGCGTTGTCAGCCAGCGAGCTGAAGAACTGCGCCGACATGATTGTCGAAAAACCTTTTTTCATCGTGTCGCGCGCGGCCCGGCCAGTCACTCGGGTGCCGGCGGCTTGTCTCCTGCAGGGGGCCGGCGGTTTATAGCACGCAGGCCGCAGGCCACACCCTGGGTTGGCCACAGGTGGACTGGCAGAATCGGTCGCATGCCGCGCCCGATAGAAGCCCTGGTCCACACCGACGCGCTGGCGCACAACCTGGCGCGCGCCCGCCAGGCCCAGCCCGATGCACGCGTGTGGGCGGTGGTCAAGGCGAATGCCTACGGGCATGGCATCGAACGTGCATTTGAAGGCTTGCGCAGCGCCGATGGCTTTGCCTTGCTCGACCTGGCAGAAGCGCAGCGCCTGCGCGATCTGGACTGGCGTGGCCCCGTGCTGTTGCTCGAAGGCGCCTTCGAGCCGCGCGACCTGGAACTGTGTTCGCGCCTGAACTTGTGGCATGTGGTGCACTGCGCCGAACAGATCGACTGGCTGGCCGCGCACAAGACGCACGCCCCGCACCGCGTGTTCCTGAAGATGAACAGCGGCATGAACCGCCTGGGTTTCAAGCCATCGGCCTTCCGCAGCGCCTGGGCGCGGCTGAATGCGCTGCCCCAGGTCGAAGAGATCACGCTGATGACGCACTTCTCCGATGCCGACGGCGAGCGCGGCATCGCGCACCAGGTGACGGTGTTCGACGCGGCCACGCACGACCTGCCCGGCGAACGCAGCCTGAGCAACAGCGCGGCCCTGCTGCGCCACGGGCAGCGCAATGACTGGGTGCGGGCCGGCATCCTCAGCTACGGCAGCGCGCCCGACTTTCCGGCGCACGACATCGCCCACTGGGGCTTGCAGCCGGCGATGACGCTGCGCTCGCGACTCATCGCCACGCAGACGCTGCAAGCCGGCGACAGCGTCGGCTACGGCAGCAGCTTCGTGGCCAGCCAGCCGATGCGCATCGGCATCGTCGCCTGCGGTTATGCCGACGGCTACCCGCGCCACGCCGGCACCGACACGCCGGTGCTGGTGGACGGGCTGCGCACAGGCACGGTCGGCCGGGTGTCGATGGACCTGCTGGCCGTCAACCTCGGCGCCGTGCCGCTGGCCGGCCCGGGCAGCGAGGTCACGCTGTGGGGCCGCGGGCCGGGTGGCGCCGTGCTGGCCATCGACGACGTGGCCCACGCCGCCGGCACCATCGGCTACGAGCTGATGTGCGCCGTGGCCCCGCGCGTGCCCATGCGCCTGGGCGACTGAGCCGTGGCCGCCGCTGCGGTGGTCGTCGACCCGGCCGAGGTGGAGTTCACGGCGGTGCGCTCGCAGGGTGCGGGCGGGCAGAACGTCAACAAGGTGTCCAGCGCGGCGCACCTGCGCTTCGACATCCACGCCTCGTCGCTGCCGGACGAGGTCAAGCTCAAACTCTTGGCGCTGGCCGATCAGCGGCTCAGCAGTGAAGGCGTCATCGTCATCAAGGCGCAAACCCACCGCAGCCTGCCGCGCAACCAGAGCGATGCGCTGGCCCGGCTGCAAGCGCTGGTGGACGCCGTCACCGCGCCGCAGATTCCGCGCCGCGCCACCAAGCCCACGCGGGCCTCGCGCCGGCGGCGGCTGGAGGGCAAGGCGCACCGTGGCGAGATCAAGTCCGGCAGGCAGCGCGTAGACAGCTGACGGCCGGCAGCGGGTGGCGCGGCCAATCACAATGACTCCATTGCCACTCGGCAGTGCCCCACAGGACAGCCTCGCATGACCGCCCCCACCCCTGCCGCACCCCACCCGCGCCGCCTCATCGTGGCCATCACCGGAGCGTCTGGCGCGATCTACGGCGTGCGCGCGCTGGAGATGCTGCGTGCGCGCGGCGACGTGCAGACCCACCTCATCATGTCGGCCTCGGGCGCGCGCACACTGACCGAAGAGACCGACTTCAGCCTGGCGCAGGTCAAGGCCCTGGCCGACCACGTGCACCATTCGCGCGACATCGGCGCGGCCATCGCGTCAGGCTCGTTCACGACCCTGGGCATGCTGGTGGCGCCCTGTTCAGTGAAGACACTCAGCGGCATCGCCCACTGCTACGACGACGAACTGGTGGTGCGCGCTGCCGACGTCTGCCTGAAGGAGCGCCGGCGCGTCGTGCTGCTGTTCCGCGAGACGCCACTGCACGCCGGGCACATCGCGCTGATGGACCAGGCCACGCGCAACGGCGCCGTGCTGATGCCGCCCGTGCCGGCCTTCTACCACCGGCCCGCCACGCTGGCCGACGTGGTCGACCAGACGGTGGCACGCGCGCTGGACCTGTTCGGGCTGGAAGTGGCTGGCGTCAAGCGCTGGGACGGCGGCGCGCGGGCAGGCTGAGCGACCGGCCCTCGGCGGCCATGTCCGGGTGTGGCGCGGAATCAGGCGATGCCGATCACCTTGTGGGTCTGGACGCTCAAGCGCCACTGGGGATGCGCGAGGCAGTAGGCAATCGCGAGCCGGGTGTTCCGCCTGCCCTCAAGCCCGTCCATCGGTTGCAGGAAGAAATGCTGGAAATCAAGGTCGACGAAGCGGTCAGGCAGGGCGGTCGACTGAGGAAAGACCAGCTTCAACTCGCTGCCGCGGGTGAGCACGAGCTCGGCATCGGCCTTGGGGCTGACGCAGATCCAGTCCAGCCCTTTCGGCGCAGGCTGGGTGCCATTGGTCTCCACAGCCACCTCGAA
The DNA here is from genome assembly GCA_031414735.1 of Burkholderiales bacterium. Lineage (GTDB taxonomy): Bacteria > Pseudomonadota > Gammaproteobacteria > Burkholderiales > Burkholderiaceae_C > Rubrivivax. The sequence goes on along the minus strand of JANNWL010000156.1, from coordinate 4,895 downwards.
GCCCCGCGCATGCAAGGCGTCGATCAGCGGCTCGTCCAGCTGCAAGAGCGGCTCGCCACCCGTGCACACCACCAGCGGTTTGCCGCGCTGGCCGGTGGGCCACAGGTCGGCCACCGCACGGGCCAGGGCCTCGGGTGAGTTGAACTTGCCGCCCCCGGGTCCGTCGGTGCCGACAAAGTCGGTATCGCAGAACTGGCAAACCGCCTTGCTGCGGTCTTCTTCCCGGCCTGTCCACAGGTTGCATCCCGCGAAGCGGCAGAACACCGCCGCGCGGCCTGCCTGCCCGCCCTCGCCCTGCAGCGTGTAGTAGATCTCTTTGACCGTGTACGTCATCGTCAAACCGGCAAGGCCGGCCCTACATCACCGACCAGCGCGATCGCGCCGCAACCGCGCGTTTCGTACAGGTCCACACGGTCAAGCTGAGGCAGCTGGGCACGCGCCTTGCCCAGGATCCAGTCGGCAATCGACGCGGTGTCGCAGTCGGCCAGGTCGGCAATCTCGTGCAGGGGCTGGTGGTCCAGCGCCTTGAAGATCGGGTTGAAGAGTTCCTTGACGTCACCGAAGTCGATCGTCCAGCCCATCACCTGATCGAGCGGCGCCGAGAGGTGCAAACGCATCGTGTAGGTGTGGCCGTGAATGCGCCTGAGCGCACTGCCAACTGGCGCGTGCTTGAGTTGCAGCGCGCTGTCGAGCGTGAGCTCTTTCCAGATGCGGTAGCGCTGCCCGTCGTAGTTGGCGCCGCATGAGGCCGTCTCGTAGACGGTGATCCACGACAGTTCTGGCAGCTGGGGCTTGATGCGTTCCCACAACCAGCAGGACAGCACCTCGCTGGTCGGGTTGTCCAGCCCAGGCAGGTCATTCAGACAACCCTGGTTGAGCTGGTGATGCAAGGGCGCCCAGATTTCGTCGAGGTGGTCGCAGTCGATGCGGAGGTCGCCCGTGCCGACGTTCTGGTTCGCGTGCACGATCACCTCGAAGCCGTGCCCGTGCATGCGCCCGCACTTGTGGCCCACGGGCACGTTGGGCAGCCGGTGCGCGGATTGGAAGATGTAGCGCCGCCACACATGCGCGTGGCCTGCCCGGTCCAGGTCGACGCCTTCATGCGCCGTGCTCTGAATGCCAATCTGCTCGATGCCGGGCACGTCCAGGTGGTTTCGCACCCAGCGGGCCAGGTTCACGTCGGTGGGTTGCTGCACCTGCTCGTTGAGCAAGCGGTAGTCGAGCCGCGCGATTCGCGTCTCGAGGCTTGTGCGCAGCCGGTCGACCTCGCCCCCCGGGAACAGCGCCCAGCCCGCCGGCAGTGCGCAGCGCACGCTGGCCAAAAAGCTGTGCCCATGCAAACGGCGAGAGCGGTGGCCGACTGGCAGGATGTCGACATGTCGCGCAGCCTCAAAGCCGGCCGACGCAGCGAACAGGGTCTTCGTGGCCATGGTCAGGTCATCCCGAAGCGAACGTACAGCGGATCTTTCATACCGGCTTCGGCGAAGCCCTTGGCGCGCAGCACGCACGAGTCGCAGGCCCCGCAAGGGCGACCGTCGTCGCCGGGGTCGTAGCAGCTGCTGGTTTGGGCGTAGTCCACCCCCAGTCGAAGCCCTTCCTTGACGATCTGCGCCTTGGTCAGGCTGATCAGGGGGGCGTGGATCTTGAGCTTCTGCGTGCCCTCCACGCCGGCCTTGGTCGCCAGGTTGGCCATGGCCTCAAAGGCCGCGATGTATTCCGGCCGGCAGTCCGGGTAGCCGGAGTAGTCGAGCGCGTTGACCCCGACAAAGATGTCGGACGCACCCAGCGTCTCGGCCCAGGCCAGGGCAAAGCTCAGGAACACCGTGTTCCGCGCGGGGACGTAGGTGACCGGGATGCCGTGCGCCATGTCGCTCGCCGACCGTCCCTTCGGAACGTCGATGTCGGCCGTCAAGGCCGACCCACCGAACTCACGCAGGTCGATCTGCGCGATGACGTGCCTGGCAACCCCTTGCGTGTGCGCTACGGCTTTGGCCGCGGCCAACTCCTGAATGTGGCGTTGGCCGTAGCGGAAGCTGAGTGCGTACGGCTGGAAGCCCTGGTTGCGGGCGATGGCAAGCACCGTGGAGGAATCGAGCCCACCGCTGAGCAGGATGACCGCGGGCCGCTGAGCGGGTCTTGAATCTGACATGCCGAATTCCTCAAGCAGCCCACGTACGGGGCAAAAAAACAGTTCGGCCACCTGTCAGGTCGACGCGATCCAGCGGGCCGCATACCGGGCGTGCGCAGTCGATTTTGACCTCAGAGACCGCAGGTTCAACCGCGCGCCCCACGCCTGGCATGTCGATGCCACTTCGCGCTGCGCTGGCCGCACTTCACGACAGGCGCTGTCGGGCTGTCGCAGGGCGGTGGCCTGCCGTGGCGGCGCTGCGCAGACTTCGCTCCATCAACACCCCTTGGAGCACGCCATGACCACCCGCCTCTTGCTTGCCAGCAGCCTCTTCGCCGCACTGGCTGCCGTCACCAGCCTGCCAGCGCAAGCGCAGGACTGCGCCACGGTCGAAGTGCGCAACGTGCGCCCCGGCCAGGGCAGCCTGATGATCGCGGCCTATGCCGACGCCGACAGTTACGGCAAGAAGCCCGTCACGTCGGTTCGCCTGCCGGCTGGCGACGCCGTCATGAGCTTCCAGCTCTGCGGCCTGAACGGCAACGACGTCGCCCTGATGCTGTTCCAGGACCTGGACAACGACGGCAAGATGGGCCGCAACCTGCTGGGCCTGCCCACCGAGCCCTGGGGTTCGTCGGGCACGCCGGGCATGTTCGGCCCCGCCTGGGAAACGGGCCGCGTGGCGCGCGACACCGCCGCCATCGTCGTCAACATGTCGCAGTGAGGGGTGCTTCCATGCTGAACCGAAGACACCTCGTCCAAGCCCTCGCCGCCCTGGGCAGCGGCGCCGGACTGACAGCGCCTGCCCGCGCGCGACCGGCTGCGGCTGCCGACTTCGCCGCCGCCGTGGCCACGCAGCCGCTGCTGACACCGTTCAAGGGTGTCACCGATGCCACCGGCGAACGCTTCACCGATCGCCTGGCCACCCGTGGCCGCTGGCCGCAAACGCTGGCCGGGCGCTTCTACCGCAACGGCCCGGCGCTCTACGAACGCCATGGCGAGCGCTACCACCACTGGTTCGACGGCGACGGCATGGTGCAGCAGTTCACGCTGGCCGATGGCCGCATCACCCACCGCGGTCGGCTGGTCCGCACGGCCAAGCTGGACGCCGAGGTCAAAGCGGGACGCTTCTTGATGAACGCCTTCGGCACAGCCATCCCCGGCGGGCCGCCTGGCACCGGCCCGGACAGCTTCAACCCCGCCAACACCAACGCCCTGGAACATGCCGGCCGCGTGTTGGCGATGTGGGAAGGCGGCTCGGCCTACGGCCTGGACCCCAAGGACCTGTCCACCCAGGGCCCGGTGGTGTGGCGCGACGACTTGCAGCAGGTGCCGTTCTCCGCCCACCCCAAGGTCGACCCCCAGGGTCACCTGTGGAATATCGGCACCTTCGGATCGCGCATCGTGGCCTGGCACATCGACCCCCAAGGCACCTTGGCGGTCGTGCAGGTGGGCGATTTGCCCTATGCCGGCGGCATGGTGCACGACATGGCTGTCACCGAGCGCTATCTGGTGGTGCCCCTGCCCCCCGTGCAGCTCAACTTCAACACCCCTGTGGGCGAAGGCCCGCGCCGCTTTGCCCTGCAGGCCGGCCAACCGCTGCGCGTGCTGGTGATGGAGAAGGCCGACATCGGTAAACGGCGCGTCTTCGAACTGCCGCCGCAGGCCGTGTTCCATGTCGGCAATGCACACGAGACGGCCGACGGCCAGGTGGTGCTCAGCTACGTCGGCGCCCCCGACGCCTGGTTCCTGGACGTCGGCGCCACGGCGCTGATGAAGGGCCGTACGGCCACCGGCGGCAGTTCCAGCACGCACATCGCCCGCCTGGACATGGCCACCGGCCGTGCCAGCACGCAGAGCCTGGACGACATCGTCGAGTTCCCTCGCATCGACCCCCGCCGCATCGGCCTGCCCGCGCGCTGGCTGCTCAGCGCGGCGTCGTGGACCCCCGAGCACCGGGAAGGCAGCGCGCTGCTGCACGGCCTGCAACTGCGCGACACCCAGGGCGGCGCGGTGCGCCGTTTCGACTACGGCGCGCACGTCGTCGTCGAAGAGCACGTGATGCTGCCCAAGCCGGGCCAGCGCGGCGAGCTCGACGCCTGGCTGCTGGGCACCACCTTCGACAGCCGAGCCCAGGCCACGGTGCTCAATCTGCTGGACGCCGCCCGCATCGAAGACGGACCCATCGCCCAGGCCACGCTGCCCTACGTGCTGCCGCTGGGCTTCCACGGCAACTTCACGGCCGCGTGACGGACGGATTCAAGTCGCTTCCTTGGCCGCCAGGGGCGTCCTTCCCGCCTGCAACCCGCCGCCTCACCCGCCCGTCATCGGCACCCGCGCCGCCAGGCTTTCGCGCAGCTTCTTCAACCGCTCGCGCGGGTCGCCCTTGTCCACCGCCTCGGCCAGTTTCATTTCCTTGATGAAGCGGCTGGGCACGCCGGGCACGGTTTCCCGGCCCTTCTTGCGGCGGCGCAGGGTGCTCACGACCAGCGTGCTGCGGGCGCGGGTGATGCCCACGTACATGAGGCGGCGTTCTTCTTCGATGCGTTCGGGGGTCAACTCGGCGCTGGCGTCTTCACTGCCGCTGCGGAAGGGCAGCAGGCCCTCGTTCACGCCGGCCAGCACCACGTGCGGCCACTCCAGACCCTTGGCGGCGTGCAGGGTGGACAGGGTCACCACGTCCTGCTCGTCGGTACGGTCGGCCAGGCTGAGAATGATGGCGATGGTCTGCGCCACCTGCAAAACCGTCTGGGGTTCGACCGCATCGTCG
>JANNWL010000155.1:0-2280 GCA_031414735.1 Burkholderiales bacterium | reverse complement strand
TCTCGCGCGATTTCCGGCAACAGCAGCAGCGCGATCAAGCCCTGCTGCAGCGGCAGCAGCAGGCGCAGCATCTGCCGGCCCTGGTGGCGCAGTTGCAGGCGCTGGCCACGCAGCTGGACCTTCAAGCCCGGCAGTCGCAAGCACAGCTGCTGGCCAGCCAGCAACGCTTTCACGGCAGCACCGAGCAGGCTTATCGCGAACTGGCAGCGTCGGTGGACCAGACGCTGCAGCGCAGCCTCAGCCACAGCCTGGCCGAAGGCGCGCGGCTGGCTGCCGCCACGCTGCAGCCGGCGGTGGCGGCCACCCTGGCCGGCATCACGCGCGAGACAGCGGTGCTGCACGGTCACCTCAGCCAGACCGTCCAGCAGCAGCTGGAAGGTTATGCCCAGCACTTTGACGCCCACACCCGCCGCTGGGTAGACGCTGCTGGCGTGCAGCTGCAGCACCACAGCAGCAGCCTGCTGATCGCGATCGAACAGGCGCAGACCCGCCAGCAGGCGCAAGCGGCCGCGGCGGCCGAACCGCAGCGCGCCGCTTGGCTGGCCACGCTGGAGGCTGTCAGCACCCAGGCGCAGGCACAGGCCCGCCACACCGTGGCCGAGGTGGCCCGCCTGGTGCAGACCGCGTCCGAGGCACCGCGCGCCGCGGCCGCCTTGGTGGCTGAACTGCGCGGCAGCCTGAGCGACAGCCTGGCCCGCGACAACGCCCTGCTGGAGGAGCGCAGCCGCATCATGGACACGCTGAACGGCCTGCTCGGCGCCGTGCAGCACACCGCCGCAGAGCAGAAGGCAGCCATCGACAAGATGGTGGCCGCCACCGCCGACTGGCTGGACCAGGCCGGTGCGCACTTCACGCAGCACGCAAACGCCGAGTCGTCACGCTTGAACAGTGTCGCCGCGCAGCTCACCGGCAGCGCGGTGGAGGTGGCCGGCCTGGGCGCGGCCTTCGGCAGCGCGGTGGACCTGTTCAGCCAGTCCAGCAGCAAGATGGTGGCGCAGCTGCAGCGCGTGGAAGAAGCCCTGGCCAAGAACAGCACACGCAGCGACGACCAGCTCGCCTACTACGTGGCCCAGGCGCGCGAGGTCATCGACCTGAGCCTGCTGTCGCAGAAGCAGATCGTGGATGACCTGCAGCGCCTGGCGCGCCAGAAGGCAGCCGCGGGCAGCGAGGCCTGAACATGCCTTCCCGCCTTGAAGACCTGGACGCCGCCGCCGACGCCGGTCACGAAGCCACGGCCCCCGTCTGGGCCGTGTTCGGCGATCTCATGGCGGGCTTGCTGGGGGCCTTTGTGCTGATCCTGGTCTTCACCATGGCCCTGCAGCTGGACCTGGCCTCGCAGCTGGAACAGGAAGTCAGGAAGCGCCAGGCCGAAGAAAAGCGCCGCACTGCACTGGAACAGGCCCTGGCCATCCCCCTGGCCGAGGGCCGCGTGACGCTGAACAACGGCCGCATCGGCATCAGCAGCAGCCTGCTGTTCGCCTTCAACTCCGACCAGCTGCAGCCCGAGGGCCGTATGCTGCTGAAGAGCCTGGCCGCCACCCTGGCCGCCTACCTGGGCGCGCGCGACGAGATCCTGATGGTCAGCGGCTTCACCGACGACCGGCAGATGCGAGGCGGCAGCCAGGCCTTCGAGGACAACTGGGAACTCTCCGCCCGGCGCGCGCTGACGGTGACGCGCGCCCTCATCGCCAGCGGCGTGCCGCCGTCGGCCGTGTTTGCCGCGGCCTTCGGTGCCGAGCAACCCGTGGCCTCGAATGCCGACGCCACCGGGCGCGCCCTGAACCGCCGCGTCGAGATCACGCCCACACCCAAATCCAGCATGAAGACGGTGGCCGCCCCGTGACCCCGCCCGGCCTCGAGCCACCCGCCGACGCGCCCGTGTCGGCGCAACCGCGCAATCTCGCCGACCTGCTGGCCTACATTGCCCGGCACACCGCGCCGGCGGGCGAACTCAAGGCCGTGCGCGACCACCGCGGCACCTGGGTGTGTCTTGGCATGGAACAGCGGCTGCGGCAGTCCGGCACCCAGGTGCCCGACAACGCCGGGCCGCTGAACACCCAGCGCCTGCTGCACCAGGCGCTGACGGTGATGCGCGACACGTCACCGGCCTACTTTCAGCACTTCATGGGGCATGTCGAGGGCCTGCTGGCGCTGGAGGCGCTGAGCCAGCCACCCGGCTTGGCGAAGAAGAACGCGGCCCGGGGCGCCCGCCGGCGCTAGACCGTCCCCGGCACCGGGCGTGCAGACCACCTGCCCGCGCGCCCAACCAGTCCAGTTCAG
>JANNWL010000154.1:0-4051 GCA_031414735.1 Burkholderiales bacterium | reverse complement strand
CATCACTGGCGACATCTCGCCGCTCATGATGCGGCGCATCAACGCCAGCATCTCGTCGTGGAAGATCTCACGGCCTTCGATGATGCGGGTCAGCGCTTCGGTGTTGGTGATGGTCGACGGCATGGGGGTTCCTGGGGGTCTCGCGAGTTCAGCGCATGGCGCTTCAGAGCGTCATCTGCAAAAAATTTCTGAGCATGGCGTGGCCATGTTCGCTGAGGATGGACTCGGGATGGAACTGCACGCCTTCCAACGGCGTGGCGGTGCCGGCCAGTGCCTTGTGGCGCACGCCCATGATCTCGCCATCTCCAGAAGTGGCCGTCACCTCCAGCACGTCCGGCAGGCTGTCGCGTTCGATGGCCAGCGAGTGGTAGCGAATGACGCTGAAGCACTCAGGCAGGCCGCGGTAGACGCCCTTCCCATCGGTCCGAATGGTGCTGGCCTTGCCATGCATCTGCACCTGTGCCCGCACCACCTGCCCGCCCAGCGCCGCGCCTATGGCTTGGTGCCCCAGGCACACACCCAGCAGCGGCAGCTTGCCCGTGAAATGGCGGATCGCCTCCACACAGATGCCGGCCTCGGCGGGTGAGCACGGCCCGGGCGACAGCACCAGGCGGTCGGGCCGCAAGGTGGCGATGCCCTCGACGGTGATCTCGTCGTTGCGGAACACACGCACGTCTTGCCCGAGTTCACCGAAGTACTGCACCAGGTTGTAGGTGAAGCTGTCGTAGTTGTCGATCATCAGCAGCATGGGCGCTCTGTCCTGTTGAATCAGCAGGGCGGCGGTCTGCGACGCGCCGGGCCCATGCCTTGTCTGGCCAAGTCGAGCTTAGCCCGACTGGGCCGGTCCGCCCGCCGCGCGCGCCTCGTCGTCACGGTCGGGCTCGAAGGCGTCGGCGGCCATTCGGCTGCGTCGGCGCAGCACCAGCACCAGCGCCGCGACGCCGCCCAACAGCAGCGCCGCTGGGCCATACCACAGCACCCAGGTGGTGGGCTTGATGGGAGGGCGGTAGAGGACGAAGTCGCCATAGCGGTCGGTCATGTAGCGCAGGACCTCGGCGTCGCTGCGGCCTTGCCTGAGCATGTCGCGGACCTGGTTGCGCAGGTCCACGGCCAGGTCGGCGTTGGACGCGGCGATGGTCTCGTTCTGGCACACCAGGCAGCGCAGTTCGTGCGAGAGGCGCATCACGCGCGCCTCAAGCCCCGGGTCGGCCGTCGCAGGCGCGGCTTCTCTGGCCAATGCAGGCAGCCCCACCAGCGCCGCACACAACGCAAGACATACCGGAAGGAACAGGCTGACGAGGCGCAGACGCTGCGGCACCGGCCGTGAATCAACCTTGGGCATTCAATTCCTTCAGCAGCGGCTCGATCTTGCTGCGGATGACCTCAGGCGTGAGCGGCCCGGTGTGCTTGAAGCGCACGATGCCAAGGCGGTCGATGATGAAGGTCTCGGGCACGCCGTAGACGCCGAAGTCGATGCCCACGCGGCCGTCAGAATCGACCAGCGTGGCGCGGTAGGGGTTGCCCAGGTTGGCCAGCCAGCCGGTGGCAGCCGGCCGGGCGTCCTTGTAGTTCAGGCCGTACACCGGCACGAGCTGGCGGCGCGCGATGTCGTTCACCAGGGGATGCTCGTCGCGGCACGGCCCGCACCATGAAGCCCAGACGTTGAGCATCCACACCTTGCCCAGCAGGTCGTCGCGGCTGACCTGCTGGCTGGCGTCGTCCAGGCGCGGCAACGTGAAGGCGGGGGCCGGCTTGCCGATCAAGGGTGAAGGCACCTCGCGCGGGTTCAGCCCCAGCCCAACGCCCAGGAACGCCAGGATGCCCGCGAACAGTGCCAGCGGCAGCAGGAAACGCAGGTACTTCATGGCGCCGACGCTGACGTCGACGTTTGGGCCGGCGTGCGGTCGAGCGAGGCGCTGGTGGCACGCGCCCGGTAGCGCTTGTCGGTGACGGCCCAGATGCCGCCCAGGCCCATCAGCAGGCAGCCGAACCAGATCCACTACACGAAGGGCTTGACCCAGATGCGCACCAGCCACTTGTCACCTTGGATGACCTCGCCCATCTGCACGTACAGGTCGCCCTTGATGCGCGAATCGATGGCGGCTTCGGTCATGGGGTTGCGCTGCACGCGGTAGACGCGCTTTTCCGGATACATCTCGGACACCGTTTCGCCTTCTCGGGTGACAGTCAGGTGGCCGCGCATGGCCTGGAAGTTGGGGCCTTGCACGGCCTGCGCACCCTGGTAGGTGAAGGTGTAGCCGCGCACCGTGGTGCTGTCGCCCGGGCTCATGGCCACGTCGCGTTCGATGTCGTAGGTGCCGACCATGGTGACGCCGAAGATGAACACCGCCACGCCGATGTGAGCCAGCATCATGCCCACCGTGGCGCGGGGCAGCTGGCCCAGGCGGTGCAGCACGTTGGCCCGCACACCACCGGCAGGGCGCACACGTTCCCACAGCTCAGCAAACACGGATGTGACGATCCAGCCCGCCATCAGCAGGCCCAGCACCGAGCCGAAACTCATCTCGCCGCCGATCCAGGCGCCGAGCGCAGCGGTGACCACGGTGACCCCCGCAGCCCAGCGCAGGCGCCTGGCCAGGGCCGGCACCTCATCGTTCTTCCAGCGCGCCAGCGGGCCCACACCCATGAAGAACACCAGCACGGCCATGATGGGCACGAACACGGCGTCGAAGTACGGCGCGCCGACGGAAATCTTGCCCAGCCCCAGTGCGTCAAGAATCAGCGGGTACAGCGTGCCCAGCATCACCGCGCCGGTGGCCACGACCAGCAACACGTTGTTGGCCAGCAGCATGGTCTCGCGCGACAGCATCGAGAAGCGTGCGCCCAAACCGACCGAGGGGGCGCGCCAGGCGAACAGCGCCAGCGCCGCGCCCACCGTGATGGCCAGCATGACGAGGATGAACAGGCCCCGCGTGGGGTCGCTGGCGAAGGAATGCACCGAGGTGATGACGCCCGAGCGGACCAGGAAGGTGCCCAGCAGCGACAGCGAGTACGCCATGATCGCCAGCAGCACCGTCCAGCTCTTGAAGCTGCCACGCTTTTCGGTCACGGCCAGCGAATGGATCAGCGCTGTGGCCACGAGCCAGGGCATGAAGGACGCGTTCTCCACGGCGTCCCAGAACCACCAGCCGCCCCAGCCAAGTTCGTAGTAGGCCCACCAGCTGCCCAGGGCGATGCCAAAGGTGAGAAAGGCCCAGGCCACCGTCACCCACGGCCGGCTCCAGCGCGCCCACTGCGCATCGAGATTGCCGCCAATGAGTGCGGCCACGGCGAAGGCGAAGGCCACCGACATGCCCACGTAGCCCATGTAGAGCATGGGCGGGTGGAAGATCATGCCCGGGTCCTGCAGCTGCGGGTTGAGGTCGCGCCCGTCCAGCGGGATGGGGTACAGCCGCTCGAACGGGTTGGAGGTGAGCAGCACGAAGAGCAGGAAGCTCAGCGTGAGCAAGCCCATCACCGCCAGGATGCGGGCCAGCACGGCCGGCGGCAGGTTGCGGCTGAAGTGCGACACGGCCCAGGCCCAGCCCGCCTGCATCAGCAGCCACAGCATCAGTGAGCCTTCATGGCTGCCCCAGGACGCCGCCACGCGGTACATCAGCGGCAGCGCGCTGTTGGAGTGTGAGGCGACATTGAGCACCGAGAAGTCGTTGCGCACGAAGCTGGCCACCAGGCAAACCGCAGCAAACCCCACCAGGCCCAGCAACACATTGGTGGCCGGCCGCGCCACCGCCATCAACTCGGCCCGACCGCGTTGTGCGCCGACCATGGGCACGACACCCAGCGCCAGCGTGACGCCGACCGCCAGCCAAAGCGCGAAATGTCCGAGTTCGGGGATCAAGGCTTCTTCTCCTTCAATCCTGCCGGGATGACTTGCTGGGCGACGGCCGGGTCCAGACGCGATTGGCCCTTCTGGGCCTGCTTGACCGCGTGGGCGGCCTCGGGCGGCATGTAGTTCTCGTCGTGCTTGGCCAGCACCTCACGGGCCACGAACACGCCGTCCTTGAGTTGGCCCTGGGCGACGACGCCCTTG
>JANNWL010000153.1:0-8455 GCA_031414735.1 Burkholderiales bacterium | reverse complement strand
GTCAGTTGAACAGCCCGAGGTCGCGCAGCGTGTAGTTGCCGATGTTCGGCACCACCAGCGGCAGGTTGGTGTCGCTCACGCCCATCCACTTGGCCAGCGTGGCCGCGAGTTGGTCGACCGACGTGGTCGGCAGCAGCCGCCCCTGGCCCACGTCGTCCGGGCCGTTCACCGAGAACGCCGGCAAGGTGCCGTGGAAGCGCCCGCCCTTGACGGCGCCGCCGACCACGAAATGGTGGCTGCCCCAGCCGTGGTCGCTGCCGTCGCCATTGCTGGTCAGCGTGCGGCCGAAGTCACTGCCCGTGAAGGTGGTGACCTGGTTGGCCACGCCCAGCTCGACGGTGGCGTCATGGAAGCTCTTGATCGCGCCGCCCACGTTGCTCAGCAGCCCCGGGTGTTGGGCAACGAGAAAGTCGTGCAGGTCGAAGCCGCCGATCGACACGAAGAACACCTGCCGCTTCGCACCCAGGGCAGAACGCGCGGCGATCATCCTCGCGACCATCTGCAGTTGCATGGCCAGCGGGTTGGCGGCATCGAAAGCGGTCGTGAGCGCGGGGATGCCGGTGAGTGCCGCACTCAGGCTGGTGTTGGCGTCGATGGCCCGGGCCATCACGCGCGTGTGCTCGGCCTCCATCACATGGGTGCGGGGGGCGGTGGTCAGCGCGCGCAGGGCGTCGCTGCAGGCCTGCGATCCGAACAGCGTCGACTGGATGCCGCGCAAGGCCACCGACCCCGTGGTCGATACCTGGTACTGGACGGCATCGCGCCCGCTCATGAAGACCGCGTTGCCGCTGACGTTGACGCAGGTGAAGGTGCTCTTGCCGTTGCCGGACTGGAACAGGTCGCCGATGCGACCGCCCCAGCCCGAGGTGGCCCCCTCGGGCAGCGAGCTCTGCCACACCGACTGCTGGTCGTTGTGCGAGAACAGCTTGGGCGGCAGCGGCACGCTCCTGGCGTTGTACTGGGCCAAGGTGGTGGGCTGGATGAGCGTGCCCACGTTCAGCAGCACGCCCATGCGGCCGGCATCGAACAGCGTCTTCAGCGGCGCCAACTCGGGCGCCAGCGCCATCTGCCGGCCGCCGGGCAGGGCCAGGCTGGGCGTCAAGGCGGTGGTCGCCAGGTTGGCCCGCGCCGTGGCAAGGCTGCCGCGGATGTTGACGTAGTTGGCGTGCGTGGCCGCGTCGTACGGCGGCAGGGTGTTGCCGTGGTCGTTGGCGCCGTACAGGAAGACGCACACCAGGGCCTTGTAGTCGGTCGCGGTTTGCGCGGCGGCTTCGGCCATGGCAGCCAGGTTCAGCGCCCAGGGCGCCGCCACGCCGGTGAGCGAGAGTTGCCCCGCGCGCTGCAGGAAGGCGCGGCGGCTGGTGCGGGAGGTCGGTAGTTTGTTCATGGTGGGCGCCCTCAGACTTGAACCAGGTACTCAGGCGCGCACAGCACCAGGTGGATGGCGGCATAGACCCGGTTGAGCTTGCCAGCGTCCGTCGTGGCACCGATGCTGCCCACAGCTGTCGTGATGGTCGCCAGCGTGGCGGCGGACAGGTTGTCGCCCGACAGCAGCAGCGACACGCGCTTGACCAGTGCCGTGGCGTCGGTGGCCATTGCCAGCTCGGCCGTGTAGTCCGGGCGCGTCTCGCCGACGCCGCCTTGCACGAAGGTCTGCGCCCAGTTGGCCCAGCCCACGACGGTGGATTCGTTGGTGATCTGGAACTCCGGCGCGTTCAGGTTCAGCGTGCCCAGCGCCGAGTTGGGTGGCACGTAGCCAGGGCGAAAGAAGTTGAACACCGAGGGTGACCGCAGCGGGCTCTGGCCCAGGCGCGTGGCCGGGTCCGACACGTTGCCGATGTTCCAGATGCCTGTGGGCGAGGCGAGGTTGAAGCTGCGCGCCCACTGGATGAAGCGCACCACCGGTTCGCGCAGCTTGCCGCGCGTGGTGTCGCCGGCCACGGGGGCGCGGCGGGCTTCGTCGTCCAGCAGCACGGCCTTGACAACGGCCTTCAGGTCGCCGCGCAGGCCGGCGCCGTTGTTGGCAAACACGGCGGCGACCCGGCCCACGTAGGCCGGACTGGGGTTGCTGGTGACCAGGCGCTGGATCAATTGCCGGCCGATGAAAGGGCCGACGTTGGGATGCGCGGCGATCGTGTCGAGTGCTGTCTGCAGGGCCATGGCGCCCGGCGTGCTGGCGGCGACGGTGACGCCCAGGAACTGCTTGACGCTGGGTGAATGGTTGGCTGTGGTCAGCACCATGGGGCGCTGGGCGTAGCCCGGGTCGGTGTTGTTGGCCGCGTTGTTGTTCCAACCCGTGAAAACCTTTGCCAGGCCGGTGATGGTGTCCTGCCCGTAGGTGTCGGTGGCCACGCCGTTCTTGGGCGTGCCGTCGGGGGCCAGCTCGATCAGGCCCAGGCTGAACAACTGCAGCACTTCGCGGGCATAGTTTTCGTCGGGCACACGGCCCGTGGCGGCGTCTTCGCGCAGGTTGCCGCGCATGTTCAGGTAGCTGCCCATGCCTGGGGACAACGTCACCTCGCCCAGTAGCGTGCGGTAGGTGCCGAAGGCGTTTGTCTCCAGCACGTCCAGGTAGGCGGCCGCGACAAAGCCGCGCCAATTGATGGGCAGACCCGACATCGACACGACGAAGATCTCCGACAGCGCCAGCGTGATGCGCTGGCGCAGCGCGTCGGGCGAGCTGATCAGCTTGCGCCACAACGTGTTGTCGGTGCCGTTGAAGTTGAAGATGTTGGTGACGACCGCATAGCCTTTCTCGACCATCCAGTCGTAGTGGCCCTGCGTGCGCGGCGCGGCGAACTGCTCGTCGAGCCAACCGCTGTAGCCCAGGGACTGCACGCGGGCGATCTGCGTGTCGGTGCCGCCGAAGCTGGCCTGGCCGAGGAAACGCGAGGCCTCGGCCGCGCTGATGGTGGGTGGTGCGGGTGGTGCAGGCACCACCGGTGCCGGGGCCGGGCTGTCGCCACCACCGCCGCCACAGGCCGCCAGCAAGGCCGCGCTGCCCAGCGCCGCTGCCGTCAGCGGCGAGCCGGGCAGGGCACCCAACGTGGTCGGGGTTGTGTGCACCTCAGGCGCCGGGGGCGCGCTGGGCATCGGGCGTTCGAGGATGTCGTTGTGCATGGGTGCGGGCTGCCAAGTGGGCGGCCAACGCCAACGCGGCGCAGCCAGTGGCGATCTTCACCCAAAGCGCGCGGCCCGTATGTGAAGCTTTGCAAACCTCTGGCAAAGCTGGTGCTGCTCGGCCGGCGGCCTCAGGCCAGCCGGAACACCGCCACGGCCTGCACCAACCGCTGCGACTGTTCGCGCAGACTCTCTGCGGCTGCGGCACTTTCTTCCACCAGCGCGGCGTTCTGCTGTGTGGCCTGGTCCATCTTCGACACCGCCTGGCCGACCTGGTTGACGCCGTTGCTCTGTTCGACGCTGGAAGAACTGATTTCGCCCACGATGTCGGTAACGCGCTGGATGGAAGCCACGATCTCCTGCATGGTGGCGCCGGCCCGGTCCACCAGCTGCGTGCCTTGTGCGACGCGTTCGACGCTGGTACCTATGAGGGACTTGATCTCGCGCGCAGCCGCCGCCGAGCGCTGCGCCAGGCTGCGCACTTCGCTGGCCACGACCGCAAACCCGCGCCCCTGTTCGCCGGCACGCGCAGCCTCGACCGCAGCGTTCAGCGCCAGGATATTGGTCTGGAATGCGATGCCGTCGATGACGCCGACGATGTCGGCAATGCGGCGGCTGCTGTCGTTGATGCCCTTCATCGTGTCCACGACCTGCAGCACCATCTCACCACCTTGCTGGGCCACGGCCGACGAGCTCATGGCGAGTTGATTCGCCTGGCGTGCGCTGTCGGCGTTCTGGCGCACGGTGGTGCCCAGGCGCTCCATGGATGACGCGGTTTCCTGCAGCGAGCTGGCCTGCTGTTCGGTGCGGCCGGACAGGTCGGCATTGCCGCTGGCGATCTGCGCGCTGGCGGTGGCCACGCTCTCGGCGTTTTCACGCACCGACTGCACGGTGCGTGACAGGTTCTGCGTCATGGCGCCCAGTGCGGCCATGGTGCTGCTGGTGTCGCCGGACCGCAGGACGATGGGCGTGTCCAGCCGGCCTGCGGCAACCGCCTCGGCCACGCGCTTGAGTTCCTCCGGCTCGCCGCCCAAGCCGTGGACCACGTGCACCACATAGGCGACAAAGCCGATCAGGCCCAGCCCCACCAGGGCCACGGCTGCAACGACGATCGAGCGGGCGCTGCCGGCCTCCTTGGCGACAGCGACCAGCTCATCGTTGAGCAGGCCACCCAGGCGTTTCTTTTCCTCGGCCAAGGGCACAAGCAGCGCGTTTCTCGCCGGCACGGTCTTGTCGACCAGGAACGCGAACGCGGCTTCCTTGTCACCACGCTCGATGAGGGTCAGGTTCTCGACCCCGACCCCCCAGAACTGCACGGCCAGGCTCTTCAACGGTGCGAAGGCGGCTTGATCTGCCGCCGACTTTGCATCTTTGCCGAACTCGGCCAGGCGTTCGTCGACCAGTCGTTTGCGCGCGGCAATGTCGGCCAAGGCGGACGACTTTTCCTCGGGCGTGCGGGCCAGGATGGCGTGCCGAAGTTGCAGTGACGCCCGCGTGATGTTCAGTTCGATCTCGGCGACGCGCTGCAACTGCGGCACCGCAAGGGCACCGACGTCGTCGGCGTGGTCGCGGATCGTCGACATGAGCGCGCTGACGGTGACCGCCACCGCGACCAGGGCTGCAATGAGCAGGCCACTGGCCGCGCTGAGACGGCGGGAGAGGCTCCAACGCAGGGGATTGGGCATGGCTTCTTCCTTCGAGAACAGGGCCGCGCCCCGACTCCCGCCATTTCGGCGTCTGCAGCGCCTTCTTGAGCGTCTTCGTCTGCTTGCGCATCAAAGTGCTCTTGCCGAGCAGGGCTCTCGATCAGGTCGCGCGGGCCGCGGCCGCACAGGCAGGCCACGGCGCTGACGCTGCCGATGCCCAGGCAGCGGGCGCACCTGCCCATCAGGGCAGGTGTGAAGCCTGCACAACACACAGCGGCCGCAAGACGCACCCCGGGCGCTGCGCTTCGCTACAGTGCCCGTGTGCACGAGGCCGCTGCCAGCGCGCTGCGCGACCGAGAATCTTGAACGATGAAGCTGCTTCTGGTTGACGACCACCCTCTGTTCGGGGTTGGATTTGCCTACGCATTGAACGCGGCTGCGCCCGAGATGCAGGTGCTCACGGCCATGTCCTTGAAAGCAGGGCTGGACCTCGCAGCCGCCCACGCCGACCTGGACACCGTGCTGGTCGACTACCACCTCGGCGTGCACAACGGCATCGAAGGACTGCGGCAATTTGGCCGGCAGTTCCCGCTGGTCGCCCGGGTGTTGATTTCTGGCGACGAGACACCCACGCTGCTGGCCGCTGCACGGGCTGCAGGGGCGAGCGGCTTCCTGGGCAAGTCGCAACCTCTGGAGCTGATGCTGTCTTGCCTGCGCGCGGTGGCTGCGGGCGAACTGGCATTCGGCTCTATTCCACGGCACGAGCTGCCTGCAGTGGCCGCAAAGACAACGCCACAGCCAACATTGCGCCAGCTGGAAGTGCTGGCCATGGTCGCGCACGGCCAGCCCAACAAGCGCATCGCCGCGGCGCTGGGCATCGCTGAACGCACCGTGAAGCTGCACGTCACGGCCTTGCTGATGCATCTGGGTGCACGCAACCGCACCCACCTGCTGGTCGTGGCGCGTGAGCGCGGTCTGCTCTGAAACGGCCGGTTGGCCACCTTCGAGGAGCATCCGATGCGGTCTCGCCACGCTGAGTCGCCAGCGCTGACATGGGTCCTTGACGCCACCCAGGTCGATCTGCTGCGCGGCGCGTCGCCCGCTTCAACCGCACTGGCGTTGGTCCTGGCCTGCGCCGTCGTGCTGCCCTTCGTGGGCCTGGTTCCCGGCCAGGTGCTGGCGGCCTGGCTGCTGAGCTTCGCAGCGGTGCGCCTGGGCCGCGCTTCAGTGGCAAACCACCTCGCCAAGCTGGACGCCAGTTCGCAAGGGCTTCGTCGCGCCTCACTGTGGATTCTGTGCGCTGTCACGCTGCAGTCGCTGGTCTGGGGCGTGGGCAGCTGGGTGCTGGTGGCGCCGTCGAACCTGCTGGCCGAAAGCTCGTTGCACATGGTGTTGGCGGTGGTGCTGTACGGCAACGTCAGGCACTTGTCGAACAGCTATCCGGCGCTGGTGGTGTACACGCTGGGCGTCGGCGTGCCCTGGGTCCTGCGCGACCTCTGGATCGGCGACGAACACCTCTTTCTGGCCGCTCTTTCGGTGTTGCTGATGGCGCTGACACTGTTCAGCGGCCGTGTGCAAGCCAGCGTCTTTGCCGATGCGCGGCAGCGGCGGCTGGAGAACACCTCGCTCATCGCGGCACTGAAGCACGAGGTCGGAGCCCGTGGCGATGCGCAGGCCCTGGCCGAGCATGCGCATGCCACCAAGGCGCGCTTTCTTGCCGCCGCCAGCCACGACTTGCGCCAACCGCTGAATGCCATCGGCCTGTTGATGCAGGCCTTGCCGGCGCAGCCCAGCGCGGGCGAAACGGCCAGGGTGGCCGCACAGGCCTTCAGCTGCGTGCAGCAAATGGGTGAAATCGTCGACCACCTGCTCGAGCTGTCGCAGCTCGAGGCGGGCACGGTGGTGCCCGAACGCACCTGCTTCGACATCGCATCCCTGCTGGCCGCTGTGGGCGCCATGCACCAGCCGGTGGCGCACAACCAGGGTCTTGCGCTCATCGTTCAGGCCGACAGCGTTCGCGTGCATACCGACGCGCGACTGCTGCAGCGTGTGCTCGTCAACCTGGTGTCCAACGCGCTGCGCTACACGGCGCAAGGCGAAGTGCGCCTGAGCGCCCTGCAGGTGGGCGACGCCGTGGAGGTGCGCGTGGTGGACACCGGCATCGGCATGAACGCGCATGCGCTGGAGAATGTCTTCGAGGCCTTCTACCAGGTGGCCAACCCGGCACGTGATGCGCGCATGGGCCACGGCCTGGGGCTGGCGATCGTCAAGGGCTTGAGCGACCTGCTGCACCTGGCCTTGCAAGTCGAATCATTGCCGGGCAAGGGCACCTGCTTCACGCTGCAACTGGGTCTGGCGCCGGCGGCAACGGTCGCCGCGTCCGAAGTTGACGCTCCCGCTGCGCGTGCCTGTGCACCCCAAGCCGACCGGCTGCAGGGCCGCCGGGTTCTTGTGATCGAGGACCACCTGCCGTCCAGCGACGCCTTGGCCCTGCTGCTGCGCGGCTGGGGCTGCGAGGTGTGGCAGGCCGTGACCACGCGTGAAGCCCTGGCCCAGGCCAGCGCCGGTCGGATGCCCGAGTTCGTGGTCGCTGACCTGTCTTTGGCCGAAGGTGATGACGGCTGTGAGGCCACGCTGCAACTGCGAGAGCGTGCCGGTGGTCACTTGCCTGCTGTGCTGGTCACCGGCGACCCGGGCCAGCAACGTGCCGTGCTGGCCCGACAAGCCGGCTTCATGGTGCTGGCCAAGCCTGTCAGACCGGTGCAACTGCGCTCGTTCATGAACGAAGCGTTTGCGCCAAGGTGAACGGCGCTGCAGCGCTGTTCGCTGCGGCGCGGGCTGCATCCAAACCCGGCATCAGGGCAGCTTCCGACGGCGAAACAGTGTGCCCAGCACGGCCAGGCCGGCGGCCCACAGCGCCCAGGTCCCGGGTTCGGGCACGGCTGCGATCTGGCTGATGCCGTCGACACCTGCGAAGGCTCTGAAGTCCACTGGCACCGCGTTTGCAGTCAGGTTGTAAATCTCTGCGGTCACGGTAAAGCTGCGCGTGAGCACCTGACCGACGTCAGTGAGATCGAGTCTTTGCTGGACTGTTTGCCCGTTCGTGAAATTCACCCGTGTCATCGAGAGTCCTGCCTGCGCGACCACCGCCTCGCCGACAAAGCTGGCCACAGGTGCGGCGAAGTCCTTGCTGGCAGTGAGCTCTGCCAGGGCCGTCATCACGATGGCGGTGTAGGGCGCCAACAGAAAGTAGGCACTGACAGGCTGTGTTTCGATGCCACTGGCTGAGGCGGTGAAGGTCCGCAGGGGCCCCGCGTCGCCATTGCCGGGGATGTTGGCCAGCCGGCCCTCGACCTGAAGCAGCGCGCCTTCCCAGGGCGCCGCGCCGCCACCGCCCACGACCCGTGCGAAGCTGGCCACCGTGGGCACGGCAACGTTCGTCGACAGAGCGCCGAACGCCGACAGCCCATTCACATCGCGGCCGTCTGAAGCCACGCCGCTGAACAAAGCGGAATTGATGATTCGGCTGAAACTGTGGGCGCCAGACAGGCTCACCGAAGGCGCCACACCGTCGCTGGGGTTCAGGTCGATCAAGGTGAGTTTGAAGTTGGACAGCTTTGCGGACCCGAACACCGCGGCGCTTGCCGGCGTGGTTGCCGCGGCGCCAAGGCACAGCGCCAGCAGTGAGG
>JANNWL010000152.1:0-5263 GCA_031414735.1 Burkholderiales bacterium | reverse complement strand
GGCAGCTGTTGGTGGGCGGCGTGGCCGTGGCCGGTGCCGGCGGGGCCGGCTGGCTGTACTTCCGTTCGCGCGCTGCGCAGGCAGTGGGCAGCGGACCTTTTCGCCACTATCCCTTCGATCCGGTGGCGGCCGAAAACTTCTCACAGAAGCTGTTCATTCCGGTGGCCAGCGGGCCATTCGGGGTGCTGGACGTCGCCGCGCCGCTGAAGATCCGCGCCACGGCGGCCAGTTTCCCGCTGCTGCCCGGTCCCGCATCACAGGCACCGTCGCCTTTCCTGCTCTACCAGACCGAGCACGCCGGCAAGGCCTACCAGAACCCGATTCTGCGTATCGAGAGCGGCGCGCGTTTCACCGCCAGCCTGGACAACGCGCTGACCGAGCCGACCATCATTCACTGGCACGGGCTGCACACACCGGCCCAGATGGACGGGCATCCGAAGGACACCATCGCGCCGGGCGCACGCTACGACTACGACTTCACCGTGCGCAACCGCGGTGGCACCTTTTGGTACCACACGCACGCTCACGAGCTGACCGCCAAGCAGGCCTACAACGGCCTGGCGAGCTTCTTCCTGGTCGATGACGATGACCAGCGACGGCTCGCCAAGGCGCTGGATCTTCAACTGGGTGTGACGGACCTTCCTCTGGTCATCCAGGACAAGCAGTTCGACGCCCAGGGCGCACTGGTCTACCGGCCCAACGCGCACGAGTCGATGATGGGCTGGCTGGGCGACATCGTGCTGGCCAACCTGACTCCGAACGCGGTCCACGCCGTGACACCGCGCACCTACCGGCTGCGGCTGCTCAACGGATCGAACGCTCGCATCTACCGACTCGCCTTCGTCAAGGGCGAAACGTCGCTGCCCTTCGTCGTCATCGGCACGGACGGCGGCTTGATAGAGCGGCCCGAAACCGTGACCGAAGCCTTCCTCGCACCGGGTGAACGCCTTGACGTGTTGTTCGACGCCGCCCAAGCGCAGCCAGGCGACACGGTGTTCCTGAAGAGCCTGGCGTTCGACCCGATGGAGAACGAAGGCGGGATGGGTGGCATGGGTGGCATGACCGGCATGGGCAGCCAGGCGATGAGCCACACGATGCCCGGCATGGGCTCGTCACGGCTGCCGCTGGGCGCAGCGTTCAACGTGTTGAAGCTGGAGGTCACGGCGGGTGACCGGGCGGTGGCCACACCGCCGGCGAAGCTGTCCGAGGTCAAGCCGATCCGCTCCGAAGGGGCAGCTGCGCGGAAGATCGATCTGTCGATGGACCACATGCGCTTCCTGATCAACGGACGCACGTTCCGCATGGACGAGATCGCCTTCGAGGTCAAGCGCGGCGCGGTGGAAGTCTGGAGCATCAGCAACCCGGCCGTGGGCATGCCGCACCCGATGCACATCCACGGGTTCTCGTTCCAGGTGCTCGAACGTTTGGGCAGCCCGCCGCAGTGGTCAGCGACGGCGCGTTTCGGCAAGGGCCGCGCCGTCAGCGATCTGGGCTGGAAAGACACGGTGCTGGTGTGGCCCGGTGAAACCGTGCGCATCGCCATCGACTTTGCGCACGACTTCCCGGGCAGCCAGACCTACGTCTTCCACTGCCACAACCTCGAGCACGGGGACGCCGGAATGATGATCAACTTTCGTGTTCAGGCCTGACAGCGGTTGAACGCGGCGACGACAGTCCGCTTGACCCTTGGAGGCTTCAGATGAACCACGACCATGCACATCCTGGACAACCGACTCAACAGAAGTGGCCTGGCTGGCTGTCCACAGTCCAAGTTATTGGCCACTCCTCCGGGTCTTGATGTTTCGCGGGCAGGGGCGGCGCGGCCGGATCAGGCCATGAGGCTTGCGCTGGGCCGCGCGTTGGCCGGCTCTGCATCCAGGCGCGGGTAGTCGGTGTACCCGGTTGCACCGGCCGCGTAGAAGGTCTTCGGCTCAGGTTCGTTCAAGGGCGCCCCGAGGCGCAGCCGCTCGACCAGGTCCGGGTTGGCGAGGTAGGCGCGGCCGAAGACGACGGCGTCGGCGCTGCCGTCGTCCAACGCGGCCTGTGCGGTGGCCGCCGTGAAGCCGCCGTTGCGCAGCAGCGGACCGGGGAAGTGCTGGCGCGCCACGGCAGCAATGCCGCGCTCGCTGTCCAGCGCCGGGTCCATGTGGCGCAGTTCAAGGTAGGCGATGCCGCGCTGGCCGAGCTGCTGCGACAGGCAGGCCAGCAGCGCCTCGGGGTCGCTGTCCTGCAGGTCGTTGCTGCCCGCCAGCGGGGACAGGCGCAGGCCGACACGGTCAGCGCCCGCTTCGGCGATGGCTGCGTCCACGCATTCCAGCAGCAGGCGGGCGCGGTTTTCGATGCTGCCGCCGTAGCGCTCGAAGCCGGGCCCGCTGCGGTCGTTGACACCGTCGCGCAGAAACTGGTCGAGCAAGTAGCCATGGGCGCCGTGGAGTTGCACACCGTCGAAGCCGGCTTGCAGCGCGCGGCGCGTGGCCTGGCCGAACAGGTCGACGATGGCGGGGATCTCGTCGTCGCGCAGGCGGCGCGGCGTCTCGTAGGGCTGCTTGCCGTCTGGCGTGTTGATGGAGCCCTGAATGGCCCGCTCGCCGCTGCTGATGGGTTGCACGCCACCGTTGAGACTGGAGTGTGCCGAGCGGCCGGGGTGCCAGATCTGCAGCTGGATGCGCCCGCCGGCGGCGTGCACGGCCTGCGTGACCTGGCGCCAGCCGGCCACGCACGCGTCGTCGTAGATGCCAGGCTCGCCAGTGAAGGCGCAGCCGTCGGCGGCCACCATGGTGGCCTCGGCGATCAGCAGGCCGGCCGTCGCCCGCTGCGCATAGTGTTCGGCCATCAAGGCGTTGGCGATGTGGCTGCGGCCGGCGCGGGCGCGGGTCAGCGGCGCCATCAGGATGCGGTTGGGCAGCCGCAGGGCGCCGAGGGTCAGGGGGTCGAAGAGTGAGGGCATGAAGTCTGTAGGAGGGAGTGGGCGGGTCGGTGCGGTCCCGAACAGCGGGGACGCCGCGGGCCGCGCATTGTCGCCAGCGGCGAGAGAGCTTATTTTTTCAGCGCGGCCCCGACCGCCACGGCCTCTTTGCCGCCAATTGCTCCACCAGCCCCACCGACCCCGGCCAGCAGGCGCATGGCCTCATGGAAGCCCAGGCCCTGCTCGCCGGCCAGGCGCGCGACCTGCTGGAACTGGGTCAGGGTTTGCTCAGCCGCGCCTTGTCTGCCGCGGCGGCGTACTCGCGCAGGGCCTCGCCCAGCGGCCGGTGCTGCGCCTTGCCCTGCACCGACAAGCGGATGGTGTAGGTGGCGAGGAAGGCAAAGGGAAACTCTTCGTCCTAGCGGTTCTCGGCCAGATGGACGTGCACGCGGCCGACCAGGTTTCAGGCCGGGTTGCGCTCCTTCAGGAAGACGACGAGCGGATGGCCTGAGGCCTGAAGTTCAGGCGAGCAGCGCGGCGTCGAGTTCGCGCCCCATTCCGCCAGGGTGCGAATCGGCCGCAGGGGAAGGCGCCGGCAGCATGGACCTGTCCCAGGGCGTGACACGGTTGCGCCCGGTCTTCTTGGAGCGGTACAGCGCTTGGTCCGCCTGCTCGACCATGGCCTCGATGGAGCGTACGCCCGGGCTGACCGAGGCCACGCCAAAGCTCGCTGCGATCGGCATCACCTCGACACCTCGAATCGCGTCGCGGGCACTGGCCTCAATGTCGGCGCGCATGCGCTCGGCGACGGCCAGTGCGTCCTGCAGCGTGGCGCCAGGCAGCACGATGCAGAACTCCTCTCCACCGTAGCGCCCGAGGAAGTCGCCCAGGCGCAGGCCTGCCGACAGCATGCGTGCAACGACTTGAATCACCTGGTCGCCCACGGCATGGCCATGCACGTCGTTGAACTGTTTGAAGTGATCGATATCAACCATCAGGCAGCACAGCCCCGTTTGGCCGCGCCGCGCGTGGGTGAATGCCTCCACGGCAAGTTCGAAGAAGGCGCGGCGGTTGAAGCAACCCGTGAGCGGGTCGCGCGTGGCGAGCAGACGCAATTCCTCGTTTTGCTCCTCGATGCGCTGGCGCGAGCTTTCGAGCTTGGCCACGGCATGCCGCAAATCCTCGTTGGCACGGTGCACGGCCGTCACGTTGTCGAAGGTGATCATGCAACCGCGAGCGCGACCCTTGTTGTCGGCGATGGCGGCGCTGCTCACCAGCAGCTGGATAGCGCTGCCGTCGGGCTGGCGCAATTCCAGCGGCTGCGCGGAAACCGGCGCACCCGTCTTCAGCGTCTGCAGCCAGGGCGCCGGTGTTTGCGAACTCCGGGATGCCCCCACAGCGAGCCAGCCGAGCGACTCGATGTGCCGGCCATTCAGCTCGCCCTCGGCCAGCGGGTGCAGATTGCGAAACGCCCGGTTCGCCAACACGATGCACGATTGCTGGTTGACCACCAGAAGCCCTTCGGCCAGCGTGTCGAAGGCTTTGCGCACCCGGTCCGGCACGCTGGCGGACGGGTTGAGGTAGTGCATCGCACGGCGCAAATAGGCGTAGGTCAGCAAGAACCCGCCCAGCCCGAGCACCAGCATGAGCTGCACACCGGGCTGTCCCAACCAGACACGCAGCGTAGGCCGCTCAAGCTTCGGAAAACGGAGTTCGATTTCGCCCCAGACCTGGTTCCCCGCAAAAATGGGCACGCGCAAGTACTCGTCGGTGGATGCGGCTGTGGAAACGCCTTGCTGGGCCGGCGTGGCCTGCCCACGTTGCATCAACGCCGACCCGTCTGCGCGACGTACCGTGATCGAGCGCATCTCCGCGTCACGGACCAGCACGTTCTGGATCGTCTTGCCCAGGGTTGTGCTGTCGCCCGCCTCGAGCAAGGGCGTGATCTGCCCGGCCAGACTCTCGGCAATTCGCTGGCGCACGTGGCGCTCGGCGGCGCCTTGCACCGGCACCACGCCAAGCAGCATGTCGGCCAACAGCACCAGACTGACAAGCAAGGCCACGACGCCGAAACTAAGTCGGGCAATCGGGCCCATGCGAAAACCCGTCCGAGCACTCATCGCCGATCTCCATTTGACCCGGTTTCGAACATCTGGCCCACGGCGTCGTCATCGAGCGCGGCTTCGTCGTCTTCCGGTTTGTCCCAGGACTCTTCTTCGTCCTCGTCGGGCAACACGGCCAACAAGTCGGCATGCCGCCAGGCGGGCAGCGAGACCATCAGGCCCGTCAACAAGCCGCCTGCGCGCAGAGCCCACCAGATCGATCCCGCAGAAAGCGCCACGCTCGTCACCTGCACCG
>JANNWL010000151.1:0-14331 GCA_031414735.1 Burkholderiales bacterium | reverse complement strand
GCAACTGGCCAACGACGATTCGGTGGCGATGCGCGTGCGCTTCTTCGGCCCGCCGCCGCGGCCCGAGCAGATGTACTTCCGCGGCCCGGTGCTCTCCACCTTCGACGGCCGCGAATGGACCCGCCTCGTGCCCACCGTGCCAGTCGAGCAGCGCCCGCGCGCCAGCTTCGTGCTGGAAGGCGCGCCCCTGCGCTATGAAGTGACGATGGAACCCAGCCGCCTGCCCCTGCTGCCGCTGCTCGAGGTGACTCCCGACCGCGAGGACGCCGCGCCCAGCCTGCCCGGCTACCTGTTGACACTGCGGCCTGACGCCCAGTGGCAGACCGACCGGCCGCTGGCCGAGCGCCAACGTTTCGAAGCCCGCGCCTGGCTGCAGCACCGTCACGGCCCGTTCGAGGACACGCTGGGCCTGCGCGACCTGGTCGATCTGCCGGGCGGCTTCAACCCGCGCACCATGGAATGGGCCGCCGCCCTGCGCGCTAAGGCAGAGTACGCCAACGCCGATGCGCCCACGCTGGTCGCCGCCGTGCTGCGCCACATCCGCGAAGGCGGCTTCACCTACACGCTGGAGCCGGGTACCTACGGCAAGCAGGCCGTCGACGAGTTCTGGCTCGACCGCAAGCTGGGCTTTTGCGAACACTTTGCAGCCGCCTTCGTGGTCGTGATGCGCACCCTGGACGTGCCGGCGCGCATCGTCACCGGCTACCAGGGCAGCGACCCGGCGCCGGTGGACGGCTACTGGATCGTGCGCCAAAGCCACGCCCATGCCTGGGCCGAGTACTGGGTGCAGGGTCGCGGCTGGGTGCGTGTCGACCCGACGGCCGCGGTGGCCCCGGACCGCGTGCAGCGCAGCCGCAGCCTGCAGCCACCGCCCGGCCTGGTGGCCGGCGCCATGCGCGGCCTCGACCCGGCCCTGGCCGAACGCCTGCGCGCCAACTGGGAGGCCATCAACAACCGCTGGAACCAGTGGGTGTTGAACTACTCGCGGGCACGCCAGTTCAGCCTGCTCGAACAACTCGGCTTCGAGCGGCCGAGCTGGCAGGACCTGGCCAAGCTGCTGATTGGCGTGCTCAGCCTGGCCAGCCTGGCCGGCGCCGCCTGGGCCTGGTGGGACCGCCGTCGCCAAGACCCCTGGCAGCGCCTGCAGGGCCGCGTGCAACAGCGCCTGGCGCGCCTGGGCGTGGCCGTGCAGGCCCACGACCCGCCGCGCGCCCGCGCCACCCGCGTGCGTGCGGTGCTGGGCCCGCGCGGCCAGGCCCTGGCCGAGCTGCTGGACGCGCTGGACCGCCAGCGTTACGGCGGCGCGCCTGCCGGCAAGCCGCAGCGAAGCTGGTGGCGGGCCTTCGCGGCGGCCACACGTGCGCTGCCGGCCGACTTGGCCGCAGATCTGCCTGTATCCGGCCGCCGATAATCCTGGGCATGCCCCTGCCCGCCACCGCCCACCGAACGCCGTCTTGGCTGGCCTGCATGCTGGCGACCCTGCTGTGGCTGTGCGCGAGCCCGCCCGCCCTGGCCACCACCGCCCAAGCCAGCAAGGCCACCAAGACCGCAAAGACTGACTACGACAAGCACCCGCTGGCGCGTGAATTTGCGGCCGAAGTCGCCGAGCGCCGCGGCATCGACGCCGCTTGGCTGCGCGCCGCGCTGGCCCGCGCACACCGGCTGCCTGCGGTGCAAAAACTCATCATGCCGCCGCCGGCCGGCACGGCCAAGAACTGGGCGGCTTACCGAGCCCGCTTCATCGAACTGCGGCGCATCCAGGAAGGCCTGGACTTCTGGCGACAGAACGAAGCCTGGCTGCAAGAGGCCGACGAACGCTGGGGCGTGCCAGCGGAAGTCGTCGTCGCCATCGTCGGTGTCGAGACTTTCTACGGCCGCGTCACCGGCAACTTCCGCGTCATCGACGCCCTGGCCACGCTGAGCTTTGACTTCCCCACCGGCCGCCGCGACCGCAGCGCCTTCTTCCGCGAGGAGCTGGAGGAATTCTTCGTCTGGTGCGCGCGCGAAGGTGTCGACCCGTTGACGGTGAAGGGCTCCTTCGCCGGCGCCATGGGGCTGCCGCAGTTCATGCCCGGCAGCATCAACCGCTTTGCGGTGGACTTCGACGGCGACGGCCACATCAACCTGCTGCGCAGCCCGGCCGACGTGGTCGGCAGCGTGGCGCACTACCTCGCCCGCCACGGCTGGCAGCGCGACGTGCCCACGACCTTCGAGGTGGCCGTCCCGGTGGACACCGGCGACCGCGCCGCGCTGCTGGGCCCGGACATCCTGCCCACCTTCAGTGCCGCCGACTTCACCACCCGCGGCGCCGTGCTCGACGCCGCCGGCCGCGTCCACGACGGCCCGCTGGCCCTGGTGGAATTGCAGAACGGCGACCGTGCACCGAGCTATGTGGCCGGCACACGCAACTTCTGGGCGATCACGCGCTACAACTGGTCGGCCTACTACGCCATGGCCGTCATCGACCTGGCAGCGGAGTTGAAGCGACGGCGTTGACATGCCCGCGGTTGGGCGATCACTCCTGCCGCAAACACTCGATCGGCAACAGCCGCGACGCCCGCCGCGCCGGGTAGAAGCCGAAGAACAGGCCCACGGCGGTGGAAAAGAGCACAGCGACCAGCACGTGCATGAACGACAGGCTCATGCTGAAGCTGCCGGCCACGCCGATGCGGTTCACACCCCACACGCCTGCCGCAGCCAGGGCCACGCCGACCAGGCCGCCCACCAGACACATCACCACCGCCTCGGCCAGGAACTGCGTGAGCACGTGGCGCGGTTTGGCGCCGATGGCCATGCGGATGCCGATCTCGCGCACGCGTTCGCTCACGCTGACCAGCATGATGTTCATGATGCCGATGCCACCCACCAGCAGCGACACCGCGCCGATCACGCCCAGGCCGATCGACAAGCCCGCGGCGATGTTGGCGCCGGTTTGCGCGATGCTGGCCAGGTTGGTGATGTTGAAGTCGTCAGGCGTGTCGCCGGTGATGCGTCGGCGGTCGCGCAGCAACTCGGCGACGTCGGCCTCGGCTTCCTTCAGGCGCAGTTCGCTGATCGACTGCACGTTGATGTAGTGCACGGAACGCGGCCGCGGCATGGCCAGGGGCAAGGCGGTGACGGGCACCACCAGCAATTCGCCGAGGTCGGTGCCGTCCAAAGTGCGGCCGCTGCCGGCCAGCACACCGATCACCGTGAAGGGCCGCCCGCCGACGCGGATGACCTGGCCCAGCGGGTCGCGCCGCAGGTAGTTGGCCTCGGCCACCTTGCTGCCGATCAGGATGACGCGGTTGGCCGAACGCACGTCTTCGTCGCTGAAGGCCACGCCCAGGTCGACCACCCAGTTGCGCACGCGGAACATCTCCGGCGTCACGCCCAACACCGTGCTCTGCGTGCTGTTGTCGCCATACAGCACCGGGAAGATGCTCTGCAGCGTGGCGGCGGCTGCGGCCACGCTGGGCAGCAGGTTGATCGCGGCGGCGTCGTCAATCGTCAGCATGACGGCGTCAGGGTTGGGCGGCCGGCGCGGGCCGCCGCCACCGCCAGCCGTGGGCGCGCCGCGCTGCACGAT
This sequence comes from Burkholderiales bacterium, assembly GCA_031414735.1. Taxonomy (GTDB): domain Bacteria; phylum Pseudomonadota; class Gammaproteobacteria; order Burkholderiales; family Burkholderiaceae_C; genus Rubrivivax. Next base: position 10,763 of record JANNWL010000151.1, on the reverse strand, counting down.
GAGCTGGTTGCTGCCCAGCACGGCCAGCTCGCGGTCGATGAAGGCGCGCACGGCGTCGCCCACGCCCAGCATCAGCACCACTGAGGCGATGCCGATGACGATGCCCAGCATGGTCAGCGCCGTGCGCAGGCGGTTGGCGGCCAACGAGCGAAAGGCTTCGAGCAGAGTTTGAAAGACGCTCACGGGTGGGGGGCGCCGTCATAGACCACGCGCCCATCCTTCAAACGCACCAGTCGCTTGGCGTGTGCGGCCACGTCGTTCTCGTGCGTCACCACCACGATGGTCAGGCCGTGCTCGGCGTTCAGGTTGTCCAGCAGCGACAGCACCTCCTCGGTGGTCTGGGTGTCCAGGTTGCCCGTGGGCTCGTCGGCCAGCAGCAGCGGCGGCTTGCAGGCCAGGGCGCGGGCGATGGCCACGCGCTGCTGCTGGCCACCGCTCAACTGGCTGGGCAGACGGTGGGCCAGGCCGTCCAGGCCCACCTGGGCCAGCAGCTCGTGCGCGCGCGCCCGGGCAGCCTTGCGCGAACTGCCGGCGTACAGCAGCGGCAGGGCGACGTTTTCGGCCACGTTCATGCGCTTGAGCAGGTTGAAACTCTGGAACACGAAGCCCATGGTCTGGTTGCGCACCTCGGCCTGCTGCGCGGCGTTCAGCTGCGTCACGTCGCGCCCGGCCAGGTGGTAGTGGCCGCTGTCGGACCGGTCCAGCAGGCCCAGCAGGTTCATCAGCGTGCTCTTGCCCGACCCGCTGGGACCCATCAGCGCCACGTACTCGCCCGCGACCACGGTGAGCTCGATATCGTGCAGCACGGGTGTCACGACTTCACCGTTGCGGTAGCTCTTGGCCACCCCGGCCAGGGTGATGAGGGCGCTCACCGCGACGGGCCGTCAGCGCCCGGCACCGGGCGCGTCGGCGCGGCGCGTGATCAAGGCGTCGCCCGCCTTCACGCTGCCGCTGAGCACGCTGACGAGTTCGGTGTAGCGCGTGTTGGCGATGCCCACCGTTACCTCGTGCGCCTGCGGCACCTGCCCGGGACCGGCGCCCACGGTGTAGACGCGGAACACCCGCTGGCCGCTGCGCGTGCGCGTCAACACGCCGTCGTCGCCCAGGGCCGCTGTGGCGGCTGCCGACGCAGCCGAGGCGGCTGCGACTTCCGACACGGCCGGCTTGTCGCCGGCTGCAAGTGCCGACGCAGCGGCACCGGCCGTCATCGCCTTGCGCTCGTCGTCGTCGGGCTGGAAGCGCAGGCTGGCCGTGGGCAGGCGCAACACATCGGGCTTGCTCTGCAGCACGATGCGCGTCTGTGCCGTCATGCCCGGCTTCAGGCGTTCGTCTCGGTTGTCCACGCGCACGATGATGTTGTAGGTGACCACGCCTTGCGTGGTGGTCGAATTCAGCCGGAACTGCTCGACCACGCCTTCGAATTCGGCATCCGGGAAGGCATCGACCGTGAAGCGCACCAGCTGCCCCGGCTTGACCATGCCGACATCGGCTTCGCTGACGTTGGTGTGGATCTGCATCTCGCGCAGGTCGCGCGCCAGCAGGAAGAGCTCGGGCGTCTGGAAGCTGGCCGCCACGGTCTGGCCGACATCGATGTTGCGCTTGATGACGATGCCGTCGATGGGGCTCTTGATGACACTGTTGTTCACATCCGTCTGCGCTGCGTCCACTTGCGCGCGCGCCACCTCCACGTTGGCACGGGCAGCGTCGAATTCACGCTGGTTCTGGTCCAGCGCGAGTGCGGAGATGAAGTTCTGGTCCAGCAGCCGCCGGTTGCGTTCCAGCGTGGCGCGGGCCAGGGCCAGGCTGGCCCCGGCCGACGCCGCCTGGGCCTGCGCCTGGCGCAACCGCGCCTGCAGATTGGCGGGGTCCAGCCGCAGCAGCACCTGGCCGCGCTTGACGCGGTCGTTGAAGTCGGCCAGACGTTCCAGCACCGTGCCGCTGACCTGGGTGCCCACGGTGATGGTGGTCTGTGCCTGCAGCGTGCCGGTGGCCATCACCACCTGGGTAATGGCGCCGCGGTCGACCAGCACGGTGCGGTACTTGTCGATTTGCTTGGGCGGCGGGCGTTGCGCCCACCACACCGCCGCGCCGGCTGCCGCCAAAGCCAGCATGGCGGCCACCAGGGCCAGGGTCCGTCGTTTCATCGGGTCTCGGCAGGGGCCGCGTTGCTTTGCGTGTGATGGTACTGGCCGGCCGCGCGGCCGATGTGAAGCGGGTGTTAAGGTGCGACATGGCATGTGCCGCTGCGGCCGGGAGCCTCGCATGATCGATACCCTGCTGCTCAGCGCCGCGCGCATCGCCACCTTCGACATCGACAAGCCGCTGACCAACGCCAGCGGCTTCTTCTTCGAACGCGACGGGCGGCTGTACCTGGTGACGAGCCGGCATGTCGTCATCGACGCACCCAGCAAGCACCACCCCAGCCGCATCGAAATCGAGATCCACACCAACGCCGCCGACCTGGGCAAGTCGGTGGGTTACAGCCTGATGCTTTACCGCGACGGCAAGAGCGTGTGGAAGCAGGGTACCGACACGGCCGGTGAGATCGACGTGGCCGTGATCGAGCTCGACCGCCAGGCCCTGCCGGCGGGCATGCACCTGCAGCCCTTCACGCCGGCGCATGTGCAGCCGTCTGACAGCCGCGTGGAAATCGGCGCGTCACTGCTCATCGTGGGCTTTCCGCTGGGTTTTCAGGACACGCTGCACCACCTGCCCGTGGTGCGACAGGCGGCGGTGGCCACGGCCTTTGGCCTGCGCTTCCAGGGCCTGGGCTACTTCCTCACCGACGCCCGCACCCACCGCGGCAGCAGCGGCGCGCCGGTGGTTCTGCGCGACCCGGCCGCTGTCCCCGGCGCGCTGCTGCCCTGGAAGCTGCTAGGCGTGCACTCGGCCCGGCTGGACATGGCGGGGCGCGACCTGGCGGTGGACGAAACGCTGGGCCTGAACTGTGCGTGGTATGCGGACATCCTGATGACGCTGACGCAGGACACGACCAGCGCCGACACCCGCGCACCCTGAACCCGGCCTTCGGGCTGGGGCGCCAGGCTCAGGGGATGCTGACCGCCAGCGGAATCCCCACCGGCTGGCCGCGGACCAGCACGCGCACGCGCGCCAGCACCGTCTGCCCGGAGGCAAACACGCCGGCCTCGCCCGCGTCGACGACAAAGCGCAGCCGGTAGGTCGGCAGGCCCAGGCTCATCAGCCGGCCCAGGCTGCCGTACAAGGTGATGAGCTGCTCCACCGTGTCGGCATACAGCATGGCGCCGCCACTGGCGGTGGCCAGTTGGCTGAGCGCCTCCACGTCGATGCTGCCGCTGAGCCCGATGGTGAACAGGCGCACCCCGTCGGCACGGGCAGCGTCGATCACCTGCTGGCGGCGCTGGGCACAGGCCACGGCCGTGCCGCAATAGGTGTCGGCGCCGTCGGTGAACACCGCCATCGCGCGCGGCACGCCGGGCCGCAGTGCGGCGTCGGCCACCAGTCGGGCACGCATGGCATCGATGGACGCATACAGCGGCGTCTGTCCGCCGCTCTGGCCGGCCAGTGCATCCAGCGGCGCGAAGGCCTGCGGTGCGGCCGCGGCGGAGACCACGGTAGCCAGCACGGTCAGTGGCTGCTGCGGCAGGCGCGCGCCGGCGCCGTCGGCAAACGCACCGATCACTGCCTGGTCGCCTGCGGCCAGCCTGCTGACCATCGACTTGGCGGCGTACAGCCGTGCGTTCAGCCGGTCGGTGCTGGCGATGCTGCCGCTCTGGTCGATCAGCAGCCCCAAGGTGTGGGCCACCACCGGCTGGGCGGCCACCACCTGCAGGCCGGTGGCTGCGCCGCCCGCCAGATAGGCATGGTCGGCTGGGGCATTGCGCAGGCAATCGGGCGCCGGGGTGGCGGCATCCGGCTGGCAGGCCAGCAACTGGAAGTCAGCCGCCACGAGGCCGTCCACCGGCTGTGCGTCGGCCCCCACCACCACCAGTTCGACCTCGAAGGCAAGCGTGCGGCCGTCGGCCGACAGCACCGGTGCCGCACCGCTGCGGGTGCCCAGCGATCCGCCAGCCGGGGCGGTGGTGCGCTGCAAGGTGACGGGCACGTTGGTGACGCCGTTCAAGCCCAGCACGGCTTGTATGACCACCGGGTCGAAGGTCGGCACAGAGATGGACAGCCCGACGGTGCCCGGTGGGGCCGCCACGAGCGCGGCGCCATTGGCATCGGTGGTGAGTGCAGCGCTGTTGACCGTGGCCTGCTGGACAGTGGCGCCGGCCACCGGCGCGCCAAAGGCGTCGCGCACCACGACCTGGGCGGCGCCGAGCTGGGGCACCGCGGGGCCGCCTGCGCCACCGCCGCCCCCACAACCTGCGGCCAGGACCGCCGTGGCCGCCATGGCCGCCATGGCAAGCATGCTCGGCCACTGGACCAGAGAATTCTTCGCTTGAAGTTTGCGCATGCTGCGTCCCGCTCTGGGGTGCCTGCGACCGCCGCCCAACAGGGCGGCGCAACCTGCAAGCACCGAGGAGACGAGCGTGCCGCCGCAACGGCGGGCAGCGCCTAGGACGGCGCCGATATGGGCGTAGGACGCTGCCCTGCGCCGTACCCCGCGTCTTCCGCAAGCGCACGCAGGACTTGAACTCCGTGGGCGCCTGGCTGTGCGGTGGCGGTCAGACCGAGGCGCCAAAAGTCCGACCTTGAGTAGATGTGCCGCTGAGGCTGCCGTTCGCCGGGGGCCGTCGGATGTGCGGTACGCAACTGAGGGTAAACCCGAATTCCTGTTAGCCTGCTCCTCAAAGGAGGGCTCCAGATGTTCCCGAACTTGCTTTTGCCAATTCACCCCATGTCCCCGCCTGCGCCGCAGCCCGGCATGGCCCTGCTCGGTTTGCCTTTCGATGCCGTCAGGCTGCATTACGCGGCCTGCGTGCAGGCCGGTCTGGTCAGGCGCTCGATGCTCGAGTCCAGGGACTTCGAGCAGGCGCTGACAACGATGGAGCGGCTGACCCTGGGCCCGTGGGCGCGCCAGAACTGAGCGCACCGTGGCGCCTGTTCGCGGGGCTGCGACTCGGGGCCTCACGCCTTCATAGGCACCAGGAAGTCGCGACTGATGCCCACGCCCAGGGCACCGACGCGGTCGAGGAACTGCGTCAGGTAGGCATGCAGGCCGGTGGCCAGGATCTCGTCGATGCGGCCGTACTGCAGGTCTGACCGCAATCTGCCGGCGCGGCGCATGGTCTCGCTGCTCTGCTCGTTGGCCACCAGTTCCAGGTTGGCCACGGCCTCGTTCATGCAGGCCGCCAGTGAACGCGGCATGTCCGGCCGCAGGATGAGCAGTTCGGCCACGCGTTCAGGGCGGATGACGTTGCGGTAGACCTTGCGATAGACCTCGAAGCCGGAGACCGAGCGCAGGATGGCGCTCCAGTGATAGAAGTCGACCTCCTGGCTTTCCTTGACGTTGCCGGCGCCGAAGTACTCGCCAGCCAGGGCGTGGAACTTCACGTCGAGCAGGCGCGCCGTGTTGTCGGCGCGTTCCAGGAAGGTGCCGATGCGCAGGAAGTACAAGGCTTCGTCCTGCAGCATGGTGCCCACCGTCACGCCGCGGCTGAGGTGCGAGCGGAACTTGACCCATTCGAAGAAGGTGCCAGGGTCGCGCTCGAAGGCGCCTTCGCGCAGCAGGCGGTTGAATTCGAGCCAGGTCTGGTTCTGCGTTTCCCAGACCTCGGTGGTCAGCGCGCCGCGCACGGCACGCGCGTTCTCGCGCGCGGCGCGCAGGCAGGACGCGATGCTCGACGGGTTGTCCTCGTCGTGGACCATGAAACGCATGACGTTGTCGGCTGTGACGACATCGAACTGCTTGGCGAAAATCTCGGTCAGCTCGCTGATGGACAGCAGCCCGCGCCAACCTTCTTCGGCCATGTCGGCCGACTGCGGCAGCAGCGAGGTCTGGTAGTTCACATCGAGCATGCGCGCGGTGTTTTCGGCCCGCTCCATGTAGCGGGCCATCCAGAAAAGGTGGTCGGCGGTGCGTGAAAGCATGGTCAGTCCTCCCTCAGTCTTCAAGTACCCAGGTGTCCTTGGTGCCCCCGCCCTGCGACGAGTTGACGACCAGCGAACCTTCCTTCAGCGCCACGCGGGTCAGCCCGCCCGGCACCGTCTGCACGGTGCGGCCCGACAGCACGTAGGGACGCAGGTCGATGTGGCGCGGCGCGACGCCGCTTTCCACGAAGGTCGGGCAGCTCGACAGCGACAGCGTGGGCTGGGCGATGTAATTCGTCGGGTTGGCCTTCAGCACGGCGCGGAACTCCTCGATCTCGGCCTTGCTGGCCGCCGGGCCGACCAGCATGCCGTAGCCGCCGGCGCCGTGGACTTCCTTGATGACCAGTTCGCCCATGTGCGCCAGCACGTACTTGAGGTCGTCGGCCTCGCGGCACAGGTAGGTGGGCACGTTGTGCAGGATGGCCTTTTCGCCGAGGTAGAACTCGATCATCTTGGGCACGTAGGGATAGATGCTCTTGTCGTCGGCAATGCCGGTGCCGACCGCATTGCTCAGCGTGATGTTGCCGGCGCGGTAGACGTCCAGCAGCCCGGCGCAACCCAGCGTGCTGTCCTTGCGGAAAACGCTGGGGTCGAGGAAGTCGTCGTCGACTCGGCGGTAGATCACGTCCACCCGCCTCGGGCCTTGCGTGGTGCGCATGTAGACGAAGCCGTTGCGCACCATGAGGTCCTGGCCCTCGACCAGCTCCACGCCCATCTGCTGCGCCAGGAAGGCGTGCTCGAAATAGGCGCTGTTGTACATGCCGGGGGTCAGCACCACCACAGTCGGCTCGTTGACGCCGGCCGGGGCCACGCCGCGCAGGGTTTCCAGCAACAGGTCGGGGTAGTGGGCGACCGGCGCAATGCGGTGCAGGCTGAAGAGTTCGGGGAACAGCCGCATCATCATCTTGCGGTTTTCCAGCATGTAGCTCACGCCGCTGGGCACGCGCAGGTTGTCTTCGAGCACGTAGTAGGCGCCGCTGCCGTCGGGGTTGCCGGCGCGCACGATGTCGATGCCCGAGACGTGCGAGTAGGTGTTGCCCGGCACCGCCACGCCCATCATTTCCTTGCGAAACTGGCTGTTGTTCAGCACCTGCTCGGCGGGCACCACGCCGGCCTTCAGGATCTCCTGGTCGTGGTAGACGTCGTGGATGAAGCGGTTCAGCGCCGTCACGCGCTGGACCAGGCCGGCTTCCATGTCCACCCACTCGTGCTTGGGGATGACGCGCGGGATCAGGTCGAAGGGAATCAGCCGCTCGGTGCCGCCGTTACCCGAACTCGCGTCTTCGTCCTTGGCGCCGTACACGGCGAAGGTGATGCCGACACGGCGGAAGATCATCTCGGCTTCTTCGCGCCGCGCCTGCATGGTGGCACCAGGCTGGCGGTCGAGCCAGACCCTGTAGCGGCGGTACTGTTCGCGCACCTCGCCCGAGGCGCTGTTCATTTCGTCAAAGGGGGACTTCATGGCAGTGTCATCTCCTGATCGTCAGTCCGTGGTCAATGGGAAGCAACAAGCGGGCCGGTCTCGGCGGTGGTCACCGCCACCCTCAAGGTGTGCTGTCCGCCGCCGCGGATGACCCCGCGCAGCGGCGTCACGTCGCCGAAATCCCGGCCCACGGCCACGCGCACATGGCTGCTCGCGGGCACGAGGTCGTTGGTAGGGTCCAGGTCCAGCCAGCCCGCGCCGGGGCCGGTGTCGGGCACACCAGGGGTGCCCGGGCACCACACCTGGACCCAGGCATGTGACGCATCGGCGCCCAGCAGCGGCGCATCGCCCTCGGCCGCACTCGTCAGCAGGTAGCCGCTGACGTAGCGCGCTGGCAGGCCCAGCATGCGCAGCGCGCCGGCCATCAGGTGGGCAAAGTCCTGGCACACGCCACGCCGCTGGGCGAAGGCCTGCGCAAGCGGCGTGTCGATGTCGGTGCTCTGGCTCTCGTAGCGGAAGTCGGCGTGCAGTCGGTGCATCAGCGCCAGCGCCGCCTGCGCCAAGGGTCGCCCGGCGGGGAAGTCAGGCGCAGCGTAGTCGCGCAGGACAGGCAGGCGCGGCACATAGGGTGAGGGCAGCGCGAACTCCACGGCCGGCTGCAGCGGCCAGAGGGCCCTGTATTGCAGGCCCCGGGCCACATCATCCCAAGCGGGGGAGCCATTGGCGTCCAGGCTGTCGAACCGGGCCGCCACGCGCACGCGGCTGGCGGCCCGCACCTGCAGCTGCGTGTGGGGCTGGGCCAGGCTGAAGTGGCATTGCGGGTTGCCCATGGCGTCGACGCTGTCACGCCGCTGGGCCGGCCGGGGTTGGATGTCGAGCTGGAAGTGCAGCAGCTGCTGGTGCACGTCGTGCAAAGGCTGCAGGTGCGCCTGATGGTGGGCCAGCGACACCGGGCTGGCGTAGCCATAGCCCGTCTCGTGGACGACGTCGAGTTCGCGCAGGGCGGGGCTGCGGCTCAGGTTCATACCCGCTGGTCCTGACCCTGGGCCAGCGTGAAGTAGCGTGCCGCGACGCCGTCGGCCAGGCGCGTTGCGGTGGCGGCCAGGCGCGATGACAGATCCAGAAGCACGCTGGCGATGGCCGCGTCGTCCAGGCCGCGCAGTGACTCCAGCGTCAGCCCGGCGCCTTCATCGGGCAGTTCGGCCAGCAGCGGCTGCACCGCCTCGGGTCCGCCGGGGAGCTTGCCCAGTTCGTTGCGCAGCCGCCGCACCACGCCGGCCAGGGCGCGTGGGTTGGACCCGTCGAGCACCAGCATGTCGGTCAGCGCCAGCAGGTCTTCGTGGCGCTGGTAACGGGCGCGAAAGGTGATGACGCTGTCGAACAGTTCCAGCGCCAGGTCGATGCCGGCGGCAGAGTTCAGCGCGCCGGCTTCGACAAAGGCCCGCAGCGTGGCGGCCAGGCCGATCAGGCGTTCCAGCAGCCGGCCCACCGCCAGCAGCCGCCAGCCGTGGTCGCGCGTCATGCGGTCGGTCTGGGTGCCGGTGATGGCGGCCAGCTTCAGCGCCACGCGGTCCAGCGCAGGCAGCACCTGCGCCATGCCAGGCAGGCTGCCCGCGGGGGCTTGCAGCGCCTGGGAAAACACCTCGCGCACGGCGCGGATGAGGCCCCACTGCTCGGTCGACAAACGCTCGCGCAGCACATGGCCGCTTTGCTCCAGCGCGGCCAGGTTGTAGGCCACGCTGTAGGCGCCCTTCTCCAGGCCCAGGCCGCCCAGCACCGCACGCTCGAAGAGGTGCGGCGCCTGCAGCAGCGTGGGCACGCCCGCGGGCGCCAGGCCCGTCTTGACGGCCAACCCGGACAGTGCCTGCAGCATGGGCGGCGTGGCGTCGTTGTCGGCGTTGATGAGCATCAGCGTGGCGCGTGCCAGCCGCACCAGGTGTTCAGAGCGCTCGGTGTAGCGGCCGAGCCAGAACATGCTCTCTGCCGTGCGGCTGCTGACCGGGCCGCGGCGGCGCGCGATGTCGTCGACATTCAGCCGCTGCGGCAGCATCGAAAAGGTGTCGACCGGGCCGTCGGTGAGGACCCAGGTGTCCAGGCTGCTGCCGCCGCGCTGCATCGAGACACTGCTGTCTTCGCGCTGGGCGACGCGGGTCATGCCGCCAGGCAGCATGTGCCAGCGCCCACCGCCGTCGGCAATGACGTAAACACGCACCATCGCAGGGCGCGGAATGACCGCACCTTCGCTCCAGATCGGTGCGCGCGAAAAACGCAACCGGCCCTGCGCCGTCCAGGCGTCCGGATCGCCGGCGATGTCGACCGCGCCGGGTCCGTGAACCTGCGACGTGCGCCCGCCGCGGGGAAAGGTGCTGCGCAGGAACATGCTGTCGAGCTTGCCCGTCACGTCCTGCCGCGCCGCGGCCTCGCCGCACCACCAGGTGGGCAGGGCGGGCAGTTGCAGGTCCTGCCCGGTCAGGCGGCGGGCGATGGCCGGCAGGAAGCCCTGGATCGCGGGCGACTCCAGAAAGGCGCTCCCCAGGGCGTTGGCCATGACCACCGTGCCGGCCCGTGCGGCCTGCATCAGGCCAGGCACGCCCAGGGCCGAATCGGGGCGCAGCTCGAGCGGATCGCACCAGTCGTCGTCCAGCCGACGCAGCACGCCGTGCACCGGCTCCAGGCCGTCCACCGTCTTCAGGAACAGGCGTTCGCCGCGCACCGTGAGGTCGCCACCTTCGACCAGCGGCAGGCCCAGGTAGCGCGCCAGGTAGGCGTGCTCGAAGTAGGTCTCGCTGTAGGGCCCGGGAGTCAACAGCACGACGCGCGGCGTGTCGCCGCGGGCCACCTGGGCGGCGGCTTGCTCCAGGCTGTCGAGCAAACGGCGGTAGCTGGACGCGATGTGCTGCACGCGCAGGTCGCGAAAGGCATCGGGGAACTGGCGCGAGATGACCAGCCGGTTATGCAGCACGTAGCCCAGACCCGACGGACCCTGCGTGCGCTGCGCCACCACCCACCAGCGGCCATCCGGCCCACGCGCCAGGTCGAAGCCCACGATGTAGAGGTGCATGCCGCCCGGCGGGCGCACGCCCTGCATGGGCCGCAACCAGCCCGGGTGGCGGTACAGCAGCGCTGGCGGCAGCAGGCCTTCGTGCAGCAGCCGCTGACTCTTCGGACCCTGGCCATACAAGTCGGCCAGCATCAGCTGCAGCAGCTCGGCGCGCTGCACGGCGCCGGCCTCGATGGCGGCCCAGTCTGCCGGCTCGATCATCAGCGGCAGCAGCTCCAGCGACCAGGGCCGGCTGGCCACGCCGGCGTCGCTGAACACGTTGTG
>JANNWL010000150.1:0-1795 GCA_031414735.1 Burkholderiales bacterium | reverse complement strand
CCGTGCAGGGCCACGTGGGGCAGCCAGTACGCGTTGTCGAAGTGGCACAGGGCGCGCGTCATCACCGGACCGGACAGGTCGGCCGAGTGGCCAGCGCGAGAAACCATGGTGACTTCGGCGCCCAGGATGCGGCCGTCGTTGTCGAAGCCGGCTGCCAGTTCGTAGTGGAAGCAGTGGCGCCGGCCGGTGATGAGGAAGTCGTCGTCGCGGTCCACACGCAGTTTCACCGGGCGCTGCAGGCGCGCTGCGGCGACCGCAGCCACGCAGGCGAACTGGGCCGACTGCGATTCCTTGCCGCCGAAACCACCGCCCATGCGCCGGCACTCCACCTGCACGGCGTGCGACGGGCGCTGCAGCACGTGGGCCACGTGGTGTTGCATCTCGCTGGGGTGCTGGGTGGAACAGAACACCTTCATGCCGCCGTCTTCGGTGGGCACGGCATAGCTGATCTGGCCTTCCAGGTAGAACTGTTCCTGCCCGCCGACGTCGAATTGCGAGGTGATGCGGTGCGGCGCCTGGTCGATGGCACTGCGCGCGTCGCCGCGCAGCAAGTGCATGGGTGGCACCACGTACTGCTGCGCGGCGTGGGCTTGCTGCGGCGTCAGGACGGGCGGCAGCACTTCGGCCTGCACCACCTGCGCGGCCAGTGCGGCGGCGCGGCGCGCCTGATCGCGCGTGCGGGCAACCACGGCAAACACCGGCTGGCCGAGGTAGCGCAGCACGGCGCCAGGCTCACCGGCCAGGATGGGGTCGTCGGCAACCAGCGCGCCACAGTCGTTGCGGCCGGGGAGGTGCTGCGCGCTGAAGACATCCACCACACCGGGCATGGCGCGCACGCGGTCCAGGTCCAGGCCGCGCAGCACGCCATGCGCCACGGGCGACAGGCCCAGCGCGGCATGCAAGGTACCCGCGAGCTCGGGCAGGTCGTCGGTGTACGGCGCGGCACCCGCCACGTGCAGGTGCGCCGACTCGTGCGGCACGCCCTGCCCTGCGACGCCGCGGTGCACGGCGGGCAGCGCGGGCGCCGGTGTCAGCGGCCCATCGCTGGGCTTGTTCACGACACCGCCTCGCGGGCCCAGACGTTGACCTGGTTCTCGGTAAGCGGGCTGTCGCGGCGGGTCTCCAGCCACAAGCGCTGGATCAGGTTCTGCGCCACCTGCAACCGGTAGGGCGCACTGGCGCGGGCGTCACTCAGCGGCGTGAAGTCCTGGGCCAGCGCCGCCATCGCCGCCTGCATGGTGGACTGATTCCACGGCTGACCACGCACCGCGGCCTCGGCATGGGCGGCACGTTGCACCGTGGCGGCCATGCCGCCAAAGGCCCAGCGCACATCGGTCAGCACGTCGCCGTCCAAGGCGATGGCGAACCCGGCGCAGACCGCCGAGATGTCGCAGTCGAAGCGCTTGCTGACCTTGTAGGCGCGCACCTGCTCTGCCGGGCTCGGCAGCGGCACGGTCAACGCCTGCACGAACTCACCCGGCTGCAGAAGGTTGCGCATGTAGCCGGTGTAGAAATCGGCCAGCGGCATCTGCCGCACTTGGTCGCCACGGCGCAGCACGATGGTCGCGTCCAAGGCCATCAGCACCGGGGCCGAGTCGCCGATGGGCGAGCCATTGGCCACGTTACCGCCCATCGTGCCGGCGGCGCGAATGGACGGCGATGCAAAGCGCAGCCACAGGTCGCGCAAGGCGGGCCAGTGCGCGGCGAGGGCTTGCCAGGCGGCTTCCAGCGACGCCGCCGCACCGATGTGCAGCGCGCCGTGCAGCACCTCGACCCGCTGCAACTCCTTCACGCC
>JANNWL010000149.1:0-2116 GCA_031414735.1 Burkholderiales bacterium | reverse complement strand
GGAGTTTTCGGGCACGGTCAGCGCCGTGGCCGGCTTCGGCCTGTTCGTCACGCTGGACGCGTTGTACGTGGACGGCCTGGTCCACATCACCGAACTGGGCGGCGAGTACTACCGCTTCGACGAAGCGCGCCAGGAATTGCGCGGCGAGCGCAGCGGGTTGCGCTACTCGGTGGGCACGCGGGTGCGCGTGCAGGTCAGTCGCGTCGACCTGGACGGCCGCAAAATCGACTTCCGCATGGTGCGCGAGGGCGAGGACGACCGCCTGCTCGACAAGGGGCGCACCGACCGGCCCCGGCCCGCCAGTGCCGTGGTCGAACTGGCCGCCGTGCGCGCGGCGGACCGCGATGTCAAGGCCACCGCGCGCGATCGCAAGACCGGCGCGGCCGCAGGGGCTGCCAAGCGTTCGCGCAAGCCCGCACCGGCGCGTGCCGCACCGCGGCCACGAACGCGACGCTGACGGATTTCAAGCAGCGTTCAAGCGTCGGCAGAGCGGCCGGCAGCCATCCACCCGACCAGATATGCCGCACAAAGCGACCCCACGCCGCCGCCGTCAACGAAGCGGTCGGCGGCGCGGCCGTGCTGCCAGACGGCCGCGGCCGCCACGTCCTGGGCGCCTGGTGCGTCGGGCTGCGCCCACAGGCCACCGATCCAGCCGGCCAGCACATCGCCCGTGCCCGCGGTGGCCAGGGCGCCGTTGCCGGTCGGATTGATGCAGGGCAGGGCGCCGACGGTGGCGACCACGCTGCCCGACCCTTTCAGCACCACCGTGGCGCGGCAGCGTTCGGCCAAGGACACAGCCGCGGCGATCCGGTCCTGCTGGACCTGCGCCACGCTGCAGCCCAGCAGGCGGGCGGCTTCCAGCGGGTGGGGCGTCAGCACGGTGGCGCGGCTCCGGGCTGCGCGGCCGCGCAGCGAAGACAGCAGCGCCGCATCGACGGCAATGGCATTCAGGGCGTCGGCATCCAGCACCAGCCTGCCTGCATGGGCCAGCAGCGGGGGCAGGACCTCGGCCAGGCTGTCGCCTGCGCCGCAGCCGCAGACCACGGTGGTCCGGCGCAGGACCTCGGGTGTCGACCGCCACCACTGCGGGCGCGACATCAGCTCGGGACGCTGCAGGTCGATTGCTGCCGCCTGCTCGTCCAGCAGGCTCACGAAGACCCGGCCGGCGCCCGCGGCCAGCGCGGCCCGGGCTGCCAGCCACGCCGCGCCCACCAGGCCGCGCGCGCCGCCGACCACGGCCAGGTCGCCGTGGCGGCCCTTGTGCGCGGCGTGCGGGCGTGCCACGGTCTGCGGCGTGCCGGTCAGGATTGCCGTGGCCTGACCCGCTGACACGCCCAGGCTGTCCAGCCACACCTGGCCGGCATGGTCGCGACCCTCGGCCGTGAAGCAGCCGGGCTTGAGTGTCAACAGCGACAAGGTGCTGTGGGCTTGCACCAGCGGTCCGCCCAGTGCGGCGCCTGTGTCGGCGTTCAGGCCCGAGGGGATGTCCACGGCGAGCACCGGCGCGCCGCACTGGTTGATGGCCGTGACCGCATCTGCCAGGTCACCGGCGACAGCGCGGGCGGCGCCCAGCCCGAGCAAGGCGTCTATGGCCAGATCGCACGGTGGCGTGGGCGTGTCGGCGTGGCCCGACCAGCGCTGCATCGGCACCCCGGCCGCCGCAGCGTCGGCCCAGGCAACTGCAGCGTCGGGTGGCAGCCGGGCGGGGTCGCCGAGCATCGTGACCACAACCTGTTTGCCCGCCGCGTGCAGGTGCCGCGCGGCCACCAGGCCGTCGCCGCCGTTGTTGCCGGGCCCGGCAAAGACCCGCACCACCCGGGCGTGGGGCGCGATCGCCATGGCCAGTTGTGCCACGGCCAAGCCGGCGCGCGCCATCAGGGCACCGGGGGGATGCTGCGCCAGCGCCAAGGACTCGGCCAGGCGCGTTGCGGCCGCGCTGTGGAGCGGGCGGGCTGCGCCCGCGGGCGTGATGCGGTGGGGGCCGCCCAAGTGGGTCATGGCGGGATTCTGAACCTGACGGGCTGGTCAGCGAAGCCGCGCCACACCGAGCCGGGCCACGTCCAGCGGCGCGTCACGTCCAGCGAGCTGCTCGGCCAGCACCCGGGCCGATCCGCAA
>JANNWL010000148.1:0-3460 GCA_031414735.1 Burkholderiales bacterium | reverse complement strand
CACCAGTTCGTGATGGCGCAGAGGTTGCACCAGGCCCAGGCATTGCTGCAGAGCGGTCGCGAGTCGCTGGCCGATGTGGCTGCGGCCTGCGGTTTCGCCAACCAACAACATCTGACGCAGGTGATGCGCAAACAGCTGGGCTTCACGCCGGCGCGTTACCGCCATCAGCAGCAGGCTGGCAGGCATGCGCATGTTCCGGCGGCCGAGTGACCCTGGAGCGGCGACTTGCAGGCCCGTCCGGCAATGTCGGGCCCGGGTCGGGCAGCGAGCCTCTTCGCGCGCATGGATGGCAGTCGCACAACCCTTTCGCCGCCAGCGGCAAAACATGACAGCGAATCAACGCCTGCGCAATAACCGGCACCGATGAGTCGATGAATTTTTGTGATTTTCCATTGTGGCCGGCCGACCCTAGGCTTGCCTTTGCTGTTGAACAAGCCATGAACACCCACCCACCCACCCTCAAGACCATCGTGATCGCCGGCGGCGGCTTTGCCGGCACGACGTTGGCGCGTTCGCTGGAAGACCGTGTGCCCCCGGGCTGGCAGGTCGTGCTGCTGAGCGAAGAGAGCTACACGACGTTCAATCCGATGCTCGCCGAAGTGGTCGGGGCGGCCGTGTTCCCCGAACACGTGATCGCACCGATCCGCGAGATGGTGCCCGCGACGCGGTTCATCATGGGCCGTCTGGAGCGGGTCGACAGCGCGGCGCAGGTTCTGGCCTGCTCAACCTTGGCGGGGCCGCTCGAGATCGCATACGACCATCTGGTGCTGGCCTTCGGCCAACGCGCCAACCTGACGATCATTCCAGGCCTGGCCGAGCACGCCCTGCCGCTCAAGCTGGTAGGCGACGCCATGCACATCCGCAACCGCCTGCTGCAGCGCCTGGCCCACATCGAGCTGATCAGCGACGAGCAGCAACGGCGCGCGCTGGGCCACTTCGTCGTCATCGGCGGCGGCTTCTCGGGTGTGGAAGTCGCGGGGGCTGTGGCTGACTTCATCCGCAGCGCCCACCGCCACTATCGCCGCGTCAAGGCCGACGAGCTGCGCGTCACGCTGCTGCACGACATGGACCGCCTGCTGCCGGAACTGCCGGCCCGGCTCGGCGAAGCCGCCGCACAGTCGCTGCGCCAGCGCGGCGTCGATGTGCGCCTGGGCGCGCGCGCCGCCGCTGTCGACGCCCACGGCGTCGACCTCGTCGACGGCACCCGCTTGGCGGCTGACAACGTCATTTGCACGATCGGTGCGCGCAGCCATCCGCTGGTCGATCAACTTGCCGTGACCGCGCTTCGCGGCCGTATCGTGACCGAGCCCGACGGCCAGGTCGCAGGGCGGCCCAGGCTGTGGGCCCTGGGCGATTGCGCCGCCACCGTCAACGCCGCCGACAGGCAGACCAGCCCGCCGACCGCGCAATTCGCGGTCGCGCAGGCCACGCAGATGGCCCGCAACCTCGTCGCCCACATCGAAGGCCGCACCACCAGCGCCTTCCACCACCGGTCAAAAGGAATGATGGCCACGACCGGACACCACAAGGGCGTGGCCCTGCTGATGGGTCTGCCCTTGACCGGCCTGCCCGCCTGGCTGGTCTGGCGCGCCTATTACCTGTCGCGCATGCCCACGCTGGGCCGCAAGGTGCGCATCTGGGTGGAGTGGACCTGGAGCCTGTTCTTCCCGCTCGACATCACCCATTTGCGCTTCACCCGCACGGCCGATCTCGACGCGCCTATCGCAGCGCAGGCGTCCGCTGCCCCGATCCAACAACCCCAACCCTAGGAGCACTTCATCATGTTCATCGGCAAGACCGCCCTCGTCACCGGCTCGACCTCGGGCATCGGCCTGGGCATCGCCCGCAGCCTGGCCGCGCAAGGCGCCAACGTCATCCTCAACGGTTTCGGTGAGCCCGACGCCATCGCGCGGCTGAGACACGAACTCGCCGAGCAATACGACGTGCAGGTGCGCTACGACGGCGCCGACATGAGCCGGCCAGAAGCCATCGAAGCCATGATGGGCCAGGCCTTGTCGGAATTCGGCTGTATCGACCTGCTGATCAACAACGCCGGCATCCAGCATGTGGCGCCGGTCGACGAGTTCCCGGTCGACAAGTGGTACGCCATCCTGGCCATCAACCTGTCGGCCGGCTTCCATACCACGCGGCTGGCACTGCCTGCGATGAAGAAGAAGGGTTTCGGCCGAATCGTCAACATCGCCTCAGCCCACGCACTGGTGGCCAGCCCCTACAAGTCGGCCTATGTCACGGCCAAACATGGCGTGGCCGGGTTCACCAAGACCGTGGCGCTTGAGGTCGCCGAGCTGGGCATCACCGTCAACGCGGTGTGCCCGGGCTACGTCTTGACGCCGCTGGTCGAGCAGCAGATTCCGGACACCGCCAAGGCGCGTGGCATCACCCCGGAAGAAGTCATCCGCAACGTGCTGCTGGCCGCGCAGCCGACCAAGAAGTTCGTCACCGTCGAACAAGTGGCGGCGCTGACGTCATTCCTGTGTTCCGACGACGCGGCCTCGATCACCGGCGCCATCCTGCCCATCGAAGGTGGCTGGACGGCGCACTGAAGCGTCGAACCTCAATTCAATCCCGATCCGTTTCATCAACCCGGCCGCTGTGCCAGTCTTCCAGGAGATCTTTCATGAAAAACCTGACCTTTCGCCAAATCGCCCTCGCAACCGCACTGGCCGCCGCCGGCCTTGCCCACGCCGGCGTGTGCCCGCCCGACAAGGTGGCTGCCAACGACCTGAAGGATGCGGCCACCGCACCCGTGGGCGTCGTCGACACCGAACTCGCGTCGATCGACCTGGCCAAGGAAAACGTCAAGCTCGACCAGCGCCGTCTGCGCCTGCGCCAGATGACCATCATGCCGGGCGGCGTGGTGCCCTTGCACAGCCATGAAGACCGGCCTGCGCTGATCATGGTCAACAGCGGCGAGATCTATGAGTACAGCAGCAAGTGCGCCGTGCCCATCTTGCACAAGGCCGGCGAGACCGCGCGCGAGTTCATGGGCACCAAGCACTGGTGGAAGAACACCGGCTCAGTGCCGGTCAGCCTGACCATCGGCGACATCGTCAACGACAAGAAGCCGGCGACGATGGAAAAGATGATGTGAGCCTGCGCCCGCGCCGGCGACTTCCCAGTGCCGGCGCGGGCTCACCCAGTCGAGCAACAAACGCAATCTTGGAGACCTACGATGAACACGACCACAGCCACAGCCGCCGCCAGCCGGCGCCGACGCGCGGCCCCACAGTCCGGCCTGCCCGGCGAGGTGGTGCTGGTGCTTCAGGGCGGCGGCGCCCTGGGGGCCTACCAGGTGGGGGTCTACGAGGCGCTGCACGACGCAGGCATCGAGCCCGCCTGGGTCATCGGCACATCGATCGGCGCGATCAATGCCGCGCTGATCGCCGGCAACCCGATCGAGCAGCGCATGGAACGTCTGAACGCCTTCTGGCAGCACGTG
>JANNWL010000147.1:0-2295 GCA_031414735.1 Burkholderiales bacterium | reverse complement strand
GTTGAACAAGGCGAAGACCAGCCTGCTGACGGAAGCACTCACCGCCCGCCAGACCCCCGCCGGCCTGGCGCAGGCCCTGGCTGACGCGGCCGTGCTCGATGGCGACCCGGGCAGGGCCAACCGCAACCTGGACGCGCTGGCCGCCGTGACCGCCGCCGACGTGCAGCGGGTGATCCGCAAATACCTGGCGGGGCCGCGTCACGTGACCATCGAATACACACAGGAAGGTGGCCCGAAATGATGCGCGTCAGTAACTTGTCGTGGCGCATGGCGGCGCTGTTCTGCACCAGCGTGATGTGGCTGCACCATGCTCGTGCCCAGCCGTTCGACACGCCGCCCCCACCGGCCGCACCGCGCCCGCTGAGCTTGGCCGCGCCGCAGGAGCAGACCCTGCCGAACGGCCTGCGCGTGGTGGTGGCCGAGCGCCGCGGCCTGCCGCTGGTGACGGCGCAACTGCTGGTGCTGTCGGGCGCCGAGGTCGACCCGCCCGCCCTGCCCGGCCTGGCGGCCCTGAGCGCCGGGCTGCTGACCCGCGGCACACGCAGCCGCAGTGCACCGGCCCAGGCCCAGGCGGCCGAAGCCCTGGGCGGCACCTTGGACGGCAGCGCCGACTGGCACCGCAGCACCGTGCAGATGACGGTGACCACGCCGCGCCTGGACCAAGCCCTGGCCCTGGTGGCCGAGGCGGCGCGGAAGCCCGCTTTCGCACAGGCCGAGCTGCAGCGCCTGCGCGACGAAAGCCTGGACGAGCTGAAGGTGCGCTATGCCAGCCCGGGCACGCAAGCGTCAATGGCCGCGCAGCAAGCCGTGTTCGGCAGCGGCGCGTACGGCCGACCGGTGCGCGGCACGCCGGCCAGCCTGCAAGCCATCACGCGCACCGATGTGATGGCGCTTCACCGCGCCCACTACCGGCCCGACAACGCCGTGCTGGTGCTGGCCGGCGACATCGGCCTGGCCGAGGCCGTCGCCCTGGCGCGCCGCCACTTCGGCGGCTGGAAGGCGCCGGCACAGCCGTTGCCCGCGCTGCTGCCCGTGGCCGGGGCGCTGGGCAAGGACGCGCTCACGCTGGTCGACATGGGGGGCGCTTCAGGCCAGGCCAGCGTCACCGTGGCCCTGCCCATACCGGCGCGCGGCGCGGCCGACAACGCGGAAGGCGCGGTCACCAACGCCGTGCTCGGCATGGGTTACTCGTCGCGGATCAATTTCGAGATCCGCATCAAGCGCGGACTGAGCTACGGCGCCGGCAGCAGTTTCGACACGCGTCGCAGCGGCGGCCTGCTGCTGGCGTCGGCGCAGACCAAGAACGAGTCGGCCGCGGAGGTGCTGCAACTCGTGCACGCCCAACTCGACAGCTTGCTGCAAGCCCCCGTGCCCACGGACGAGCTGGCCGCACGCAAGGCCACCCTCATCGGCAACCTCAGCCGCAGTGTGGAGACCACCGCCGGCCTGGCCGGTCAGGTCGCTGCGCTGGTGACTGCGGGCCTGCCGCCCGACGCCTTGCGCGGGCGCATCGCCGCGCTCAGCGCAGTGGACGCTGGCGCCGTGCAGCGCTATGCGCGCAAACACTTCGGCGCGGAGCAGCGCCGGGCAGTGGTGGCCGGTGATGCGACACAGTTCGAGCCTGCGCTGCGCGCGGCGGTGCCGGGCGTGGTGAAGGTGGCGCCGATGGCCTCGGGGCCGTGACATACCGCCCTTCGCTCGATCAGCGATAAACCGACGGCGCCAATACCTGTACCAAACATCTCACAGGTACACATCATGCGGACCAACATCGAGATCGACGACAAGCTCATGAACGACGTGCTCCGCGCCACCGGCGCGAAGACCACGAAGGAAGCCGTCGAACTGGGCCTGCAAACGCTGCTTGACCTGAGCGCGCAGGAGAAGGCCCGCAGCCTGCGAGGCAAGATCACGTGGGAAGGTGATCTGAAGGCCATGAGGACCGACCGTTGATCCTGGTCGACTCCAGCGTCTGGATCGACCACTTCCGCGCGGCCGACACCCCGCAGGTGGCCCAGTTGAACTCGTGCTTGGGCCGCACCCGCATCGCCGTGGGTGACCTGATTGCCGCCGAGGTCTTGCAAGGCATTCGTGATCAACGGCAGTTCGCGTCAGTGAAGAAGGTCTTCGACACCTTCGCGCACCTGGGCTTGCGCGGCTACGACCTGGCCTTGAAGGCCGCCGCGAACTACCGCGCCTTGCGGGCCATGGGCATCACGGTGCGAAAGACCATCGACACCTTGATCGCCACAAGATGCATCGAGGACGGCTTGACCTTGCTGCACGACGACAGCG